>NZ_JAFNOO010000001.1:0-397281 GCF_026536185.1 Gilliamella sp. B2838
GCCCGATGCCCGATGCCCGATGCCCGATGCCCGATGCCCGATGCCCGATGCCCGATTAAGACCATATTTTAACATATTTTTACCACTCCTTGTAGCTAATCCCATTAGTTTTTTACTAAAAATACAACATATTAGCTTTTATATATCATCTAATGTAACTCATTTGTGCGCGATAATATCAAAAATTCATTCTAATAGTAAAATAGAATAATCAAATTGTAATGTGTATTTATGTAAATGTTTGTTAAGAATGATTAACACCTAAAACAATCAACCTCAAATAAATGATTTATTTTTATCACTGGCAACTTTAACCCTATCATGATCAACCTATTTTCAAACGACGTTTAGCAATAAAACTAATAGCTTTATTTTTTTAAATCAAACAAATTTTTATATAAATGCTTCAATGCCATAATCGGGTGATAAATTAGCATTCTTGGACCAGAAAATCGCATCACTTGTTTGATTTTTTGTTGGTAATCTTTACGATAACAATGTTTAGGGCATTTTTCGCAAGTTGTTTTATTTTCGCCAAAGCGGCATAAGATGAGTCTTCGCATCGCATATTGCAATAGATCATCACATTCATTACACAATTGATGCTTTTCAGTATGATGTTTTTTGTGGCAATATAAATGAATCATTACCTTAATCGTTGCTTTTTCTTGCTGTATTTTAGGACCAGTATTATTGGCTACCATAATCAAAATATACGCTAATATAAAAAGTGGTAAAATAAAGTTAATTATCAATTATAATCACAAGGATTCGTTACAATGGCAAGAATTATTAATAAAGATACCATAGTTTGTATGTCACTTTCTGCAAGGCCAAGCAATTTTGGAACCCGTTTTCACAACTTCTTATATGAAAAGCTTGATCTCAATTATATTTATAAAGCATTTACAACCAATAATTTAAAAGACGCTATTTATGGTATTAAAGCGTTAGCCATTCGCGGTTGTGCAATTTCAATGCCTTATAAACAAGCGTGTATTGAGTTTATCGATGAATTAGATGTTTCAGCAAGTTCAATCCAGTCAGTCAATACCATTGTTAATACCAATTATCATCTAACTGCTTATAACACTGATTATATTGCTGTAGCTAAACTTATTGAAGAAAATCAGATAGAAAATACCACGCCGTTTGTACTAAAAGGGAGTGGCGGTATGGCCAATGCCGTTATCGGTGCGTTTTACGATAAAGGCTTTAAAAACGGGATTATTGCAGCTCGAAACCAACAAAAAGGACAAGCACTGGCAAAACGCTATGGTTATAAATGGGTAAAAGATGAAACAGAAGTTCCTGCTGAACAAGCAAAATTAATTATTAATGTTACACCAATTGGAATGCAGGGCGGTATCGAAGCTGATCAACTATCTTTCCCTACGACAATGATTGAACAAGCCGAAATTGTGTTTGATGTAGTCGCATTACCTGTTGAAACGCCAATGATTAAATACGCAAGCAAATTAAACAAAACAATAATTTCTGGCGCTGATGTAGCGGTGATCCAAGCACTTGAACAATTTGTATTGTACACTGGAATTAGACCTAAAAAGGAGCTTGTTGAACAAGCCGCAGACTTTGCTAGAAAAGGTTAAACATCAATGTTAGATTTATTCCACCGAAACAATCGGTGGAATATAATTCAATTTCTTATAACATTGCCTGATGCAGTTTGTGATAAACAGAAAGCAATTTTTGATGCATTGTAAATTGTTCAAGATCGTTATTTGACATATTAGGATCGTTAAATAAATCCGTTAAACCAAAAAACTTTTTCTCACCATTGGCATATTGCCACATTTGATCAACACAATTTTTGCCATACATTTTATTAAATGCGTCTTGATAATTCTCAAACTGTTTTTTATCCCGATCAATGATAAAACTGACTAATGTTTGCAGACAACGATAAGCATGATTCCGTTCTGAGGTAAAAATTGATTCATTCATTTCAATTGTCCAATCGATCCATGTTTGTGCTTGAACTAAATCTTTTGCGGCTAATGCTAACATTGCTTTTAACTCACCAACACGTAAAGTTAACCATGCATTATCTTTACCTGTTGCAATACCAAGTAATTCACGAACGCGAGCAAAATCATCTAGCCCCTGCTCATCTAGCTGCTCTATAATTGCCAAATACTGTTTTGCTGTCAGCTTTTTATTCGGTAAAGATAAAATCAGATCTCTAAACTCAATTGCCATATTATTATTCGCAATTAAAAGATCTTCAGGCGGATAGATTTCTGACATACCTACAGCTAAAATGCGACAGGCATAAACACCAAGATGTTCATAGTCCATGATAAGAACCTCTGTTTTGTGTCGAGCAAAAATCGCCATAAGGTTATCAAACTCTTGTTCTGTTGTGCCAGAAAAATCCCAGTCAACAAACTCATAATCAGCTTGTTTATTAAATAGATCCCACGAAATTAAGCCACTTGAGTCAATAAAGTGGGTTTCTAAGTTACTTAAATCAGCCACTTCGTCATTATCAAAACTTGGTGGAGAAAACACATCAAGATCTTTCAAACTACGTCCTTGTAGTAGTTCCGTAACCGTTCTTTCAAGCGCGACACCAAAGTCAGGATGCGCACCAAATGAGGCATAACAAGTACCATTGTTTGGGTTCAATAATACGACACAGATAACAGGGAATTCACCGCCAAGAGAAGCATCAAAACAGTAAAGTGGAAAGCCTTCACTTTCAAGCGCATTTATAGCGGCTAAAACAGCTGGATAACGGTTAATGACTTCAGGCGGAATAGTTGGTAAGCTTATTGCTTCAGCGATTATCTTATTTTTAGTGTAACGCTCAAAAATTTCTGATAACCCTTGCACTCGAGCCTCATTACGCGTATTGCCCGCTGACATACCATTGGAAGCATATAAATTAGCAATTAAATTAACCGGTACATAAATCGTTTTCTGATCGGATTGTTGTACAAAAGGCAGTGCGCAAATGCCACGCTCAGCATTACTTGATTGCAAATCGACTAAATCAGTAGCAATTAATTCCTGATCAGGATCATAAAACTTAAGTAATTTTTCGGATAAGATTCCTTTTGGCAAGCTATTATCTTGAGGTATTGCAAACCATTTTTCAGTTGGATAATGAACAAAATCAGAATTAGCAACTTGTTGTCCTAAGTAAAAGTCAGAAAAGAAGTAATTAGTTGATAAACGTTCAAAATATTCCCCTAGTGCAGAAGCTAAAGCGGCTTTTTTACTTGCGCCTTTACCATTAGCAAAGCAGAGTGGGCACTGTGTGTTTTGAATATGCACCGACCAAACATTTGGCACAGGATTAAGCCAAGAGGCCTCTTTTACCTCTAATTGGTATTTAGCGAGTTGTTGATGAAAATATTGGATGGAATCTTCAAGGGCGGCATCTTTGCCTGGAATATAAGTTTTCATGTGTTATCTCAGAATATTGTGTAATAATAGATTGCTTTATTCATTTATTTATTCTTAAATGTATACGCTATTAACTAAAATGAAAAGTAATAATCATTAATAATTTTTAATTAAGGAAATAAAATGAAGAAAATTATAAATTCCGAGGGTTTTTCATTAGTAGATTTTTTCTTTTTCAATAAAATGATCACACCAGTAATTATCACTATCCTTTATTGGGTAACACTGGTGTTAATAGTTTTAAGTGGATTAGGTGTCATTATTGCCAGTTTCCATAGTTTTCAATACAGTTTTTTAGGTGGACTTATCGCATTTTTTACAGGTGTCATAGGTCTTATTGTTGGTGTTATTTCTGCAAGAATCGGCTTTGAATTAGTTTGTGTGTTATTCAATATCAATCGTAATATTGAAAAATTAGCCGTAAACCAAAACAGCAGTAACGAAGACCAAAACAGTGACGACAAACAGTAGTGTTTATTTTAACAGTAGGCATTTGCCTACTGTTAAATATCGTTTGATTGAGCTTTAACTAACGTTTAAAAACAATATTATTGTTACTTTAAATCACTTAAAGGCCATCTAGGTCTCACCGCAATAGCTAAATCACTATGCTGCCCTTCCTTTAAATGTACCATTCCTGCATAAGCAATCATAGCCCCATTATCTGTACAAAATTCTAATCTCGGATAATAAACTTGTCCTTTCCGGTTTTTCATCAATACCGATAATTGTTGACGTAATGTTTTATTGGCGCTAACGCCGCCGGCAATAACTAGTCGATTAAAGCCTGTTTCATCAAGAGCTCTACGTGACTTAATTACTAAGGTGTCGACCAATGCATCTTCAAAAGCTCGAGCAATATCAGACTTAGTTTGTAAATCAATAGTGCCATCACAAGTGTTTTGATGAATGATGTTAGCAGCAGCGGTTTTGAGTCCTGAAAAACTAAAATCCAATCCAGGCCGATCGGTCATTGGCCTAGGAAAATGGAATCGATTTGCAATCCCCTGCTCTCCTAGTTTTGAAAGCTTCGCTCCACCGGGGTAATCAAGTCCCAATAATTTAGCTGTTTTGTCAAATGCCTCACCTGCTGCATCATCAATCGATTCACCGAGTAACTGATATTGACCTATGCCTGTAACACTAATTAATTGAGTATGTCCCCCCGAAACCAATAACGCAACAAAGGGAAATTCTGGTGGGTTATCTTCCAGCATCGGGGCAAGTAAATGTCCTTCCATGTGATTGACAGCAACTGCTGGCACATTCCAAGCGTAAGCAAGCGCACGGCCGATAGATGCACCAACCATTAAAGCGCCAATTAACCCGGGCCCTGCTGTATAAGCGATGCCATCAATATCCTCTGCCGTTATGTTAGCTTGTTTTAACGCGGCTTGAATCAATGGTACCGTTTTGCGAATATGATCACGTGATGCAAGCTCAGGCACGACACCACCATAATCAGCATGTAAATTAATTTGCGAGTAAAGTTGATTAGCTAATAGACCAGATTGATCGTCATAAACAGCAATTCCAGTTTCATCACAAGACGTTTCAATACCAAGCACTTTCATTAATGTTTTCCTATTAAATCAGAAAGATTATCTTCACTCCAAAGATCGTGTTCTGTGATTTCTTTATCGGGAATTCGATGTTCTTCTGCTGCCCACTCGCCCAAATCAATAAGCTGACAACGTTTGCTACAAAATGGTCTAAATAAACTTTTTTCCGACCATTCCACCTCTTTTTGACATGTTGGACATTTCACAAATTGCATTATTTTTTTGTTCATTTTGACTCTTTAATTTTAGGCTATTAACAGCACGCTAATTCAAATTCTATCGTATCGGTACTCGTATTATCACAAGCTTCAAGCGGAATAAATCGAATACTATAACGCGACATATGACCCGATACTTGTGGATAAACATTTTTATCTAACGAAACACGAATACGAATAAGGTTAATGTCACCATTGGTTTCTTGAAAAAAATTATTGGCACAAGTGAATAATTTAAATTCACCAAGTTGGCGTATCAACTGCATACATGATGAGAGCGATTCATTTAAAATAGCAAGATGCTGCAACCAACTTTGTACTTGTCTATCTCGTTTTTCTGCTGATTGTTTTAACCACAGATAGAAAGAGGGAAGATCAAAACTACAGCACCCGCCAGGAATCATTAAGCGTTGGCGAATTGAGGTAATAAAACGATCATCTTTCAATGCTTGGCCTAATCGAGGTGCAGTATTAAATTTTAGTAAATAATGATCAAATTTATTAAGTAATTCGGTTATTAACTCTTGATCAACACCTTCAATATTTAACCAAGAAGATAGTTTTTGTTTTTGAGACTCGATTTCTTTAATCAAATCACTTCTAACATCATTACGTTCAATAATTTCTAATAACTCAGACAGTGCATGAAAAAAAAGTAACGCATTATTTTGATCAAAATGACAATGTAGATCTAATTGTTTTAATAAAAATTCAACACGTAACCAGGTACGCATCTTTTCATTTAGTGGATGTTCAAAAATAATCTTATCCATACTTATCCATTATTAATTTTAAGGTTATTTAAGTATTGTTGATGTAATTCATTTACTTGCTCAGTCAAACAAGCTAAATCACCATTATTGATGATTATATCATCAGCATAGGATAATCGTTTTTCACCAGAAACTTGAGATTGAATCATTTTTTGAGCTAACGCTATATCAATATTATCTCTTTGAACCAGACGCTGTAATTGTAGTGCTTTCGGAATATCGATCATCAAAACTCGGTCAGCTAAGTGATGTAAATTATTTTCAATCAAAAGTGGCACCACCCAAATTACATAAACCGCAGTCTGTTTTGCAATTTGTTCCTGCGTTTTTTGTTGAATAATCGGATGTAATAAGTGGTTTAACCAAAGCCTTTCATGCGAATTATTAAAGATAATTTCCCGCAATTGACTGCGATCCAATTCACCATCAGGTAATAAGATTTCCTGGCTAAAATGTTTAACAATTTCAAGATAAGCATCAGTTCCAATCTGAACAACTTGCCTAGCAATAACATCAGCATCAATAATCGGCACACCTAATTGTGCAAAAAGATTTGCAATGGTACTTTTACCACTGGCAACACCACCACTAAGTGCAACAATATAAGACATGAATATAGTTTCCGATCTAATAATTACCATGATTAGTATATCATATAACTGAATCTCATTATATATGCTAATTTTTCTTACCTAAAAACAAAAAATACATTTTATTCAGAATATTATAATTTTTTTAATAAAAATCACTTATTGCAAACCAACATAAAAAAATTAAGTTAAGATGATAAAAATGATCACTATTGGAATAAAACAAAATTTATCTTTTTCAATAGAACTTGATTTTATCAAAATGAACAAGTTATCAACATATTGAAAAATTAATCAACCAATAAAAAATAAAATCAACAAAACTGTTGGTTTTATAGTATTAGCTGTATATAATCACATATATCTGTATATAAACACAGGAAATTGATAATGAGACCATTAACAGAACGTCAGCAGCAAATATACGATTTGATCAAAGAAAATATTCAAACAACTGGCATGCCACCAACACGCGCTGAAATTGCGCAAAAATTAGGATTTCGCTCCGCTAATGCGGCTGAAGAACATTTGAAAGCTTTAGCTAAAAAAGGGGCAATTGAAATGATAGCTGGTTCATCTCGTGGTATTCGTCTACTGCTCGAAACGTCCGATGATCAACATGATTTTGAAGGTCTTCCACTTATTGGGCAAGTGGCTGCCGGCTCACCTATCCTAGCGCAAGAACATATTGAAAGTCATTATCAAATCGATCCTTCTGTATTCAAACCCCAAGCTGACTTTTTATTAAGGGTTCACGGTATGTCAATGAAAGATATTGGTATATTAGATGGTGACTTACTTGCCGTGCACAAAACCCAAGATGTAAAAAATGACCAAGTGGTAGTTGCACGAATTGATGATGAAGTCACCGTTAAAAGACTATCTCGCCATGGTAAACATGTACACTTACTGGCCGAAAATGAAGACTTTTCACCTATTGAAGTTGATTTAGAACAACAAAGCTTTGCTATTGAAGGTATTGCTGTAGGTATTATTCGTAATGGGTCATGGATGTAAATAAAAAGTTAGTATAAAATAGCAACTAATTATTGCTTAGGAGATAACAACATGTGGCTATTTTGGTTATATGAATTTTTAGGATTTGTTGCGATTTTTTTACTTATATTTGCTTATTGTCGATTTCGTGGACAAGGCTTTTGGTCGTTTATTTGGCGACACTTAAAATGGGTAGCATTAGCGATTGTTGCCATTTGGCTAGTCATAGCCGTGCTCTGTCGTAACGACTTATATAATGCGACACATTGTTACTTTAGAGGTGTGAGTATGCATGCTAATACCAAGTACTCAATCTATTTAGAAGAATGTCAGATCGAAACACCAAGTGGGAGTTATGTACCAATCGATCGCACCAGAGCGTTACCGGGTTCTTCAGATCATGAAGATCATACCGAAGACTATGGCTACCCAGCAGCTAATTAATTATATAAATGATCATTTTACCAAAGCCATTATTGATACAATAATGGCTTAATATTTTGAATATTTAATTAGCTTTTACAGACCAATCTATTTGCATATATGCCAAACAACGCCTTTCTAATTTTCTAAATCCCCAAATTAATGTAAAACTAACACAAAGATAAATAACCGCAGCAATACCAAAGGCATGAAAAGGTTGATATGTTTCAGCATAAATGTCACGAGCAATTTTCATTACATCTTGAACGGTTGCGGTAAATGCTAATGCAGTTGAGTGCAACATAAAAATAACTTCATTACTGTAAGCAGGCAAAGCAAGACGAAAGGCTCTTGGTAAAATAATATATCGATATAATTGAAATCGGTTAAAACCTAAGGCTATTGCCGCTTGAATTTCACCATTGGGCACATTACGCATTGAGCCCGCTATAACCTCAGTGGTGTAAGCACAAGTATTTAAGGTAAACGCTAAAATAGTACAATTTAAGCCACTTTGAAAAAAATCATTAACCCATTGATGATTCTGCACAAAACTCAATGTATAAAGTCCTGTATAGATAACTAATAATTGAACATACAAAGGCGTGCCTCGAAAGACATAGGTAAAACACCAAATAGGTAACTTGATGTATTGATTTTTTGAATTACGACCAACCGCTAAAACTAAAGACAAAATACCGCCAAGGGAAACCGATAAGACCAAAATCCACAGCGTCATAGCTAGCCCAGTGATATTATACCCATCTGTCCATAACAACGCTTTCCAGTAGTCTTGAAGAATCTCTAACATGATAAGGCTCTTTGTTTATAATTTTGCTTTGGTTATACCAATGGAATAATGCTTTTCAAGCCACCACAAAGCAAGATTTGAAATAGTGGTGAAAAACAGATAAAACGCGCCAGCGATTAAAGCAAATAATAGTGGCTGATACGTTGCTTCGCCTACCGTTTTTGTTGCTTTAACTAAATCAAATAAACCTAATAACGAAACCAACGCAGTTGATTTTAAAACAACCAACCAGTTATTTGCTATTCCCGGCAAAGCAAAGCGCATCATAAGTGGAAACATAACATAACGAAAAACTTGAGTTTGACTTAATCCAAGTGCAATAGCAGCATTCAAGGTGTTTTTCGATACTGACTGATAAGCACCTCGGAAGGTTTCAGTAAAATAGGCGCCGTAAATAAAACCTAACGTAATCATTCCAGCTACAAAAGGATTAATTTCGATAATATCCATATTAAAAAAATCGGTAATATTATTGAGCGCAAATTGTAATCCAAAAAATATTAGCATCATAAGTACTAAATCAGGCACACCTCGAATTAAAGAGGTATAAGCCTGACAAAGTAATCGTAGTAATTTTATTTTAGACATTTTGCCTAAAGCACAAATCACACCAAGTAATATAGCCACAATCAACGAAGTGATTGCTAGTCCAATGGTAATTAAAGCACCTTGCAAAATAAGCGGAATATAACCTTGCATTACTTAATTATTTTTTATTGCCATAAACACTAAAATCAAAGTATTTATCATTGATTTTTTTATAGGTACCATCATTTAGAATCTCAACAAGAGCCTTATTAAAAGCCTCTCGTAATTCAGTATCATTTTTACGGAAGCCTAACCCTACCCCAACATCGAAATACGTTTTATCGGTTAATGCGTTGCCTGCAAACGCAAAACCTTTTCCTTGCGGTTGTTTTAAAAATGCATAACTACCGGTTACCTCATCTTGTAATGACGCATCTAAACGCCCCGCCACTAAATCAGAAAACACTTGTAATTGATTTTGATAAGGGACAATGATCACACCGTTTGGACGCCAAACTTCATTAGCAAAATGTTCTTGCGAAGTACCTTGTTCAACACCTACTCGCTTACCTTTTAAAGATTCAACTGTAGGCATAATATTGGCACCTTCTTTTGTGATTAATCTTGAATTAGTCACAAAAATTTCATCAGAAAACGCAATCTGCTTTTTACGTTTTTCGGTCATCATCAAAGATGACGAAATCATATCAATCTTTCTCGATAAAAGTGAAGGAATCAGTGCATCAAAATCAGTAGTTTTAAAGACACATTCAATATTTGCTTTAGCACAAAGTGCCTTTGTTATTTCAATATTAAAACCTGTAATTTCACCATTTGCGTCAATAAAATCGAATGGGGCATAGGAAGTATCTGAACCAATTTTAATTGATTCTGGTAATTTTGCCTGACTATATAATGGTAAACTAATCAAACTAATAAGGGATAGTACCTTTAAAAATATTTTCATAATGATGTCTCTTATAATTTTTTGAGGCGCATAATATAACGTGTTATGAATAAATTTAATAATAAAAAAATCTTTAATATCCGGTATAGTATAAGGATTGATTATTTGAAGTAGTTATTTAGAGTAAAAAGTATCGTATTAAAACTCCAAAAATCACATCGCCATATTAAAATGATAAATTATATCTCTTAATTAAAGACAATATTAATCATGACCATTAACTGCAAGATAAAATTGTTAAACCTATTAAGATAACAGCAAGATTTTACTAGACTGTAATAAAGTTTACTCATTGCCGTTATAATTAAATAAGGATCAACAACAACCAAATAAATATAAACAAATTAGTGCTAGATGCTTATTGATTTAACTCAACGCAATTTAACACCATGTCTAACATTTGTTTAATAACACATTTGATATATTTTAATTATAATATTTATTAATAGATATAGTGATAACAACACTTACTTTATAAATTAAAGGAAATTTTATGAAAATAGTTATCAAAACAATTATATTAATTCTGATTCCATTTATGCTACAGGCAAAACCCGATGTGTCAAAAATCTATGGAAAAATAAAATTTGTTGATTCATTCCCCGATTACAGGGTGAAAGTCGTGAAAAGTTTTCCCGATCTGCGGGTCAAAAAAACGAATGGTTTTGCAAATAAACCCGGAGAGTGGAAAATAGTCGATAGTTTTCCAAATTACAAAATACAGATTGTCGATTCTTTTCCTGATTTTACTATTCAGTATGTCGATTCGTTTCCTGGAGTTAAATAATAATTAATCGGATAATTAAGTCGTCTGTTTTAACTTAATAAAAAGTAACAATTTAAATTGCGACAAAAATAACAGTTATATCCTTGTACAAATAAATAGCTATTTTTTGGCTATTTCATGCTAAATAATATAACAGTTCAATCAGATCGATTTTAGTTATCGGATGTATATTGGAGGATTAAAATCGAGAAAAAGTAGACTCGGTTGACGAGTGCTTTTATATGCATAAATCCTTGTAATATAGGATATTATATAATTTAGTCAATCGTTGAGGTTCTATTTAGATTTTATCGTAAAACTTTCAATAAAAACGCTTTTTAAAATCATTATATTCTTATCAAAATCTGACCCCAGCAGGAATCGAACCTGCAATTAGCCCTTAGGAGGGGCTCGTTATATCCATTTAACTATGAGGTCACAGCGGCGTGTATTTTAATAAATTTATATCAATAATACCAATTAAATAACGAAAAATTTTCTATTTTAAGTAAACATGATACAATCGCAGCATCTCTAATCTTATATTATTTTGTCGAAGATATTATGAAAAAAAGAATCGTTGGCATGATGTTTTCTGTAATGGCGCTTACTAGTTGTGCAACTTATCAACCAGAAACCAATACCTATAGTGATCCATTATCAGGATTTAATAAAGCGATGTTCAATGTAAACTACTACGCGCTTGACCCCTATGTTTTACGCCCTGCCGCTGTTGTATGGAAAGATTATGTCCCTACGCCTATGCGAAAAGGGATAGTTAATGTGTCATCAAACCTTTCCGAACCAGCATCGATGGTAAACAACCTTTTACAAGGAGATGTGCATAAAGCTGGTACACATTTAGCTCGATTCTTTTTGAATACTGTTTTTGGTGTTGCAGGTCTTTTTGATGTTGCAAGTATGGTCGAACCCCAATTACAAAAAGGCAATAAACGTACTTTTGGTGATGTATTAGGTCATTACGATGTTCCTTATGGTCCTTACGTTGTGTTACCTTTCTATGGTTCAGCGACATTACGTGAAGAAGGCGGAGGATTAGTTGATACCCTTTATCCCCCACTAGTTTGGTTAGATTGGCAATGGGCGTTAGTACGAGGTGTGTTTGATGGTATTGAAGCGCGTGCTGTCGCTATTCAATATGAAGATCTTATTAAAAATAGTGATGACCCATACAATTTTATGCGTAATGCTTACTTCCAACGTAATGACTTTATTGCCTCGGGCGGCAAAGTGGACGAAGAAAAGCAACAGCAACGTGAAGAGAGTATTAACAGCTTTATTAACGATATTGATTCACAATAGCCATTTTCACTATTACCAAATAATGAAACCGCCGCTAACATTGGCGGTTTTTTATTTACCTTTCATTTCAGGTAGATATTGCCAAAATCGTTTTGGCATCTGTTGACGTTGCAATTTAGGATTCACTCTTTCTTTAATAGTTAGCGCGTTACAATAACGCAGCCACATGGTTTGAAATAGTTGTTCATCTTTAGTCATATAATCTTGATTGATCATACTGTTAACAACGATATCTTCATGATTAGCTAGCGAGATTCGTTCAATCTTTTCAAGATTATAAAAATAGCCATATTGCCGCTTCTCATCATAAATCGCCCATTTTTGATCCGCATAACGATCTTGAAAAAAATTTAACACTAAGGGTAATGCATTATAAATGGGTGCAATGACCGCAAAATAAATTTTTTCACTTAAACTATTTTCACTGGCGCTTATTGGATTATTTATCGCATTAAATCGTACAAACTGCACTAAATGATGCTTTTCGCGACTCACTTTTTTAGCGATATCATGCACAGTTAGCACATCAGGATCGCCAAAATCGGTTTCAATTGAATGTGTTGATTGAAAAACTTTACAGATATAGCGCAAAATAATTAAGTCACTTTCAGGAAGTTCAGATAACCAAACATACAACAACTGATTAAGCGCGATTTTAGAAATTTTTTTTTCGAGTGCTAGTTGTACCCGTTCATATTTGCTATTACGAAATTCAACTACATGCGTTTCTGACGCTAATAAAGGGGCTACATCGCCTTCAAGCAATAAACACTCTGGCATTTTTTTTAACTTGAATATGTCAAACACGGCACAAAGTAACCCTTCAAAAGTTTTGTCATAATAAAAGACTATCATCAACTAAAACCCCATGACTAATTGCTGAGGTAAAGAAGCGGCTTTCGCTTTTAACAAAGGCGGTTCTTGTAAAGAAAGACGAATATATTCAGCTGAAGAGTCGAGTAACTTGAATTCTCGCATCTCATGACAAATGATAAAAAACTGTGCACGCTTCAAAACTACCCCTATGCGTTTAAGTGCTGCTAAATTAAGTTTTCGATGGCGCCTTGCCATAACAATAAGTTTGGCCGATTTAACACCAATACCGGGAACGCGTAAAATTTTTTGATAGCTATCGTAATTAATATCTACCGGAAAAAATTGTGGATTACGTATTGCCCACGATAATTTAGGATCAACTGTCAAATCGAGATCCGGATAACTGTCATTCACAATCTCATCCACATTAAAACCATAAAAACGCAAAAGCCAGTCAGCTTGATACAATCGATTTTCGCGAACTCTAGGCACGTCTTGTAATACAGGTAACCTTTTATCATAGCTATTTACTGGCACAAATCCTGAATAGTAAACACGCTTCATGCTGGGTCTTTTATATAACTTAGCGGTCAATTGTAAAATTTGATTATCCGATTCATCCGTTGCGCCAATAATCAGTTGGGTACTTTGACCTGCAGGTACAAATTTGGGAGTCGATTTTATTCTTTTACGATCTTCCACATTTTCCAATAGATTTTGTTGGATATGGCGCATGGGTTGATAAATGGTTTGATGATCTTTGTCTGGTGCCAATAATTTAAGATTTTTTTCTGTTGGAATTTCTAAATTAACACTCATTCGATCAACTAATAATCCAGCTTGTTTAATCAAATCATTACTTGCTCCGGGTATCGCTTTCATATGAATATAACCATTAAAATCATATTCTTTACGCAAAATGGTAACAACTTTGATCATCTTTTCCATTGTATGGTCAGGGCTTCTAACAATACCGGAACTTAAAAATAGCCCTTCTATATAGTTACGACGATAAAATTCTATTGTTAATTGGGCTAACTCTTTCGGGGTAAAACCCGCTCTTGGAATATCATTACTCTGTCGATTAATACAGTAAGCACAATCAAACATACAGTAATTAGTCAACATAATTTTAAGCAATGCAACACATCGACCATCGGCGGTAAAAGTATGACAAATACCTCGACTATGAGCATTACCAATACCTTTATGTTTATTTGATCGAGAACTGCCGCTCGAAGCACAAGAAACATCATATTTAGCTGATTCTGCTAATATTTCAAGTTTATTAATCATTTTGTCATTCATAGTACACCACAATTACTGTTTTTATATACAGTATTATAAGGATTATATTATTGTGTGCAACAATTTAATAAAGGTTAATTTTATTTGATCTACCTCATCAGATCAGTAAATTCATCATAATTACTGTCTAAACAACCGGAATGAAAAACGTAGAGTTAATCACGCTTTGTGATGAAAACGGATTATTATCTTTCATCAGCTTAAATAAAATAGATAATAAGGTATTGTTCAGCTTACAAGTGTACGCTATAATCACATCAATTTTTCATATGAAGCCAGATAATTTTAGGAGTAAAGCATTAAATGAAACGTGTTGTAATTACTGGGTTAGGTATTCTATCAAGTATCGGTAACAATACTAAAGAAGTTCTAGAATCATTAAAAGTAGGTCGAAGCGGCATTACTTTTTCACAAGAAATGAAAGATAGCGGAATGCGTAGCCATGTATGTGGAAATGTAAAACTAGATACAACAGGATTAATCGATCGTAAAATTGTTCGCTTTATGAATGATGCTTCTATTTATGGCTATTTAGCTTTACAACAAGCTATAGAAGATGCCAAATTAACCCCTGAACAAGTATCAAATCCTCGCACTGGTCTAATTGCCGGTTATGGTGGTTCAACTAAAACGCAATATAATGTTGTTGCAGGTATGAAAGAAAAAGGGTTACGTGGAGTAGGTCCTTATGCGGTAACAAAATCAATGTCATCGGCAATTTCTGCATGTTTAGCAACGCCATTTAAGATTAAAGGGGTAAGTTATTCCATGACTTCTGCTTGTGCAACATCAGTACACTGTATTGGTCATGCGGCTGAATTAATTCAATTGGGCAAACAAGATATTGTTTTTGCTGGTGGTGGTGAGGAACTCTGTTGGGAAATGTCTTGCGAATTTGATGCAATGGGTGCCCTTTCAACCAAATATAATGATACGCCAGAAAAAGCATCGAGAGCCTATGATGCAAACCGTGATGGTTTTGTTATCGCAGGTGGCGCCGGTATGGTAGTTGTTGAAGAGTTAGAACATGCGCTTGCGCGTGGTGCACATATCTACGGCGAACTAGTCGGTTATGGTGCGACTTCGGATGGTTATGACATGGTTGCACCATCTGGTGAAGGCGCTATGCGTTGTATGCAGCTTGCTATTCAAGATTTAGACGTCCCTGTTGATTATATCAATACTCATGGTACTTCAACACCAGTTGGTGATGTTAAAGAGCTTTGGGCAATCAAACAAGTGTTTGGTGACAATATTCCAGCTATTTCTTCCACAAAATCAATGACAGGTCACTCATTAAGCGCCACCGGTGCACAAGAGCTAATTTATTCACTATTAATGCTAGAGCATGGTTTTATTACACCAAGCATTAATATTGATGAACTTGATGAAGCCGCTATTGGTATGAATATCATTACTGAACCGACTGAACGTGAACTGACAACTGTTATGTCAAATAGTTTTGGTTTTGGTGGAACTAATGCTTCAATTGTGATGAAAAAATATAAAGCATAATTTAGCTGCTTGCTAAAAACTAAACTAAAAACCGTTCAACTTAGAACGGTTTTTTTATTTAAGGTGGTGATAGATAAGCGTAAATAAAATTATCACATCACGTTTAGTGCCTTTATTTTCAAGTTTTATAGAACTTTACTTAAAAATAACTGTGTTCGTTCATTTTGTGGATGATTAAAGATTTGATCGGGTGAACCTTGTTCTTGAATAATGCCCTGATCAATAAAAATCACCCGAGTAGACATTTCTTTAGCAAAGCCCATTTCATGAGTCACAACAATCATTGTCATGCCCTCTTGCGCAAGTGATTTCATGACCGCTAAAACTTCACCGACTAATTCGGGATCAAGCGCCGAAGTTGGTTCATCAAATAACATTACTTTAGGATCCATCATAAGTGCTCTAGCAATAGCCACGCGCTGCTGTTGTCCACCGGAAAGTTGACTTGGATAAGCATCAATTTTATCAATCAACCCGACTTTGGTTAACAACTTCTCCGCTTTGCTAATCGCCAGATCTTTGGGCATCTTTTTCACGTCTCTAGGTGCTAAAATAAGATTTTCCAGTACTGTCATATGTGGAAAAAGATTAAAGCGCTGAAACACCATCCCTACTGATTCTCGTAATTGATTAATATTGGTTTTAGGATTGTGCACTTTAAAACCATTAACTTCAATTTCACCTGATGTAATATCTTCCAATCCATTGATGCATCGTAAAAAAGTGCTTTTACCTGAACCAGATGGACCAATTACCGAGATCACTTCTTTTTCTTGAATATCACACGAAATACCACGTAACACATGGATATCACCAAATTGCTTTTGTAGATTTTTAATGTGAATCACTTTTGCTCAACCTTTTTTCTAAATATTTAACCAGTAGCGATAGCAAGGATGTCATTATCCAATAAACCAAAGATATGACTAGGTAAGGCTCAGTATATGAGCCATAAGCCGCACCAGACGTTCTTGCAGCGAAAGCTAAATCAGCCAGACCAATAGCTGCACCAAGGGAAGAATCTTTCAAAATAGCAATAGCATTATTACCTAGCGGTGGTAACATTCGTCGAAAGGCTTGGGGTAATATCACTTTTCGCATGGTACTGCCATATCCCATACCTAATGAACGTGCAGCTTCCATTTGTCCTTTATCAATCGACTCAATCCCTGCCCTAAAAATTTCTGATATATAAGCACCAGCATTTAAAGTAATGGCTGTAACGCATGAAATAAATGCACCATATTGAGATCGTAAAAAGCGAGCGGTATCAACCGAAATCAAGTTATCCGATACAAGCAAACCATCTCGTGGGTTAATTAACAAAGGCATAAGGACAAAGTGAACGACCATAATTTGCACAAATAATGGCGTACCGCGAAAAGCACTAACATATATTCCAACTGGCCATTGTACAAAAAAATATAATGTATATTTCCAAACCCCATATTTTGCTGAAGCAGTGCGACCAATACCTAGCAATAATCCCCATAATGTACCTAAAATGACACAAAACAGCGTACATTCTATAGTCATTTTTGCCCCTTCTATAAATAAGGGCAAGTACTCATTAATTATTTCCCAATTAAACGCCATAAAAAATCCACATTATTCTTTATCGGTTAAAGGTAACGTTGGAACATTATTATCAAACCATTTTGAATAAATGTTGGCATAAGTGCCATTATCGATAATTTTTTTCAGTCCTTGGTTAATCATATTGCGCAATTTATCATTACCTTTTGCAACAGCAATACCAAAATATTGCGGCTCAAAATTTTGATCTGAAATCAGATTAAACTCTTTACCGGGATGCATTTTGATATAAAACTTAACAACACCAACATCGCCAATAGCAGCATTAATGCCTTCTTCATATAATTCTTGCAGTAACAAAGGTGTGTTATCAAAACGTTTAATTGACGTACTGTTTTTTCCTAATACTTTAGATACAACCACATCAGCTGTACTACCATTAACAACACCAACAGTATGAGAGCTCAAATCAGCGATAGATGTGATTTTCGACCCTTTTTGAGTCACAATAACTTGCTCAGCAGGAAAATAAGGTAAAGAAAAATCAACAGAATTTTTACGTTTTTCGGTAATGGTAATACCTGAAATGATAATATCGCGTTCACCATTATCTAAGGTAGCAAAAATACCTTCCCATGGTGTATTAATTAATTTAATTTTAAAATGTTGAACATCTGCAATGGCTTTAATTAAATCGATATCAAACCCTTCAAGTTGTTTTGCGCTATTTTCGTACTCAAATGGTCGATATGTACCGCCCGCGCCGACTACATAAGTTGGCTCATCTGCATACGAAAAACTGGTTGTTAATAAAATGACAATACTGAAAATGAGTGAAAAAAAAGATTTGATCATTGTCTATCCTGCCTTGAAATAAATGGGGAAAAATATAATAACTTTTGAACAAAATATTGCAACACTATATTAGAGCGTATTAACAAATAACGTTAATAGTTATAATAGAGTACTGCGTTTTTTTACTGATTAATCACAATCACTAGCAAAAAATTTTCTAGCACAACCAACGCTTTGGTAATGCATTACAACTACATTAACTTAATTAATAATAATTTAAAAACATGATGTGATAACATTTTGTTTTAATGATTTATTTTGACTACTGTTAAACTCATTTTTTAGTATTAAATAAAGTAGAGCTAAACATAAAAAAGCTCACAAATGTGAGCTTATTATTATACTATTGATTGATTAATGATTCTGATAGATATCCCAAGCAGCCTGTAATCCAGCACCTTGGGTTGTTTTAAAGCCTACACGGTTTAAGACAGCTTCAAATGCAGTTAACGTTTGCATTACACATTGCTTTCTAGCGTTATATCCCATAGTACCAATACGCCATACATTACCTTTAAGTGGACCAAAAGATGCGCCAATTTCAATGCCAAAATCATTTAACATGAGGTTTCGGACTTCTAGATCATTAATATGTTCTGGTTTTTTAACCCCAACCACATTATTCATTTTATGAGAAATATCACCAAATAGCTCAAGTCCCATAGCTTGTAATCCTGCAACCATTGCCGCACCATTAACACGGTGACGCTCAATAACATTGTCTAATCCTTCTTGTAAAACAATGCGCGCACATTCTCTCGCAGCATAAAGCATCGATGTTGCTTCGGTATGATGATTGATACGTTCAGCCCCCCAATAACGGATGATCATGTCAATATCGAAATAGTTAGAATAAATAATTTCGTCACTACCACTGCTGTCGCCATCTGCTCGAATACCCAATTCCACACATTTTCGTGCTTGAATGATATCAACCATTTGTGGGCTTAACGTTAATGGAGCAACACCAGGAGGGCCACTAAGACATTTTTGTAAGCTGACCGATACACCATCTAACTGCCATTTATCGACTTCAAGTTCATTACCAACAATAGATGCAGTGGCATCAACATAAGATAATACGCCATGCCGACGACAAATTTCACCAATCTTATCTAATGGTTGCAACAATGTCGTTGAGGTATCACCTTGTACGCAAAGTAATAAGCGAGGTTTGATTTTTTTAATGGCATCTTCAATCACATTTGGATCAAAAACTTCACCCCATGGGACTTCAATGGTATGCACCTCTGCTCGGCAACGGTGAGCTATTTCACAAAGTAATAAACCGAAACGACCAAAAACAGGCACTAAAACTTTATCACCAGGACGAATGGTAGAAACAAGCACCGCTTCAATACCTGCACGAGCGGTACCATCAATAACAAATGTTTGCTCATTTTTAGTTTTGAAAATTTCTCGATAAAGTTCCATGGTTTGATTCATATAATCAGTCATAACAGGATCAAATTGACCAATTAATGGAGCAGCCATTGCTCTTGTCACGCGTGGATCTGCGTTAATTGGACCAGGACCCATAAGTAACCGCGTAGGCGGATTAATTTGATCATATTTGTTTAGGTCTAACATTTATTTTTTCCTTTGTTTATATTTAATTATTTCAATAATCACACGGCATAGTGATTTATCGTTTTTTATCAATATTTTTTAAAAAATTATTTGCTAAAGGATGATGAAATTTGAATAAATTAACAATTTCACTCATAACCTTTCCCATATGTGCTTTTTTCCAAGCTAGTGATAATGGAGAGGGTTTTCGTTCGTTAACCACTTGGCAAGCAATTAAATCGCCTGAATCTAAATAGGGTTGGCAAATCGATTTTGGTAAAAATCCAATGCCAAGACCTTTTAAATGACAAGCTAATTTGGTCGAAATATTCGGTACAATAATTTCTGATTGACTCGGTAATAACCAAGCTACGCGTTTATTCATATGTACTGAAGTATCTTCAACGTTAATGGCTGGGAATTTTCGTAATGATTCATTAGATAATGGCCCCTCAATTTGTGTTACCGGATGATTTTTAGCGGCAACAAAAATCCAACTTACTTCGCCTAATGGAAAAATATTGATCATATTATCTAGCGATTCAGTACCGGTAGCACCAATCGCAAGATGGCATTCGCCATGCAATAATGAATCCCAAACCCCCATATAAACTTGGCGAGTAAAGTTAAAATTGGTAAAAGGGAATTTCTCTTTTAAATGGGCCAACAATTCTGTTACGGCTTCAACATCATATAATAAATTATTAATTGTTACATTGACTTTACGCTCAACACCATCACGGATTTGCTGGAGCTCATCGGGCATGGTCGATAACCAAAGCAACCATTGACTACAATGTTCATAAAGATGTTGACCTGCCAAGGTAAGCGAAACCGATCGCGTGGTCCGTTCAAATAATTGGGTATTTAAGTCAGTTTCTAATGATTTAATGCGATAACTAATTGCTGCTGGCGTTTTATAAAGTAATTTAGCCGCCTTTGAAAAACTATTACATTCAACGACTTTGGTAAATGTTCGCATTGTTTCAGTATCTAACATGATTCAATCCTCTAAAATAAAACGATCAATGCCTAACCACATACCAAGTAAAAGATCAGCGCCAGAGGTATGACCATAATTTAATAATTTATTTATTGATGAATGATCTAACCTATTTTGGTTAAGCGCCTTAACCATCTGTAGTACTAATAACGAAAACTTACCTTCTAATGCATAATTTAGAAAAGATGCACTAATTAACGTTGTCAAAGAATTTAAAGATAACGCTGACAAGCCATGCTTTAGTTGACTTAATTTACCGACAAAACGAACATCGCTTGAAATGACCGCGAGAATCCCCACTAAAATATCATCCATACTAGGTGTTAAACCTGGACCTAAACCGATAAATGGTGTAATGTCAACAACTTGTCCATCCATCAATTGTTTAATTTTACCACACAATAAATCAAGTTGCGGTGGCGATTTATCAATAATATTATCTTTCAAATTGCCAAACAATCCAGTCGGATAATCGACGTGTTGTAATAGCTGTACAATAGACTGTTTATTGAAACTCAGCTTTTCATCACGTTTGATTTGCAAATGACATTTATGAGTATGATTCATGATTAAAATATCACCGCAAATCAAATCACCATTCATGAGTTGATCTATTTTGAATTCATTGTTTAATAAAACCGATTTAATATAATCAAAATCTTCAGATTTAAGCACCCACCCCATTGGTGATATGCCACTTGCATATCGATGAAGCGTAATTAACTGCTGATGCGTATTAATTAAATTAATCGTGTGCTGATGTAAACTAAATAACGATAAAGCACCTTCGATTGTTGGCGCATGCGCACTAACAAGCAAAGGCTTAATTTTATGTAAGTAATTTTGATTCGATAACATGCAGCTATACCGATTATTTAGCGTAAAACTCGAGTTTAATAAGCAATTATCAATATGTTGATTTAATCGATTGCCATTAGCATGCATAATGTTCATAAATTATACTTCGAGCTTTTTAGCCAGTGCTTCTAGTGCTTTTTCAAAACAAGCTAACGGTGCACGCACTGTTCCTGCGCCAATTTGACCAACACCTGCCTTTTTATGAGCAATACCGGTATTGATTAATGGTGTGATTCCTGTTTCAACAATTCGGCGTATATCTAATGCCATACAGCAGCCCTGAAAATTCCAAGATGGTATTTGAAATAGCATGTTATGTTCTAAAAATATTTCGCTCATCTCTTCTGATACCTCATACGCAACATCAGCACCACCAGCGCCAACAAATCGCGTAACACCTGGCGCAGCAACCATTGCGGCGCCTCCAATACCAAAAGTTTCAGTTATAGCACTGTCACCAATATCGGGATTAGCATCTTGCTGTGAATAACCGGTAAAAAATAGTCCTTGAGGTGTATTTACTGGAGCGGTAAACCACTGATCACCAAGACCACTAACTTTAATACCAAAATCTTTACCATTACGTGTCATCGCTGTAACAATAGTACCAGCTTGAATCTGGGCGGCACTATCCATTACGGATTTACAAAATGCCATTGCTAAATTCAAGAAAAATTGATCTGTGACACTTAAAAAATCAAAGATTTTTGCCATCTCTTCTTGACTACGTTTAAGTACAGCTAATTTTGGTGACAATGTACGTAATAATAATGCAGAAGCGGCAATATTACGTTGGTGAAATTCATCTCCCATAGTAATGGCTTGCGCCATCAATGCAGTTAAATCAATGCCTTTATCAAATAGTTTAAGTGCATCATTTAATGCTGGACCTAATGATTCTTTCATCCAACGATGACGATTTAAGACTTCTTCACCATAAGCACCAAAGCGCATGACTTTACCAATGCCTTCGTTCAAATTACAGTATGCTCGGTTACCATGAGTAACATTCTCAACAACAACCATTGGCATATTAGCAGAGGTAATTCCGCCCATTGGACCAACGGCATTGACTGAATGACAAGGAATAAATTCTACTTTACCTGACTGTAATAACTGTAAAGCTTCATTTTCGTCTTTCGCCCAACCTTCAAATAAACAGGCACCAATACAAGCACCTTGCATTGGTCCTGTCATATCAGTCCAAACAATAGGTGGGCCAGCATGCAATAATTTTTGTCCTTGTGCTAACGTTGGTACCGCTTCTTTTGCTGCAACTACGCCAATCCAATGAGGCCTAGCCGCTTTAATTCGTTCAATAATAGCTTGATTTGCTTCATTTATTGATGTATTCATATTGTCAAAACCTCTTAATTTAATTTCTTCAAAATAGCCGCTAATTTTTGATTACCACCCGCTACTGGTGCCCATTGATAATGCACAACAGGCACATTCGATGCTTGAAGATCGTCAGCAAAGCCTCTAAGACCTGCATTAATCACACTAATATGATCAAGTAATGGGTACTGTTTTAACGAACGTATTTGCTTTAATGGTGAAATGAGTTTTTTTGCCAATAAAATTGCTTCCGGTAAATTGTCCATTACCACAATATTGGCAGCTTTTAAGGCATCAATCTGCTTGCTACGGCATTGTGGATCTTGCTCAGAACCGGTTACAGTAACAATGGCAATTAAAGGATTATCAGCAGCACGTTTAGCACACGCTTTTTGATAACCAGTAATAATGGATTCGGCAGGGTTAGTATTAGCGCCATAGCCAATAACCAAATCCAATAATAGAACACCAACACTTGTGTTATCACCTAACTGACAAATTTCTTGTTCACGAATTGAAGGATCAATCATTGGATGTGGGCGACCTACAGTATAAAAATCATCACCAAGATCAATTATCTTATGACCATTTTGCGCTAACATGATGCCTTTATCATGATTTTTGCTAACCGCTAAGCCAAGCTCGTGAGCAAGTAACATCGCCGCTTCTGAAGCTAATGTGCCGCCAGTATATAAACCTAAAATAGAACGATGTTCCGCATGACTTAATTGAGTTGCACTTGCTTCTACTTTAGCTAATAAACATGATAATCGCGCCGCTTCATCCAACGTTCTGGCAAAATAAATGTTTTCATCTTGTGGTTTATCTATGTTAGAACCTAAAAATATTGCAACAATTGGCTTGTTAATCAACTTCATGGCAGAAATCACTTTTTTACGCACACTTTCTGCTGGTGGCTTAGAAATAAACGTGATCACCTGTGTTGCCTGATCCGCAGCTAGCATATCTAACGCAGTTAACGCACTAATGCCACCGACTTCTTGAGATAAATCCCGCCCACCCAAACCAATAGCTTGAGTAATCCCTTGATTTAATAAGGCAATTTGTGAAATAACTTCTTGAATACCTGTTCCAGATGCACCAATTACACCAATATTTCCCTTTGGAATGACATTGGCAAAAGCTAAAGGTGCACCAGCAATAATGGCAGTACCGCAGTCGGGTCCCATTACAATCAAATCTTTTTCTGACGCTTTGGTTTTCAAGCGAATTTCATCATCAAGTGAGACATTATCCGAAAATATCATCACATTTTTATTATCATCCAAAGCTTGTTCAGCCAACCCAGCAGCATACTCACCGGCTATAGAGATAAGCACCAAATTAGCATCAGGCAATTTTTGATTAGCGCTAGCAAAACGTCTTGCTTTGAGTAATTTACGCCCACCTTGCTGTTGCTGCGCAATATTTTTTAACGCATCTTCCAATTGTTCACTAATCAACGCCACCACATTACAAGAATTATCATGGGTTTTAATGGCCACACAAATATCATTGGGTGTTGCTTCATTAAACATATCATCCCAAAAACCGGTTGCAGTAAGCAGCGATTTATTGGCTGGGGTACCCATCATGACGGAAACTTCATCAACTTCGTCAAGATTACTGAGTTTTTTTGAAATTAGCATTAAACTAACTGAATCTTGAAAGCTGCCTTTTTTTATAAAAGATTGAATCATGAGATTTGGCCTTTCAGTTATGAAAAAATTAAGTTCTGTTTAGATATAGACAATACTCACTTATTACTTATTGAGATACTTTCATAGACGGGAATGATTGATTTTACAGGTGGCATCCTGTTACCCGTTTTTGATAATTCTGATTGATAACAATAAATAGTATGACACTATCACATCTAATTTACAGATTGTATTTATATATTACGTAAAAAATAGTGAATAAATAGGTTGGATGTCACAAATTGACGAATAATCATAAAAAATAAAACATATTAAAATCAGCAACATAAATGATTATTAAAAAATTTTTTATAATACCAATTCATTAATTTAATTAAATTTTAAAAAAATAAAAAAGCTAGTTTGATCACATTATTATTTGCTATTAATAGTATGGTAGATGACAAATTCACTTTTAATGTGTTTCATTATATATAAAGACACTTAATGACAGTAACAAGTTGAACAACAGGTAAATACACATGAATATCTTATATGATGATGTTGCTAACGCAGTAGACTGGATATCTAGCTTTGGCGGATTAAAACAAGGTGGTACAACGCGCCTACTCTATAGCGCCGAATGGCTCGCTGCCCAAAATGCCCTGAAACAAAGAATGACCGAAATTGGCATGCATAGCTATTTTGACGACATTGGAAATTTATATGGACGATTTGAAGGCAGTAAATACAAAAATGAAGTTATCATGTCAGGTTCGCATGTTGATACTGTTGTAAACGGTGGAAAACTTGATGGACAGTTAGGCATTATAGCGGCTTTACTTGCAATGCAATACCTGAAAGAAAATTATGGTCAACCACTACGCACATTAGAGTTAATCTCGATGGCAGAAGAAGAAGGTAGCCGTTTTCCTTACGTTTTTTGGGGCAGTAAAAATGTATTTGCTATTGCTAATCATCACGATGTCGAAACAATACAAGACAGCGAAGGCATAAAATTTGTTGATGCCATGCAAACATGTGGATTTAAATTCAATACTCAACCTGCACGCGACAATATTAAAGCGTTTTTAGAAATTCATATTGAACAAGGTGGCGTTCTAGAAAAAGAACAAAAAAGTATTGGTGTTGTAACCAGTATTGTAGGTCAACGACGTTATAACATTCGATTAATTGGTGAAGCCAATCACGCCGGTACAACGCCTATGGGATATCGTAAAGATGCGGTGTATGCATTTAGTCGAATCTGTAATGAATCAATCAACAAAGCAATCAAAGTTGGTGATCCACTTGTGCTTACTTTTGGTCACGTAGAACCCAAACCAAATGTCGTCAATGTTGTACCCGGTGAAGTATTATTCACTATGGATTGTCGTCATACGAATAAAGCCCAATTAGTTCAATTCACCGAAGAAATCGAAGCTGATATGCTGCGTATCGCCAACGAACTTGGTCTTGAAATCGACATAAATCGCTGGATGGATGAAGATCCGATCCCAATGGATAACAAGCTAATCAAAATGTTAGAAGCGATATGTAAAGAAGAAAAACTCAGTTATCGGGTAATGCACAGTGGTGCGGGTCATGATTCACAAATATTTGCGCCACGTGTGCCTACAGCAATGTTATTTGTGCCAAGCATTAAAGGTATTAGTCACAATCCTGCTGAAGATACAGACACAAAAGATTTAGTAGAAGGCATTAAAGCACTCACGCACGCCCTATATAAATTAGCTTATCAAGAATAATAAGGAATTAACATGACCATAATAGAAAAAACGGGTGGAATTAAATACTGGCATAAAATCGTTGTATTATTATGCCTAGGTTGGACAGTTATGTGGATTTATCGCCCAGTATTAACCGCGATTTTTCCAGAAGTTCAACAAACTATAGGACCACAATCCAATACTGCTCTTGGACTCATTGCCAGCTGTTACTTCTTTGCCTACACCGCAATGCAAATACCCGCAGGTATGTTAGTTGATAAGTTTGGTAAAAAAGCGGTAGTTATCCCCGGCTTTTTACTCTTCACTATTGCTGCGTTAATGATCGGTAATGCTCATTCAATCACAATGATCTATATTGGTAGTTTGCTTGCTGGTTTAGGCTGTGGTTCTTATTATGGTTCGGCATGGTCACTTTCAGCTGAAAATATTCCGTCAGAGCACCGTGGCTTTGCATCAGCAATTATCAATACCGGCTCGGCTTTAGGTATGGGGATTAGTTTGTTAGCAACAAGCTTTTTAGTCAAATCATTAGGCATGCCATGGCAATACATGTTATACATAATTGCTGCATTGCTACTTTGTTTAGTTGCAGGTTTTGCAATTATTATTAAAGAACAACCGAAAATTAAACAAGCAAAACAACATGAAAATACCGCTAACACACGCTCTGCTGATCAAGTAGAATCACAAACACATAGCTTTTTTAGTAGTCAGATGGTTGCATCATATATCATGTATTTTGCCACATGCTATGGTTATTATATGATTGTCAGTTGGTTACCTAACTTTCTTGAAACAGAACGTGGTTTTACTGGTGGTAGCATTGGCTCTGCGTCTTCTTTAGTTGCATTTGCAGCTATTCCTGGGGCATTAATCATCAGTAAAATTTCTGATAAGTACAGAAATAAACGCCTATTATTTATCATTGCACTTGAACTAATCGCCGCAGCAACATTACTAACTACAGTGCAATCAGCAACGATTACTTTCTTACTCGCTGGATTAGTTTTTTACGGTTTATTTGGTAAATTAACTGTAGAACCAATTCTGATTTCACATGTTGCCGAAACTGCCCCTAAAACCAATTATGGCACTTCGTTTGGCGTATTTAACTTTTTTGGTATGAGCTCGTCTGTTATCGCGCCACCATTAACTGGTTATTTAGCAGATTTTACCGGCACCAAAATTACCGGATTCTATGTGGCAATTGCTATTTTAATTGTTGCAACCGTGCTGTTCTTCCTTCTTAACATGCATAAAAGCGCAAATAACAATTAATAATCTGTGCCGATCATTATATTTATGATCGGCAACACACATTTTTCTAAACTAAGCTGTTTTTAATGGCGCGCTATTGTATTACCTAAAAAATAGTCAGCCGAAGTAAAAAATCAATATGTTCCAAGGAGATAATTATGGGATATATCAACAACAACACAGGTTACCCAAAAGACTTATTAGCATCAAGAGCAATTATTAAACGACAAAATTACGCGCTCATTCCGCCTGATGGATTGGTAAAAAATATCATTCCTGGTTTTGATAATTGTGACATCACCATTTTATCAACCCCTAAATTGGGCGCGTCATTTGTTGATTATTTAGTCACCATGCATAAAGATGGCAAAAACCTACAAGGATTTGGTGGTAAAGATCTTGAAGTTTTTGTCTATGTTATTCAAGGCGAAATAACCGCTAAAGCTGATCAACAACCGTTTCATTTACAAACAGGCGGCTATCTTTACTGTCCTTGCGGAGTAAAACTTTATTTACAAAATATGACCAGCTCATCTCGCCTATTCTTGTACAAAAGACGTTATACCCCGCTTGATGGATACCAAGCTCGGGTTGTTTCGAACCATGTTATCAATCTGGAAAATATTCATTATGAGAATATGGATAATGTATTTGTGCAAGACTTATTACCAAAAGAACTTGGCTTTGATATGAATTTTCATATTTTAACTTTCCAACCAGGCGCAAGTCATGGCTATATTGAAACTCATGTTCAGGAACATGGCGCGTATTTACTCAGTGGTGAAGGTATGTACTTGCTTGACAATGAGTGGATACCGGTCAAAAAAGATGACTATATTTTTATGGGCGCTTATGCATTGCAAGCTTGTTATGCCGTGGGTAAAGAGCCATTAAGTTATATTTATTCAAAAGATTGCCATCGTGATGTCGAAATTTAAAGCAGCGTACTATTTTGTTTCTGAAGCCAAATCGGTGAGCTGAGTTAAGCAACTACAGTTACCAAAACAATATCGATAGACGAATAAAGCGAATCTATGAATGACTAAGTAGGTAAATGCATCATTAAAAACCAGGTCACTTTCTTATTCGGACAGTGACAAAAAAAGTGGTATTACCGCATTTAATTAGCTAAATATTAACAAGAAAACACAGTGAATGGCGAGTAAATGTGTTAATACTTTAAAACAATAAGCAATTTTAATAAATGATCAAGGATATCATATGGAACTGATTGTTATTGCATTAGGCGGCAATGCAATTTCTAAACGAAATGAACCACTATCAATAGAGAATCAATATCGAAACATTGATGCTACAACCCAGCTTATCGCAAAACTAGCGGGAAAATATCATTTAGTGATTGTGCATGGCAACGGCCCACAAGTAGGTTTATTAGCACTACAAAATGCGGCTTATACACAGGTTGCTGCCTACCCACTCGATATTCTGGTTTCCCAAACGCAAGGTATGCTCGGGTATATGATAGGTCGCAGTTTACAGCAACACGAACATGTTAAACATGTTGTCACCGTGCTGACCCAAGTTGAAGTTGATCCCAACGACCCTGCTTTTAAAGATCCAACCAAGTATATAGGGCCAGTATATCAACCAGCGCAACAGCAACAGTTACAAACACAATATGGATGGCAATTTAAACAAGATGGACAGTATTTACGTCGAGTAGTGCCGTCCCCCAAACCGCAAAAAATCCTCGAAATCGATGCTATCAAACAATTACTTAACCAAGACACTATTGTCATTTGTAATGGCGGTGGCGGTATACCTGTCATTAAAAATCAACTTGGTTATCAAGGTATAGAAGCGGTTATCGACAAAGATCACAGTGCAGCGCAACTTGCCATACAATTAAAAGCCGATCACTTAATGATTTTAACTGATGCTGATGCGGTATATGAAAATTGGGGAACCCCACAACAAACGCCATTACATCATGTTAATACAGAACGATTAAAACCGCTTGCAGTTGATGATGGTGCTATTGGTCCTAAAGTCAAATCTGTCATTGAATTTGTTGAAAAAACCAGTAACAAGGCATACATCGGTAATCTAACGGATATAGAGTCTTTATTAGCGGGTACTAAAGGTACAATCATTACAAAATAAGATAACCAAACAGGTAAAACATATATTTAAGGGAGTTTACTATGCGAGTTGACAGAAAAACATTACATGATCTAATCGCGAATAAAATGCATAAAGCCGGTTTAAGTCAGGAACATGCAAACATCGCTGCCGATGCATTAGCTTTTGCTGATGCCCGAGGCATTCATTCGCATGGTGCCGTAAGGGTTGAATACTATGCAGAGCGTATTGCGAAAGGTGGCATGACCGTTAATCCTAACATCACTTATAAAGAAACAGGTCCAGCGAGCGCCATTCTCGATTTTGATAATGGCTGTGGTTTGGTTGCAGCCAAAGTTGGCATGGATAAAGCCATTGAAATGGCGAAGAAGAATGGTGTCGCGGTCGTCGGTATACGCCGTATGTCACACAGTGGATCACTGTGTTACTTTACCGAAATGGCAGCTGCACAAAATTTAGTTGCCATTTCAATGTGTCAATCAGATCCAATGGCTGTACCCTATGGTGGAGCCGAAGAATTTTTTGGTACCAATCCAATTGCATTTGCAGCCCCAACGGCCGATGAGCGAGTTGTATCATTTGATATGGCAACTACGGTGCAAGCTTGGGGTAAAGTACTTTATGCACGATCCAAAGGCGCTCCTATTCCGCCAACTTGGGCCGTTGATGAGCACGGTGAACCAACCACCGATCCTCATAAAGTCAATGCATTATTACCAATTGCTGATGCAAAAGGTTATGGTTTGATGATGATGGTTGATATCTTATCGGGGATATTACTAGGCTTACCTTTTGGTAAAAATGTCTCGTCAATGTATGCGGACTTATCCAAAGGACGCGATCTTGGGCATTTACATATTGTCATTAACCCAGAATATTTTATCGGCCTTGAAATATTCAAACAAACTATGTCTTCGATGCTCGATCAATTAAAAAATGTCAAACCCGCTAAAGGCAATAGCCAAGTATTCTTTCCTGGTGAACGAGGTAAAAAACGTGAAGCAGACTACCTAAAAAATGGTATCGAAATTGTCGATGATATTTATAACTATTTAATTAGTGATGACATCCACTACAACCGGTATGATCATAAAAATAAATTTGCCGAGTAAACACGATTTTTTGACATAGGTAAGTAAAATCCTGTTCGCATACGAACATCATTGCTTATTCATGGTTGATACCGGCTTTACAGGTGTCAACCAAAACAAATATTAAAAGCTTAGTTCTATCGCTTATAAACAAATTAAAGCCAACTATCAGCAGTAATGATTAACAGAAAACCTACTGGTATTAATTTACTAATCAATAGCAATATATCACGAATAAAATATAGATTGGCAAAATATCACAATTTCAAGACCAAACATGAATTCTGACTATACGGCAGTGAACATATCAGTGATGGCTATTTTTCATTTTATTTTTTTCTAAACTACCTATACGGCAGTGAACTTTTGTACTTTGCATCATGCTTTGCAGCTGTTTTTCTAAACTACCTATACGGCAGTGAACGAGATGAGAAAAATTATACCTCGAAGCATAGATTTCTAAACTACCTATACGGCAGTGAACACGTTATTAATCTTCGTGAGGCTGTTTTTAGTTTTCTAAACTACCTATACGGCAGTGAACTAGAAGCTAAACCACTATAACTGTTGTTGGCAGAAAGGTAAATGATGTTTTGCTACTAAAAAACCCTTTTTTTTATGTGATTTGTAATGTATTGATTTTATTATTTTTTATATTTGGTAAAAAAAAAGGGTCGGTAAAAGGGGTTAGTCGTATACGCGTTAGCATTCAATTGTGAGTTTATAAACAGCTTTGTCGAAGTTTTTAGGCAAAAGATCCAGCTTGATTCAGTCATGAGAATTGCTATTTAGCAATGCTGACAGGTTTAATTAGCTTGTAATCTACGATATAAAAAATGACTGATGGTATATAAAATAAGTTATACACGCCGAGCATTGGTATTTAGCATTATCCAAGAAACAATTGTGCAATTGTCATCAGTTGATTATATAAAAAATAACAGGTATCAATCCCCTTGGAGGGATGATTTCAACGTTTATTATCCTGATAATATCATTAAATAATAATTAATTTGAAATAAAATATCCGTTTTTACAGATAGTTACCTTAAACTGATCAACATCCTAGTTTCATCGATTTGGTTGCTGACTTAAAAATGCAACCCACTAAATTGTTCAATTTTTGTCTTAATGTTCTTTTTAATCAGCAATTAACACAAAATAGATAACAATTATAATAATCAATAAAGTTGAGAGACAAACTCATCGCTATTTGTATCTATTTTTACCGTATTGAAACTTGCATATTTCTATTTTCTAGTTTAATTTACATACACAAATTGACAATAATTAGAGAGTAAACATGACGATATCATTCAAAGAACAACAACAACGAATAAGCTTTGTGAAACATTTTTTTGCTGATAAGTTAGCCGAAAATTTATCCCTGATTGAAGTGCAAGCACCATTATTAAGTCAAGTTGGTGATGGAATTCAAGATAATTTATCTGGTACCGAAAAAGCAGTTCAGGTTAAAGTTAAAACGATTGCTAATGCACAATTTGAAGTCGTTCACTCTTTAGCTAAATGGAAGCGTAAAGTATTAACTGATCACCATTTTGCTGAGGGTGAAGGTTTATATACTAATATGAAAGCGTTACGACCGGATGAAGATCAGCTTTCACCAATTCATTCCGTATTTGTCGATCAATGGGATTGGGAAAAAGTAATAAGTCCAAAAGATCGTACTCTTACTTACCTAAAGCAAACTGTTGAAAAGATCTATTCAGCGATTAAAGCAACAGAAAAAGCCGTATCAGAAAAATATCACCTTTCACGCTTTTTGCCGGAATCCATTACATTTATGGATAGTGAACAACTGTTAAAACGTTACCCTAACTTATCGCCAAAAGAGCGTGAAAATGCAATTACTAAAGAACTGGGGGCTGTATTTTTAATTGGTATAGGCGGCTATTTATCTAATAATGAAAAACACGATGCCCGTGCACCCGATTATGATGATTGGAGTAGTGATAATGAAATGGGTTCTAAAGGCTTGAATGGTGATATTTTAGTTTGGAATCCAGCATTAAATAGTGCATTTGAAATTTCATCAATGGGCATTCGTGTTGATCCTGAAGCATTGAAACGTCAACTTAAGATCACTCATGATGAATCTCGATTACAATTAGCTTGGCATCAAGCATTAGTCAATGGTGAGTTATTACAAACTATTGGTGGTGGTATTGGACAATCTCGATTAGTCATGTTGTTGTTACAACTAAAACATATTGGGCAAGTACAAGCAAGTGTTTGGGATGAAAAAACCAAACAAAGTTACTCGAATTTGCTATAACCTTATTACATCATACTTTGCCATCATTGGTGAAGTATGATAATTATTAACAGCTTTTTTCTAATCCCATCTGCCAAAAACCAGCTTCAAGCTGGGTTGCCGTTTTAAAAATGGTTTTTAACTGTTCAAAACGTTCTGACTTGATGTTAGATAAATTATCATTAATCCAATTGATTTCATTTTGCACTGCTTTTTGAAATTCATCACCACAATACATGTCGATCCAACTTGTATAAGGATTATTTTCTGCATTATACCAAGACTGGGCTGTTATCCAATTTGCAATCATGCCATAACCAATCAAGCATGGCGCTAAAACAATATGTAAGTCAAGAATATCACCTTTTAAGCCTACATCTAAAACATAATCGGTGTAAGCTATGTTAGCTTTGGCTCCAACTAAACGGGTTAATTCTGATTCAGTGATATGCCATTGTTTACAATAACCAATATGTAAATCCAGTTCTACTTCAACAATAGCTTTAAGGCTATGTAATGCCTGCTTGATTTCTAAAAGATTACGGCTTTTATAAACGGCAAGTCCCCAAACCCGCGAAAAGTTAACCAAAAATAGATAATCTTGCTTTAAATAGTGTTGAAAACAAGACTTATCTAAGGTTCCTTTACCAAGTTGTTCGATAAACTCATGCTGGATATAACTATTCCAATCTGTCTGGCATGAATCAATAAGGGAATAAAATGAAAACATAAAATACTATCACTTAAATAATCAATTTATAAAGGCATAAAACTGATTTTACCTAATAAACACGTGTTTTACGCCTTTTGTCGACATTAAGCAAATCAGATTCAATGGGTATAATTTGAGCCCAAAGCATATTGGATTAATGAGCAGCGTCGAAAAATAAATTAAACAACTTAATTAACAAAAACTCGCTTTGGATATTGAATGTTTAATTCTAATCGACGCTTTATTATCAACATTACTAGTTAGTGGTTGATTCTGATGTTTGGTTAGGACTTGTTTGGTTTTCCGTTTTTTGTTGTTCACTAGAATCAACTGGCGCTGTCGTAGTTGGAGCTACTGTTTCTGCTTTTGGTTGCTCAGGTTGAGACTTTGTATCAACTGTTTTTTTATCTGTGCTTTTTGCAGCTTTGCTAGCAGAATCATAACGTACATAGACAATATTTTGTTGTCCACGATCACAAGACCCCACAATTTGCCCTTCAATTTGTTGTTGAGATTCATTTGATGAAACGAGTTTCAATTGAAATTGAGAGGCTTCAACACCATTATTTTTAATTTTTTCTGCGATATTAGCGCTGATCTCATCACAGTTGGATGCACTAGCTATCATTGGTAGACTAACGAATAAAACAAAGGCTAACTTTTTCATATTATTTCCTTTTTTATAAATGATATTTTATCGAATGCATTATAAAACTATTGGTTAATCTGTCTATAGTGTTTTTGATAAAGATAAAAAAATATTTTTATTAAAATAAAAGGAACGTTAGCCCGCCTAAAACGCAGTAAACTCACGCAATTTTAATTGTGTTTATCTTCTAATGATTTTAATTTATTGATGATCCATGATCGAATATTAGCTAGTTCTGTTTCGCTCAAGCTATTAACAAAATCTCGTTTTTCATGTAACGTTTTTCGATCATCTTCAGTTAAAACCACCCCATCTAAATTTAACAATACTTCTTTTCGATAAACTGAATAAATGAAGTCTTTTATTAACTCATCTGAAAGATTAATTTTTGTCATAATATTTCCTTCCTTTATCACGATTTTTACCCAGCAAAACGATCATCTTGCCAAGATTTGTGGTACGACTTTGCTAATACAACGTTTCTAATTAAACCACTAACATTTATCAAAAATTTTTTGAAGTTGAAATCCAGATAAAAAATTGAATTAATCGCTTTTACTATAATAGTATATAAACGACATGACAATGAACAAATTTTGCACAGTGATAAAACCATTAAAAGGGGATAACTAGCAAATTATTCACTGTACTATTTGATAAGTATTTAACAAACCTGTTGATAACTCCGTATTGTATTGATTTATTTGATCTTATTACTAAGGTTAAATATTAACCTGCTGCTGTATTAATTTCAAACTTTATTAAAATATGCATTCAACATAATCAACGACAGCACAATTAAGAGAAAAAAGGAGAGAAAACTACAGGAATTAAGCTTGATTTCACTGTAGTTTAATCAATAATGCGATTTATAAAGCGGTGAAAAAAGCCATTAAGCCAAAAATGACACCCGGTGAATTGGCAATAGCAATTGGCCAATCTTTCTTTTCACGCAATAAACCATAGCAAACCCATAACGAACAGTTTATTGCTGCAGCCAATGGTTGAGTGGGATTAGATTTGTAACCATGAAGATTATCAATGATTTGTGGAATATAAGAAACATACATACCAAGTGAAGCGATAGTAGCAATTACGCCCAAATAATGAAACGCTTTAGGTGAAAGATTCAAGACCTACCTCCCTACTGAGTCGAAAAATAAGGGATTCAACTCTAGCATAGATCCCTTAAAAATTGTACTCATAAACTTGATCCCGAATGTTAATTATTGATAAAGGATTTAACAAGATTTTGCATTCATGACGCCCAGCATCACAAGTTAATACCTTCTAATAAAAAGAGTAATGTGTGCTGTCGAGGTTGATTGTTTAATGTAGGCCAAATAACATATTAAAATTATCAATTTATAAAACAAGCGAAAGACTAAACTCAAAAATACTTTATTTAATCATGCAGATAAAAAATATACCGCAATGGGTAAAGGGAGGATTCAGAACCTAAAAATGATAACAGGCGCAACTCATCTAACCCAGATAAATCTGGCATAACCATTAATCGCATTTTTTAAATGGAATTTTAAAAACTATAACCGCCTACACGGCGTTAAACATCCTTTTGCATATATTACATAACAATACATATTTCTAAACCACCTACACGGCGTTAAACAGGTAACATATTTTTAAATTAATTTATTAGAATTTCTAAACCACCTACACGGCGTTAAACTAGAAACCGATACACTATAACGCTTGTTAGGCAAAAGATAAATGTTTGTTTTAGGCTTAAAAACCCTTTTTTTACATTAAAATTTAACCTATTGATTATAAACAAGTTTAAATTATAGTAAAAAAAAGGGTTTTGTTATGATGTTTATTGAGCGTGTAAAGTTACCCTATTTTTATGAGCAAACCTTTGCTTTAGGTAATAACAAAAAGCCTTTGATTATCATCAAAGACTTTTCAGTTAATTACAAATAAAAAAACATCTAAATTTGCAAAATATAAACTTGATTATTAAGAATATTTTTACGATCAAACTGCTGTTTAATTGCTTGCATTAATTGGCGATTATCTTCTGGTATGGCCTGCTTAAAATAGTTAACTTTAGCAGTACCAATTCCATGTTCAGCAGAAGGAAGCCCGCCTAATTGATGACATTTTAGATACAAAGCACAATGGACTTGTTCTAGTAAGCGTTGCCATTGCGCTTGCTCTCTACCATCGCGTAATAGACATAAATGGATATTGCCATCACCAGCATGTCCAAAAGCTAACATTCTTACACCGGTTTTCGCTTCTAATTGTTTGGTGTAATGAATAAAATCAGCAATTTTATTAATGGGTACAACAATATCAATAGGATCTTGCTCTGTCACCGCTTCAACAGCGCGAACTAGCGACCCGCGCACTGCCCAAATTTGACTAGCTTGTTCTACTGTTTCTGCAATAAAATGTTCACAATCAGTCAAATTAGCCAATAGTTGCTGACGCTGTTGTAATATAGTTTGATGATCAGCACCATCTAACATAACAATAAGATAGGCTTGTGCATTGGGTAATGGAAATTGAAAACCTGAATATCTTTCACCCCACTGCGCAACCTGACGTTCTACAAACTCCAGTGCTGTGGGTGTTAACGTTTGTAATATAGTTGTGATATTTGCTATAGCTAAATCAATACTTTTAAAACCAATAATTAAGGTTTCGAAAGCTTTTGGTTTAGCAATTAACTTTAAAGTGCATTGCGTAATAATACCCAGTGTCCCTTCACTGCCAATAAAGAGATGTTTTAACGAAAGCCCAGTATTATCTTTAACATTTTTACTGCCAAAATTTAAAACGCTGCCATCAGCCATAACCACTTCTATTGCTTGCACATAATCACGGGTCACGCCATATTTAACCGCACGCATGCCACCAGCATTAGTACTTATATTGCCGCCAATAGTGGCATTTTTTGCACCAGGATCGGGCGGATAAAACAGGTCTTGCTTTTCAACCCATTGTTGTAAATCCTGTAATAAAATGCCTGGCTGGACAGTAATTGTGAATGTCTCTTTATCCAGTTCAACAATAGTGTTCATTAAAGATAAATCAATAATAATGCCACCATTAGGAATGGTTGAACCCACCAAATTCGTACCCGCACCACGCGTTGTAATATTGATCCCTTTTGAATAGGCATATTGAACTATTTGTGAAACTTCCGCTGTTGTTACTGGATAAACCAGTAGTTCGGCTTGTCCATATTTCAATTGCAGTCCATCACTTAAGTGAGATTTTGGAATATTGTTTTGATAAATGATTCGGTTAGGATCTTTAATAATAGTTGTAATTGTATTCATGTTAATACCGATTATTTATAGCTGCGATCAAAGTGATTAGCTAATTTATCCCCTAAAAATTGAATTAACATCACAATAAAAATCAGAATGATAATACATAAAATCAGGATTTCTGTGACATAACGTTGATAGCCGTAACGAATGGCTAAATCACCTATTCCACCACCGCCAACCACACCGGCCATTGAGCTAAAGCTAATGAGCGAAATTGTCGTTACCGTTGCATGGCGAATTAATTGTGCCATAGCTTCAGGAAATAGTATTCCAATAATTATGCGAATATGTGATGCTCCGCTCGCTACTGCCGCCTCAATCACACCTTTATCTATTTGGCTAAACGCATTTTCAGCTAACCTTGCATAAAAAGCGATAGCCGCTAACGACAAAGGAAAGATAACCGCTTTTGGTCCAACAGTCGTGCCAACAAATAAAGCACCTAAAGGTAACACCGTCACCATTAAAATCAAAAAAGGAATTGAACGAGTCGCATTAATGATAAAGTTAGCAATACTATTCATTACTCTGTTTTTGAAAAAAAACGGATTAGACATCAAAAACAGCAACAGCCCGATTATTGTGCCAAATAAAATACCAGCAAGCAGTGACCAACTGACCATAATAAAAGTCTCGTAGGCGGCTTGCCATAACATTTGTGCCATTTCAGCAAGGGTGAGTTTTATCATTAATTTATTTCCTCAATAATCACACCTTGATTGTGTAACTTTGCAATAAGATTTAAGATATCATCCGGATCACCAATTAACTCTATCACTAAATTGCCTAGCGCTTGCTCGTTAAAATACTCGATAAAGCCATGCAAAATATTGAAAGCGACGCCTGTTTCAAGCGCTGATTGATATAAAATAGGTTGCGTAGTATTTTCATTAATATAGCGTAGTCTAACCAGTTTGCCTTTAGCATTTTGTCTAATTCGATCGGGAAGATGGGTATTTTCATCAATATTAAGAAAGTTTTGGGTAAAGCGTTGTTTTGGACAAGCAAATAAATTAAATGTGTTATTCATCTCAACAATTTCACCTTGCGACATTACCGCAACCCGATGACAAATCTTTTTTACCACATCAATTTCATGGGTAATAAGAACTATAGTTAAACCAAATTTTTCATTGAGTTGTTTGAGTAAATCCAAAATAGCACTGGTTGTGGTTGGATCTAAAGCACTGGTCGCTTCATCACATAGCAATATTTTCGCTTCATTCGCTAAGGCCCTTGCAATACCGACTCGCTGCTTTTGCCCACCACTAAGCTCGGCAGGATAAGCATAAGCTTTATCGCTCAACCCTACCAATGTCAGAAGCTCTTTCACTCGGTTTTTTACTGCATCACCCTTTTTGCCAGCAGCCTTAAGAACAAAGGCAATATTTTCATAAACGGTTTTTGAACAAGCAAGGTTAAAATTTTGGAAAATCATACCTACCTGAAAACGAAAGGCCTGTAAATGGCGGCCTTTCAAAGTGCTAATATCAACACCATCGATAATAACTTGCCCTGACGACGGTATGGCGAGTCGATTAAGCGTTCTTACCAATGTACTCTTACCTGCACCGCTTGAGCCAATAATGCCAAAAATTTCGCCTTGATTGACATCAAACGAAACATTTTTGACAGCTTCAACTATTTGGCCTTTTGCCTCAAAGCGCACCGATACATTTTTTACTTGGATTAAAGGTGTATGTTGCATAATTAAAATAATTGATAGTCAGGTTTTTGGAAAGTATAAAAAATACCATTTTTATCTTCGATCACTTGCGCAAATTCAGGTGATTTAAGTACATCAATAATGTCTTTACCTAAAGTATCTTTAGATGAACTTCGAATGGCAATAACATTTTTTAGATCTTTATCTAATACTTCGGTATAAAGTGCTTTAGACAAATCTAAACCGGCACCAATAGCATAGTTACCATTGACAACCGACAATACCGCACTATCTAACGATCTAGGTGTTTGCGGTGCTTCAATTGGAACAATATTTAAACCATAAGGATTTTCAATAATGTTATTAGGAGTAAGATTATTTTTATCCACAGTTGGATCAAGTTTAATAAGACCTGCGGCTTGCAAGATTCTTAATGCTCGTGCTTCATTAGTGACATCATTGGCAATAGTGACTTGATCACCTTTTTTTAATTGAGAAAAATCAGTAATTTTATTAGAAAAAATACCCGCACCAGCGGTAGGCACAAAGCCAATTGCGATAATATCTAAATTGCGTGCCTGTTTAAAATTATTCAAATAAGTGAGATGCTGAAATAAATTAGCATCAATTTCTTTATTCGCTAACGCCAAATTAGGTTGTACATAATCACTAAACTCTCGAATTTCAACACTATAACCTTTCTTTTCTAGCCCTGGTGCAATCGCTTGTTTAAACATATCACCATAAGGTCCGGCAGCAACACCGACAACAATATGATTCTCTTTTTTAGTATCATCACAACCGGTCAGCAAAGTGAATGTTGATAAAATAGCAAAACTTAATGCAATTAATTTTTTAAACATAATAATTTTTCCTTAAATTTGGATAATCTTTGTAAAGCTGCAATCAGCGTTTGTTCTTGTTTAGCAAAATGAAAACGAATATATCGATACTCAGGATGTTTGAAAAATGCCGATCCCGGTACAGCCGCTACGCCTACTTCTTTAATTAACCATTCACAAAATTCAAAATCAGTTTTAAATGGGTTAAAGGCCGAAATATCAACCAAGACATAATAGGCGCCTTGAGGTTCATAATAAGATAGACCTATTTTATCTAACCCTTGCAAAAACAGTTGACGTTTTTCAGTATAGATTTGAGTTAATTGTTGATAATAATCATCACCCAATGATAAGCCAGCACAAGCGGCTTTTTGTAATGGTGCAGCGGCGCCAACAGTTAAAAAGTCATGGATCATTTTACAGCCATCAATGATAGTTTTATCTGCAATAATATAACCTAGGCGCCAGCCTGTAATCGAATACGTTTTTGATAATGAACTACAACTAATAGTGCGCTCTTTCATGCCGGGAAAATTGGCTAAATAAAGGTGCTTGTGCGGGGCATAAACCATATGTTCATACACTTCATCAGTAATAACATAAGCATCAAACTCGATGGCTAATTGACTGATATAGTCAAGTTCTGCTTTGGTAAAAACTTTACCGCATGGGTTACTCGGATTACATAAAATTAAGGCTTTCGCACCTTGTTCAAACGCTTGCCTAAGCTGCTTTTTATCAAACTCAAATGTTGGTGGAATGAGTGGTACATATATTGGCGTTGCATCAGATAAAATCGCATCAGCACCATAATTTTCATAAAAAGGCGAAAAGATGATAACTTTGTCTTTAGGATTACAAATTGTCATAACCGCACACATCATTGCTTCTGTACTTCCACAGGTTACAAGGACGTTTTCATCGGGGTTTATATCAATGTTCATCAATTTTTGCTGCTTTTTAGCCAGTAACTGTCTAAATTCTTTTGAACCCCAAGTAATTTCATATTGGTGAGGACCTTGCTCAGCAGCCTGTTTAAGCGCTTGTATCAATTCTTTTGGTGGATCAAAATCAGGAAATCCTTGTGATAAATTGATAGCTTGATATTCATTTGCAATTCGGGTCATCCGGCGGATAACTGAATCAGAAAAGTGGTCGAGTCGATCGGCTAATTTACGCATTTATGTTAGTGATGAAAAAAATTAAGGTGTGCAAGTATAATACAAAATAGTATTTTTCTCGTTAAATAATATATTTATATATATTTATAATTTTTTTTTATAACAAGGTTAATTTTTAATGATTGCCAATCAATTTACTTGAAAGCTGTGAATTTGAGCTATTGGATAAGAATAGTGATTCAATAACTCAATTTGAACGAATTGAATGGACATAAAAACGGCTAAAATTAAAAATTTGAACCACCTGACGGTAAAAAGATTAGTTTCTTGTCCAAATATCTTTATGCGCAAAACCAAGTAAATTATTGGTCATTTTAATGTACTGTAATTCCAGTGACCAAATCGGCGCTTTCATTAATTTAGCGAATGGAAAAGCTTGATAATACAGTGAATAAGCATGCATAGCTTGTTGATCACTTAGCTGTTTTGCTATTGCAACAAACTGTATACCTTGAATTTGAACAACAGTTTTGGGCGCGATACTAATTGTACCTGCTACCTGTGGCTGATTGAGCATTGCATTAGCATGCTGAGTTTTTAGCTCAGTGAGAAAATATAAATTCATCAAATGTTGATCAAATACATAAAAGGTATTACATGCCCAAGGTTGATTATTCGATAAAATCACACATAACGAAAGCACATGTTGTTTTTTGATAAATTCAATGATTTTATGATTAGGTTGCCTACAAAATTTGTTGCTCGTCATGTCATTCAATTATTTTACTGTTAAGTTGCATATCCTCACCCCAGCGAGGTAAACAAGGCATATCAATATCAAACAAGTCTAAGGCTCTTGCAACGCTATGCGTTATCATATCATCAATGGTATCAATATGTTGATAAAAAGCAGGAACCGGTGGAAATATTATGCCGCCCATTTGAGTGACGGCTTGCATATTGTTAATGTGACCTAAATGCAGTGGTGTTTCTCTGACCATTAAAACTAAACGGCGACGCTCTTTAAGCACCACATCAGCGGCTCGAGTAAGTAAATTATCAGATAAACTAGTCGCAATAGCAGATAGAGAGCGCATTGAACAGGGAGCAACTAACATACCAAGAGTTTTATAAGATCCACTGGCTATCGCAGCACCAATATTATTAATGGAATAAACCTTATCTGCTAATGCTTGAATCTGTTTTATACTCATATTGGGGACTTCGTAGCGACAAGTTATTTGTGCAGCTTTAGAAATAACAAGATGCGTTTCGATATCTAACGGTTTTAACAGTTCTAACGCTTTAATACCATAAGCAATTCCTGTTGCGCCACTAATACCAATTATTATTCGTCGGTTTGCCATTTCTATCCTTATTGTTTAGTAAAATTACACTTAAATAGTGAAATACTATTTTAGCATTAGCAACGTAAAATCATCGTTTAAGTGTTGAGTCATATATATAAACATAATTTTACCGACTATACCTACCAATTAAAAGCGAATCAAGTATCAACCAGCAATACATCTTTAAACTACTTTTATTTAGATAATAATTTTAGAGATGAATAACATGAAAAAATAGATAGATGAGATAGCTACCAACTGCGCGTTGGTAGCAAAATTGGTTAGTTATTCTTTGGCCATAGGTTGAGTAACAACTTGGGTTTGTTGCGCACCCTGAATTGCGTTGATTTGCTCTTCATATTTGCTTACAGCATCTTTACCCGATAATAAACTATACGTTAAAGTAAACTCTGTACTTTGACCAGGTGCCAATTGACGAACGCGTTTTTGTTCTCGCTCTATGGTCACTGGATAGGCAAAACTGGTACCAGGCTCAAGACCCGTCACATAACCTTGCTTAAGGGTGTCGGTATTTTTCCATAACGAAAGTACTGGTAACTGTTTGGTATTAAAAGCGATACCTGCTGCTTTATCGCCTGCTTTATTGGTGACCATCACTTGTGTGTGATTATTTGCATCCGCAAATGGATAAACGTTAAAGACCATTTCATCAAAATCTTTAGTTGGACCTAAATAAGTTTGCCACGTCGCTAATCCTTCTTTCGCATAATCGTTAAAAGGTGAAATTTCTTTAACTGGCGCAACAAATCTAGCGCCTTCTTCAAGAATTGGCGTACCAAAATTGCTATGATAGATGATTTGATAATCGCGGGTATAATCACTCTTATTGGTAACAACATCGTGTATGGTAAAGTCATTACTTCCTGGCACATAGCTAAGTGATGCCCACGTTTCTAAATGACTTTTTTTGAATGTGTTTTCTTTTATTAAACCTTTAATGTTAATAGTATAGGGTGCTTTATCTTCGATTGTGACAATTAATTTTGATACAGGCGTATTTTGTGCTCGCCCATGAAGCGTATACATCATGCCATCGGCTTGAACGGCATGTCCAGTCCATTCAAAACCACAACGAACCATCATTTCGTTAAAGCCATCTAGCCAACCGATGCCGCCGCGACTTTCTAAATTGATATATTTGGGGTTAACAACTTCATTAACAGGCGAATCCCAGCCTAAACGAACCCCCTCCCCTTCTACCGATAAAATACCTAAGCCACGAGTAGGAATTAATTTAATAGTCAAAACATCACTTGTTATTGTTAGTAATTCAGTTCCTTCTTGTTTACCGCCTTTAAGCACCGTGTTTTGAATAGTAAATTTTTCATTTTTTACACCCAAATCTTTGCTTGAAATCGACCAGTTACCTTCTGCAATATCTTTTTCGTTATCGATTAAGACAAACTCTTTTGCACTGGCATTACAGCTAAGCAGACCAAGTAATAGAGCAGATGAAACAATTTTGATTTTCATAGTGATTCCTTATAATGAATAAAACGAAACTGAATCGGTTCAGTTAATATGACACAAAATTGAAGGAATCAATAAAACAATATCGTAAAAATGAGAAGTCATTCACACTTTTTTCAAATCAAATAACGTTAGACAAATTAAGTGATGCCCATAAAGTAACACTGTCTAAAATTAACTTTTTGGTCTAACTTGACCTGCTTTCCAATGTTTACGACAAACTGAGTGGAACTCACTATCACCAAGATGAATTGAATTACCAAATTTAACAATTTTACCATCTTGTCCTTCTAGCAAATTCATTGTTGCTTTTTTACCACACCAACAAACTGTTTTTAATTCGCGAAAATTATCGGCAATTTCAAGTAAGGTTTTTGAACCTTCAAATAAATGGCCCATATAATCGGTTTTTAAGCCAAAAAACATCATAGGAACACCATATTCATCACACACATCCGATAGTTTCCATATAGTACTTTTAGATAAAAACTGGCTTTCATCAATCAATATACAGGCATAATTATTTTTTTTGATAAGTGCAATGATCTCATCAACACTATTATCGTCAAGCAATAATGCTTTTTTACGCAACCCTAATCGCGATACAATTTCTACCGCGGAATCACGTGTATCAACGGACGACTTAAGCAATAAAGTCTGCATATTGTTACTTAAATAATTATGATCTATTTGTAATAGTTCGGTTGATTTTCCCGCATTCATTACGGCATAAATGTAATATATTTTCGACAAAATAAGACTCTCAAGAAGTAAAGTGAAATAGATAAAAAAGAGATTGTTAAGATAATAAAAAAGGTAAGTGCTATACCTACCTTTTTAAGCATAAATTAAATATTAATTATTTTGCTTTACCTTGGTTTGCTACCGCTGCTTGTTTTGCAGCAATTTCATCAGCATTACCTAAATAATAGTGTTTAATCACTTTCATGTTGTCATCAAATTCATACACTAAAGGCACACCTGTTGGGATGTTTAGTTCAATGATGTCATCATCACTGATGTTATCAAGGTGTTTGACTAATGCTCGTAAAGAGTTACCGTGTGCTGCAATAATCACACGCTCACCTTTAGCAACACGTGGCGCAATAGTTGATTCCCAATAAGGAAGCACACGTTTAATCGTTAATGCAAGGCTTTCTGTTAATGGTAATTCTGATTCAGGTAATTTGCTGTAACGTGAATCATGTCCAGGAAAACGTTCATCTGATTTTTCAAGTGCTGGAGGTGTAATTGCAAAACCACGACGCCACAATTTGACTTGTTCATCACCATATTTAGCCGCTGTTTCTGCTTTATTTAAACCTTGTAATGCACCATAGTGACGTTCATTAAGCTTCCAGTTTTTTTCAACCGGTAACCATGCTTGATCAACTGCATCTAAAACATGCCATAAAGTATGGATTGCACGTTTTAAAACAGAAGTATAAGCAAAATCAAAAGTAAACCCTTCTTTCTTTAAAAGTTGTCCAGCTTCAGCTGCTTCTTTTTTACCTTTTTCAGATAAATCAACATCTGTCCAACCACAAAAACGGTTTTCTTGATTCCAAACACTTTCTCCGTGTCGAATAAGCACTAATTTTTTTACTGCCATGAGTATAACTCCTTTGTTTCGTAGAATAAAACGGTTAAATTTGTATTCATAATAATGCACGGAAAACACCGTGCATTATGCGTTTTATGTATCAATAAAGCTTACATAAAACTTCAATTATTTTGATAAGTATTTCAATGGATCAACAGATTGTGCTTTATAACGGATTTCAAAATGCAGTCTTACCGATGAAGTCCCTGTTGCGCCCATTGTGGCAATTTGTTCGCCTGCCCTCACTGCTTGTTGCTCTTTTACTAAAATTGATTGGTTATGTGCATAGGCAGTTAAATAATCATCATTGTGTTTAATGATGATTAAATTACCATAACCGGGTAAAGCATTACCTGAGTAAACAACACGACCGTCAGCAGCAGCTACAACTTTGTCACCCAATGAACCTGCAATATCAATACCTTTGCTTGCATTTGAGAATTTTTCAATAATCTTACCTTTTGCCGGCCATTGCCACGCAATATTCGCCACATTTGATACCGGCGAGGATGTTACAGGTGTATTAGCTGAACTATTCGCACTGATGCTAGGGCTAGACGTATTATTGAGTGGCTCAGTCACCGTTTCAGTTTTTTGAGTAGTTTTAGGGGGTTGATTATTACCAGATGTGGTAGTAGTCGTAGTAGTGGTTGTTGTCATTACCGGTTTAGTTTTGGCTTGTGCTGCTGCGGTAGTCTTATCATCATCCATGTAAACCATAGAAGGAGAAGAAGTATGATTAGATGTTGTCTTTTGTGTTTGCGTTACAACTGTTGTGCCGCCACTTACATCGAGTACTTGTCCAACATTGACACCATAAGGCTCTTTAATATTATTTTTAGCCGCTAAAGATCGAAAATCATTTCCCGTTACCCATGCAATATAAAATAGTGTATCACCGCGTTTAACTGTATAGGTATCGCCTTTGTAACCACCTTTAGGAATTTCGTCATAATTACGGTTATAAACGGTTCGTTCATTAGTCGTTAACACATTATTATGAACACTGGTTGTCGTTGTAGTAACAGGTCTTGATGAAGGCGTCGAATAAGTTGTTGGTGAACTCACCGGCGTTGACATTCTGCCACCGGTTGAAATATTAGCTGGTGGTTTTTTATAACCCTGTGTCACACCATTACTCGATGATGAATCAGAAATATCTTCAATTTCAGCAGGATTTGACTGTGTACAGGCCACAATCAATAAACTTAAACAACTTAATGTAAGAATCTTTTTCAAAGCAACACCCTTCATTCATATATTTTTATGTGCATATTTTATCGCTTTTATTGTAAAAAGCTATTATATAGATTATTTTTTATGCTGGTCGAATATAATAACCAAAGCAGTTTATATTGTTAGATTTAATTTCTGCTTTATTGCTATTAATTTAGCACAAAAATACCATTTGTTGATCAACAATATCGTTGATTGCTCTACAGATGATTAATATCTTACCAACATTGAATTAATCGATTATTCGATCCCAAATAGGATTTATTTTGAAAGTGGTGAGTATATACAATAAAATGCTAGTTCGTATAGTATATTTATCGTATTTTTCAACCAAAATTGAATGTGACTTAACATAATGACTCTATATATTGTTGCAACCCCTATCGGTAATCTAGATGATATTACGCTCAGAGCAATTGAAACACTTAAAAGTGTTGATCTTATTGCGGCCGAAGACACCCGCCATAGCGGTTTACTTTTACAGCATTTAGCCATAAAAGCTAAACTGTTTTCTTTACACGATCATAATGAACAGCAAAAAGCCCAAATTTTGGTTGAAAAACTTAAATCAGGAATATCCATCGCATTAATATCCGATGCAGGTACGCCGTTAATTAATGATCCGGGCTATCATTTAGTCAAAGCTTGTCGTGAAAATAATATCAACGTCGTGCCTATTCCTGGCGCTTGCGCAGCAATTGCCGCGCTCTCGGTTGCTGGTCTTCCTTCTGATAAATTTAGTTATGAAGGATTTTTACCGGCTAAAACGAAAGCACGACAAGACAGTTTGGTTAAGCTAGTTAATCAATCACGCACAATGATTTTTTACGAATCGACGCATCGTTTGTTAGATACATTACACGATATGCAAACGGTTTTTGGTCATGAAAGAATGATTGTACTTGCCAAAGAACTGACTAAAACTTGGGAAACCATAGTCAGTTACCCTGTTGCAGAGTTAATTAATTGGTTGAATGAAGATACTAATCGTCAAAAAGGTGAATTTGTTTTGATTGTTGAAGGTCACACTAAAAGCGATGAGGATATCGATGCAAACGTGATTAATACCTTAAAATTATTGCAAAAAGAGTTACCGCTAAAAAAAGCGGCTGCCATAACAGCTGAAATTTATGGGCTTAAAAAAAATCAACTTTATCAACTCGGTTTAACTGTCGAGAATTAACCATAAACAAATAGCGATATATGTCTTACTTGTTGCAATCAACTAAAGCGCGGTTATTGAATAAACCTGCGAATAATTTTGCTAACTTTGCATTCAACATGAAGAACATTGGCACAATCGGCACGATTTAGTATATAATTAGCCTCTATTTTCAAGCTATTTTAGAATAAAAGGTAATTAAAAGTATGGGATTTAAATGTGGTATTGTCGGACTACCAAATGTTGGCAAGTCAACTCTTTTTAACGCATTAACTAAAGCAGGTATTGAAGCAGCTAACTTTCCATTTTGTACAATTGAACCCAATACTGGTGTTGTACCTATGCCCGATCCACGTTTAGATGAATTGGCTAAAATTGTAAAACCACAGCGCACGTTACCCACAACAATGGAGTTTGTTGACATTGCCGGTTTAGTGAAAGGCGCATCAAAAGGTGAAGGTTTGGGTAATCAATTTTTGGCTAATATTCGTGAAACTGAAGCTATTGGTCATGTGGTTCGTTGTTTTGAAAACGACAATATTATCCATGTTGCTGGCAAGATTGATCCCGCAGAAGATATCGAAATTATCAATACTGAACTAGCACTTTCCGATCTTGAAGCCTGTGAACGTGCGATAACTCGTGTACAAAAACGAGCTAAAGGTGGAGATAAAGAGGCCAAATTTGAGTTAGAAATCCTTGAAAAATGTTTACCACATTTAGAGCAAGGAAAAAAATTATTACTTTTAGACTTAAGTAAAGAAGAACTCGAAGCGATTAAATACCTAAGTTTTTTAACGTTAAAACCAACCATGTACATTGCCAATGTAAATGAAGATGGTTTTGAAAATAACCCATATTTAGAAAAAGTGAAAGCTATAGCTGCTCAAGAAAAATCAGTAGTGGTACCGGTCTGTGCTGCTATTGAAGCAGAATTAGCCGAACTTGACGATGCCGATCGTGATGAATTTATGCAAGACCTTGGTTTAACTGAACCTGGGCTTAATCGAGTCATTCGCGCAGGCTACAGCTTACTTAATTTACAAACCTATTTTACAGCGGGTGTTAAAGAAGTTCGTGCATGGACGATTTCGGTCGGGGATACCGCCCCACAAGCAGCCGGTAAAATTCATACCGACTTTGAAAAAGGCTTTATTCGCGCACAAACTATCGCTTTTGATGATTTCATTAAATATGGTGGTGAACAAGGCGCAAAAGAAGCTGGTAAAATGCGCTCTGAAGGTAAAGATTATGTCGTACAAGACGGTGACATTATGAATTTCTTATTTAATGTCTAATCCTGCTTATATCGTCGCCATTAGGCGACGATTTGTTAAACGAATTTAACCATAACTTGATAACAAATCATGTTTTTATTAAAAGCTATTTACTAGTTAACTCTTCTTGTTAGTGAATAACAAAATGGATTTTTAAAATTAAACAAGGCTCATTTTTATGCTACTCACTTTTGAACAAGCCAAACAAAAAATTCTGCAAGCCGTATCGTCCATAAAATTACCCAATTGTGAGCAAGTGAGTTTGCTTGACTCCCTCGATCGGATAACGGCAAAACCAGTAATATCGCCGATGAATGTGCCAAGTTTTGATAATTCAGCCATGGATGGTTATGCGGTAAGATTATCGGATATTGAACACGCCAAAAATCTACCAGTAGCAGGCGTTATTTATGCAGGCGATGATGTTGACAATCTTCATTGGCCGAAAGGCACATGTTTACGAATTATGACAGGTGCGGCCTTACCTAATGAGGCCGATGCCGTTGTCATGCAAGAGCAAACCGAAAAATCGGATTTAGGGATTAGATTTTTAAATGAAGTAAAAAGCGGTGATAACATTCGTCGATGCGGGGAAGACATAAAGAAAGATGCCATTATCGTTGAGTGTGGCACTAAATTAACCATACCAACCCTATCAACCCTTGCAACCCTCGGAATTAATCAACTTACCGTATTTAAAAAATTAAACGTCGCTATTTTTTCTACTGGTAACGAATTAACCTCTATTGGTGAGCCTTTATCTAATAACGCTAGTATTTATGATAGTAACCGTTTCACCTTAAGATTATTATTACAAAAACTAAACTGCGAAATTATCGACTTTGGTATTATTCCTGACGATCCCATGCAAATCAAACAGGCGTTATCTAATGCCGCTAAACAAGCTAATTTAATCATCACAAGTGGTGGAGTCTCGGTTGGTGATGCCGATTATACCAAAATGGCTTTAGAACAATTGGGCGAAATTGATTTTTGGAAAATTGCCATCAAACCCGGAAAACCGTTTGCACTGGGTAAAATTGGCGATGCATTATTTTGTGGATTACCGGGTAATCCGGTTTCAACATTAGTGACTTTTTATCAATTAGTTCAACCAATAATTTTAACCTTAAGTGGACAACAACGCTCATCGATCAATACATCTTTTACCGTCAAAACTGCCTGTGATTTGAAAAAAAGTATCGGCCGCATGGATTTTCAACGCGGCAAACTTTACCTTGATGATCAAGGTGAGCTAGCCGTTACCACAACTGGTCAACAAGGATCGCACATAACACAATCGTTCAATCGCGCTAACTGCTTTATTTTGCTTGAACAAGAACGAGGCAATGTTAAAAAAGGCGAACGTGTTACCGTTGAGCTATTTAATGCACTACTAAAATAGTGCAACTAAAATTGCACCAGCGGCAATCATTAAAACGCCAATACTGGCAAGAAAGGAAATTTTTTCACCAAATAAAATGACGGCAAAGATAACAGCAAAAACAACACTTAGCTTATCTATGGGGGCAACTTGAGATACTTTGCCCTCTTTAATTGCCATAAAATAAAACAACCAAGATAGAGCGCCAGCAATACCACTAAGTGCAATGATAAATAACGCTTTTTTGTCATTCAAAAAAGTACTTATCAAATTTAGTTTACCTTGTACTACCACAACGCCCACTAAGAAGATAGCCATTACAATTGCACGAATAGCCGTTGCCGTGTTGGCATCAAGATGTTGTAAACCAATTTTACCTAAAATAGCGACAAAAGCAGCCGAAATTGCCGATAATAATGCATAAATGAGCCAAGCACTCATGTTAATACCTATCTATTTGAAACAAATACTGCTGATTATTACCGTTAGTTTCACACTGTTGTGATTTATTCATCACACCACGGCAATCTTCTAAAACGCCATGTGCTTTTGACCAATGGTATTTTTTGCCTTCATCATTTTTGCCACCACAACCAACTAAAGTTAAACTCATGACTAAGCATGACAACGCAATAAGATTAGATTTCATATGTTTCCTCAATATTCTAGGCCAATGGCTTTTTTAATTTATTTATGTTATTGGTGATTAATATTATTTTAATTCATAATTCTCGGGATTAATAGCTAAACTACCGCCTATTTTCAATAAATAAAACTGACGCGAGTGCTTAAGTGAGCTTAATAGTTCAGGAGGTTCATCTAATGGATCATCGGCTAATTCAAATGTTCCCCAATGAATAGCTATGGCAGATTGACAATTAAGTTCATCATATAACTGCACTGCTTGCGCGGGATCGATATGCTGTGATTGCATAAACCACCTTGGCGCATAAGCACCGATTGGAATTAAGGCTAAATCAATTTTGCTAAAACGTTCATTAATTTTTTTTAAACTGGGTGAATATCCGGTATCGCCCATAAAATAAACTGTCTTAGTTAAGCCATCACAATTAGACTGCATCATCCAACCACACCATAATACTTTATTGGTATCAAATAGTCCTCGCTTACTCCAATGCTGAGCCGGCGTGGCAGTAAACGTAATATCATTTATGTTAATTGAATCCCACCAATCCAATTCTATAACATTTTGTGCACCCCATTTGATTAATTTATTTTTCAATCCTAGCGGAACAAGCAGTGTAACATTAGCAAACCGCATAATAAGCTGTTTAATGCTAGTAAAGTCAAGATGATCATAATGATTATGCGAAATAACAATAAAATCAAGCTGAGAAAGCTTATCAATACTTATTGCTGCTGGGGTTAAACGTTTAGGCCCCATCCATTGTGAAGGTGATGCTCGCTGTGAAAAAATAGGATCGGTCAATATTATTTTGTTATTTAAACGGATTAATGTTGTTGAATGCCCTATCCACCAAACGCGGTCACCGCTCAACGTTAAATCTATATTTTCACACCACGTTTGTCTAAATGCATCGTACCCCATTTTGGGTGGTAAAACTTTTCGTTGTCGATGCCAACGCCAAATATCCCGCAATTTTATTTTAAATGGTTGTTCATTTCGAAAACCTTTAGCGGTTCGATGGCATTGATTAGAAATGGCATCAGGTGAATTGTTCATAATAAAATCTATACTTGTGTTATTAAAAACGAGATGTCCGTTCAATCACAACCGCTACATTAGTTGCATTAGCAATTGCGCTTGGTTTGGAGACTTTAATTTTTATCCATTTCACGGCAAATTGTTGGATGATTAATTGTGCAACACGCTCAGCAACACTTTCAATTAATTCAAATGCGGTTGAAGTGATAAAATCTGTTACAGCTTGACTCACTTTAAAGTAATCCAAACAAAGTGCAACATCATCATGTTCGCCAGCAGGTTGATTATCCCATGCCATTTCTAGATCAAGTATTAGTTTTTGTTTGATGGTTTTTTCCCACTCATATACGCCAATTGTTGCTAATGTGGTTAATCCTTCAATTAATACCCTATCTTTGCTCTGTACACTCATTATCTCAAATTCCGAAAGCTTAATTGCGTGAAAATAGAGATTACCGAATATTGAGAATTTACGCTATAATTTATTGCAAATAATATTAAATAACGATCATTATGACCCGAATTTTTCAACCCTATACGCTTTCGCAAAATAGCCTAATAGAATTAAATAATGACGCTTTCAATCATCTTATTCGTGTATTAAGAATGAAAGTCGGTGAAGAGATTACCCTTTTTGATGGTTCAAACCATATCTTGCCCGCGACCATACACGAGATTAATAAAAAATCTGTAAAGGTAACAACAAAGGATTTGATTTTAGATGATCGTGAATCACCATTAAATATCCATTTAGGACAAGTCATATCTCGTGGCGAAAAAATGGAGTTTACTATCCAAAAATCAGTCGAGCTAGGTGTTGCAAGTATTACACCTTTACTTTCTGAACGTTGTGGAGTCAAACTCGATGAGGAACGGCTGGAAAAAAAAGTACAACAATGGCAAAAAATCGTGATTTCTGCTTGTGAACAATGTGGACGTAATATCATTCCTAAAATAAATCCAGTTGTAAAATTAGAAAATTGGTGTGCAAATTTAACTGACGGACTAAAACTTAATCTTCACCCTAAAGCTAAGCAAGGTATTAATCAATTAGCGTGCGAACATAACACCCTCAATTTACTTATTGGCCCGGAAGGTGGGCTTTCAGATGACGAAATAAATTTGACTCATCAATATCATTTTACTGACCTATTACTAGGACCACGAGTTTTACGCACCGAAACAGCGGCGCTAACAGCCATAACTGCATTACAAGTTCGTTTTGGTGATTTGGGATAATCAATAAAAAAGCGTGATAATAAATGTTTATTTGCATCTCATTGAGTAACGAGTATGATAGTTGCCAGCATAATTAAATGCTATTTTATAACGCCATTTATCAACAATGTTTCAAACATACCTTATAAACGGTATAAAATCGCACAACGTAATATCGTGTTAGTAAAACCAATAAAAATCAGTAAGGAGTTACCATGATTAAGCTTGGTATTGTAATGGATCCAATTAGCCAAATAAAAATAAAAAAAGACACCAGTTTTGCCATGTTACATGAAGCACAAAAACGAGGCTACCAACTTTTTTATATGGAAATGAACGACCTGTTCTTACTAAACGGTGAAGCTTATGCAACTACTCGTACTTTAACCGTTCATAATGATAACTCTCACTGGTTTGATATGGGAGATGAACAAACGCTGCCATTAAGTGAACTCGACGTAATATTAATGCGAAAAGACCCACCATTTGATACTGAATTTATCTACGCAACTTATATTCTAGAACGGGCTGAAGCAAAAGGTGTACTGGTGGTGAATAAACCACAAAGTTTGCGAGATTGTAATGAGAAGTTATTCACTGCATGGTTTGCTGAATTTACGCCAGAAACACTCGTTACCCGTCAAACCAATCAACTAAAATCGTTTTATCAAAAATACGGCGATATTATTTTAAAACCCCTTGATGGTATGGGCGGCGCCTCGATTTTCAGAATAAAAGCGGGCGATCCTAATGTCTCGGTAATTATTGAAACACTTACAGAACATAATAGCCGTTACTGTATGGCTCAAACCTACATACCGGCTATTAAAGATGGTGATAAACGTGTTTTAGTTGTTGACGGTGAACCCGTTCCTTATTGTTTAGCCAGAATCCCTCAAAAAGGCGAAACCAGAGGTAATCTTGCTGCCGGTGGTCATGGGGAAGTTAGAGCATTAAGTGAAAGTGATTGGCAGATTGCTAAAAGCATAGCACCCGTATTAAAACAAAAAGGTTTACTGTTTGTTGGTTTAGATATTATTGGTGATAAACTAACTGAAATCAATGTAACAAGTCCAACCTGTGTACGTGAGATTGAATCTGAAAACCCCAAACTTTCTATTACCGGTATGTTAATGGATGCGATTGAACGTCGATTAAATAAGTAGAGAAAAAAATGATTAGAGAATTTCAAAGTAAAGATTTAGACACAGTGATGAATATATGGCTTGAAGGTAACCAACAAGCACATAGCTTTATTGATCCGCAATTTTTTAAACAAAATTATGACATTGTCAAAATGTTAATTCCGATGTCAACGGTGTATGTACAAGATCTTAACGGTGTTAAAGGTTTCATTGGCGTAACCGAAAATTACATCTCGGGTCTCTTTGTTGTACCTGAATATCGTGGGCAAGGCATTGGTAAAGCGCTAGTTGAAAAAGCTAAGCAGCGCCATAGTGAGTTACTAGTACATGTTTATAAGAAAAATAGTTCTGCAATTAACTTTTTTTTATCGCAACAATTTGAAATTATAAACGAATCAATCAATGAAGAGAGTAACGAACCTGAATTATTGATGCGTTGTAATATCCAACATCATGTAAAAATTGGCAAATGTGCATTATAAACTATAGAAATGTGAGCATATGAATTTAAAAAATCATTTTATCGTAGCAATGCCAACTATCACTGAGCCAACATTTAGTCGATCTGTTGTATATATTTGCGAACATAATCGTGATGGGGCAATGGGGATTGTTATCAATAAACCAATACAAGATCTTAATGTCGCCGCAGTCTTAGCTCGCCTTGAAATTACCGCAAGTAAAAACTGTGCTGAACTTGAGCATCCTGTTTTTGCTGGTGGACCAATAGCTGAAGAACAGGGATTTATTTTGCATACGCCGCAACAAGGGTTTGCATCCAGCATAAAAATTTCGGATGATATAATGATTACCACATCGCTTGATCTACTAAAATCAATCGGTTCGCCTGAGCAACCTAAAGATATGTTTTTAGCATTAGGTTATTCTGGGTGGCAGTCACTGCAATTAGAAGCTGAAGTAGCACGTAATGATTGGTTAGTGACAGATGTTGATCCAAAAATTATTTTTGAATCCGCAATTGAAGATCGTTGGCAAAAAGCAGCGCAATCACTCGGTATTAACATAAATACGATTTCGCACCAAATGGGAAATGCATAATAAATGGCAACAATAATTGCATTTGATTTTGGAACTGCGAGCATTGGCGCTGCGATTGGGCAAGATATTACCAAAACAGCGAATCCATTATGCGCTTTTAAAGCGCGTGATGGTATTCCGAATTGGCAAGCAATTGAAAAAATGTTAAATGAATGGAAACCTGACTATTTGGTTGTAGGCTTACCACTTAACATGGATGGGACTGAACAACCGTTAACTGCTCGAGCACGTAAATTCGCTAATCGTTTGCATGGTATGTTTGGTTATCAAGTCCATCTACAAGATGAACGGCTATCTACCGTTGAGGCAAAATCCCATATTTTTGCTTCTCGTGGTTATAAAGCGCTGGAAAAGGGGCATGTTGATGCAACATCAGCAATTATCATTCTAGAAAGTTGGTTTGAAGCCAATTAATTATGTTAATTAATTGGTTATTTCATATAATTATAGATCGCCATTCCATTGCTTCCTTGCTAAAATATCAGCAATTTTTCTATTGTAAGGATTACTCCTCGTGTCAAATAACAACTCTCTAAGTTATAAAGATGCTGGCGTTGATATTGATGCCGGTAACGAACTCGTTAATCGAATCAAATCAGTAGTAAAAGCGACTAAGCGCCCAGAAGTCATGGGGGGTTTAGGCGGATTTGGTGCACTATGTGCAATTCCGCAAAAATACAAAGAGCCTATTTTAGTATCTGGAACAGATGGCGTTGGTACTAAACTCCGTCTGGCGATGGATTTAAATCGACATGATGCAATTGGCATTGATTTAGTTGCGATGTGCGTTAATGATCTTATTGTGCAAGGTGCAGAACCGCTATTTTTCCTTGATTATTATGCCACAGGTAAACTTAACGTTGATGTAGCAACTACAGTCGTCACAGGTATTGCTGAAGGCTGTAAGCAAGCGGGGTGTGCATTAGTTGGCGGTGAAACAGCTGAAATGCCAGGCATGTATCATGGTAATGATTATGACTTAGCAGGATTTTGTGTGGGTGTTGTTGAAAAAACGGAAATGATTGATGGCAGCAAAGTACAAGATGGTGATGCGTTGATTGCTTTAGCATCGAGTGGGCCACACTCCAATGGCTATTCGCTAGTACGGAAGATTATCGAAGTGAGTGGGGTAAATCCAGCAAAAACACAATTAGAAGACAAAACGCTGGCCGATCACTTACTTGCACCAACAAAAATCTATGTAAAATCGATTCTAAACTTAATTACGCAAATTGATGTGCATGCCATAGCACATATCACTGGTGGTGGATTTTGGGAAAACATTCCGCGCGTTTTGCCCGACAATACTCAAGCGATAATTAATGAAAACAGTTGGCAATGGCCTGCAATCTTTAATTGGCTACAGCAGGCAGGTAATGTGGATCGTCACGAAATGTACCGAACATTTAACTGTGGAGTTGGATTGATTATTGCGCTACCTAAATCACTTGCAGCTAAAGCCATTACCATACTCAATAATCAAGGTGAAAAGGCTTGGTTACTCGGTGAAATTAAACACTCAACGTCAAACGAACGTGTAATAATAAAATAGCCAAGTGGTTAACACTATTATTATCCAACCATACAGGTTGGATAATAATAAGCAATAGGTAAAACGTAGTAGAGAACCACCCTCATTATTAGAAGGTTTTATCGTTAAGTTGATAAATCACCAACAGGTATTTTTTATTGCCTATTGAATTGATTAATTATGCCCTTTTTTAAATTTTCAACTATATTAATATCGATTTCAGTCACTCAAAAATTCAAAGAGTTAAACAAAAAATTTAACATAAAAATAACGAAAAGCTATCTTACTTTCTGGTACAATAATATTAATTATTATAACTAAGTAATGTCATAATACTCTAGAATACAAGGTTTTTTAATGATCATATCAGATGCTAATAGTGCGGTATCTTCCGTTGCTTATCGTGCAAACGAAGTCATTGCTATTTATCCAATAACACCAAGTTCATCAATGGCAGAACAAGCTAGTACATGGGCTGAATTCAATAAACCTAACGTGTTTGGGGATATCCCTAAAGTGGTTGAAATGCAATCTGAAGCAGGCGCGATTTCAACTGTGCATGGCGCGTTAATGACAGGTGCATTAGCTACCTCATTTACCTCATCGCAGGGTTTGCTACTGATGATTCCATCCCTGTATAAAATCGCTGGGGAACTGACACCATTTGTTTTACACGTTGCTGCACGTACCGTTGCGACTCATGCTCTATCAATTTTTGGTGATCACTCCGATGTGATGTCAATCAGACAAACTGGTTTTGCGATGCTCTGCTCAAGCTCGGTACAAGAAGCACAAGATTTAGCATTAATCGCGCAAATGGCAACCTTTAATAGTCGTGTGCCTTTTGTCCACTTTTTTGATGGGTTTAGAACCTCACATGAAGTCAATAAAATCTATCCACTGACTGACGAAGATATCCATCAACTTTTACCTCATGAAGCCATTAAAGCTTACCGTTCTCGAGCTTTAACACCGGATAAACCGGTTATACGAGGTACATCAGCTAACCCAGATACCTTTTTCCAATGCCGTGAAGCAGTCAATCCTTATTACAATAACACTTATCAGCATGTTGTCGATGCGATGGACGCTTTTGAACAACAAACAGGTCGAAAGTATCAGCCATTCGAATATTATGGTGCTAATGATGCCGAGCGAGTAATAGTTATCATGGGTTCGGGTGCAAGTACTAGTAAAGAAGTCGTTGATTATTTGAATAAAAATGATGAAAAAGTGGGTGTGGTAATTGTTAGGTTATATCGCCCTTTTTCCGCCAAACATTTTCTGGAAGTTATTCCGACTAGTGTTAAAAAAGTGGCGGTATTAGATAGAACTAAAGAACCCGGTGCTCAAGCTGAGCCACTTTATTTAGATATAATGACAGCTTTTGCAGAAAGCTTTAGTCAAGGCGAACGAAGCAATATACCCAAAATAATTGGTGGACGTTATGGTTTATCATCAAAAGAGTTTGATCCTTGCTGTGTTCTGGCTATTTTTACAGAACTACAATTAGAAAATCCTCGCCCTCGTTTTACTGTGGGTATTTATGATGATATCACCGGTTTATCGTTACCCTTACCTGAAAAGTCTATTCCTCAAAAATCTGCACTTGAAGCACTATTTTATGGGCTTGGCAGTGATGGCACAGTGTCGGCAACAAAAAATAATATCAAAATTATTGGGGATAGTTCGCCCTTTTATGTTCAGGGATTTTTTGTTTATGACTCTAAAAAAGCAGGTGGCTTAACGACTTCTCATTTACGTGTTAATTTAGAACCGATAGACTCGCCTTATTTAATTACGAGTGCACACTTTATCGGTTGTCATCAAGATCAATTTATTGATAAATATCAGATTGTTGAAAAACTTAAAGATGATGGCATTTTTTTACTCAATACCCCTTATAGTAAAGATGAAATTTGGCATCGCTTACCGAAAGAAGTTCAAATACAATTAATTAAAAAAAGAGCGCACTTTTATATCATCAATGCAGCTAAAATAGCACGTGAATGTAATTTAGGTGCAAGAATTAATACCGTAATGCAGGCGGCTTTTTTTCATCTTTCAGAAATATTTAAAAATGACTTCAGTATTGCTCAATTAAAAGAAGTCATTGCCAAAAGTTACAGTAGTAAAGGGCAAGAATTAGTTGAAAATAACTGGAAAGCGCTTGATTTAGCTATCGCGTCACTCGAACAAATCCCATTAAGTTGTGTCGATGAAAGTAGCACATCACGCCCAGCTATTGTGCCATATAACGCACCTGATTTTGTTAAAATGGTTACAGCAACAATGCTAGCAGGACTTGGTGATAGCTTGCCTGTATCGGCTTTTCCCCCTGATGGCACTTGGCCAACCGGAACAACAAAATGGGAAAAACGTAATATTGCTGAAGAGATACCTATTTGGCAACCCGAGCTTTGCACGCAATGTAACCACTGTGCGGTTGCTTGCCCACATGCAGCCATTCGAGCCAAGGTTGTAGCGCCAGATGATATGATTAATGCACCTGAGTCGCTTAGTTCGCTCGAAGTGAAAGCACGTGACATGAAAGGTCAACGCTATGTATTGCAAGTTGCGCCTGAAGATTGTACAGGTTGTAATTTATGTGTTGAAGTTTGTCCTGCCCGAGATCGAAATAACTTCGATATTAAAGCAATTAATATGCGTCCGCGTATTGAAAACCTCGATACCCAGCGAATTAATTATGACTATTTCTCGGCGTTACCCGATCGTGATATAAAAACGCTTGAACGTATTGATATCCGTACGTCACAATTACTAACACCGCTATTTGAATACTCGGGAGCATGTGCAGGCTGTGGTGAAACACCTTATATTAAATTGTTAACCCAGCTCTATGGTGATCATTTAGCCATTGCCAATGCAACCGGCTGCTCATCGATTTATGGTGGAAATTTACCTTCTACGCCTTATACTACCGATCGTAGTGGTCGTGGACCCGCTTGGGCTAACTCATTATTTGAAGATAATGCTGAATTTGCTTTGGGTTACCGTATTACTTATGATCAACATAAAAAACGCGTTTTACGATTATTAGAGCATGTTGCCGGTGAAATCTCACCCGAAATTACCCTAGCCTTACAATCAGCAGATGTTTCGATTGCAGATAAACGCGCACAAATTGCTATATTACGTGAACAATTAGCACACTTGGATTCGATCGAAGCTAAAGAATTAATGCAAGATGCAGACTATTTAATTGATAAGTCAGTATGGGCTATTGGTGGCGATGGTTGGGCTTATGACATTGGCTTTGGTGGGCTTGATCATGTGATGAGTTTAACTGATAACGTCAATATTTTAGTATTAGATACACAATGCTACTCAAATACAGGTGGTCAGCAATCGAAGGCAACACCAATGGGTGCAGTATCTAAATTTGCCGATCTAGGGAAACACAAAGCACGTAAAGATTTAGGCATAAGTGTAATGATGTATGGTCATGTATATGTTGCGCAAATAGCATTAGGTTCTCAGCTCAATCAGACACTTAAAGCGCTGCAAGAGGCCGAAGCCTATGATGGACCTTCACTTGTTATCGCGTATAGTCCTTGTGAAGAACATGGCTATGATCTGGCTAAATCACATGAACAGATGAAAGATTTAGTCAAATCTGGATTCTGGCCGCTTTATCGTTATGATCCACGCCGCGTAGCAGAAGGAAAACCAGGTTTAGTATTAGACTCTAAATCACCAAATAGTGAATCATTGTCAGATATCCTACTGAAAGAACAACGATTCCGACGATTAGAGACATTAGAGCCGGCTGTTGCGAATACTTTACATGAACGATCAACAAAAATGGTTAACTCGAAGTATAAGTTTTTGCAGATGTTATCAACCTACTCAGATATTGAAACGCCTGCTGATAGTTAACTAACCTTATCAAGGTTAACCAAATTAACTGCGCTTATTTATCATTGTTAAATAAGCGCAGTATTTAAAAAAAAGATTTAATTGTGCAAAAAAGCACCAATAGAGTGCATTTCAACACTTCCCCTACTCACACTTACCAATACAATAAATACAAATGTTCTTGACTTAGATAACAAAATTAAGCATTACATAATCGGCAATTGAAACTGGTATAAATATTGCATCAAACTATTACCGACAGAAGATCAACTAATGGTGAGGTGAATAATGGATGCAAATTTAAATATCAGCCGTCGAAGTTTATTAACATTCTCTGGTGCGGCAATTGCTGGTTTATCAATAAATCAATTACTGTCCAAAGCCCATGCTCAAGAAGTGCAAAAATCGATCGCTTTTTCATTGCCCATGCTTGATACAGTTGTAACACCTGATGCAAATAATCCAGTAAGGCTTAACTTTAATGAGAATGCTTTAGGTATGTCACCTTCAGCCAAACAAGCAGCAATTGATGCAGTTCCTAAAGCTAACCGTTATGCTAAAGCGGAGATGCCGATTTTAAGTCAGTCATTAGCAGAACATCATAATGTCAGTGAAAAACAGATACTCTTGACTGCCGGTTCATCAGAAGGTATTAGAAGTACCATCGCTGCTTTTGTAAAACCCAATACTCAGCTAGTTATACCTGAACTTACCTACAGTGATGGAGAACAATTTGCTAAAATTTTTAATTTAAAAATAACCAAAGTACCTTGTTTAAATGACTGGAAAATTGATATCAACGGGTTAAGAAAAGCCGTTGAAGCTCATCAAGGATTCTCAATAGTTTATTTAGTTAACCCTAATAATCCAACTTCTACTGTGTTTGGTTTACCTGAAATTGAATCATGGGTAGCGAGCAAACCTAACAATACTATTTTTATTTTTGATGAAGCATATGCCGAATTTGTCAATGATCCAACCTTTAAGTCTGCCGATAAATTTATTACACAAGGTTACGAAAATATTGTATTACTTAAAACATTTTCAAAAATACACGCAATGGCGGGATTACGTGTTGGTTATGTTGTTAGTACCGAAGTTCACATACAAAATATTTCACAATATGTCGCAGGTGAAAAACTGAATTATTGTGGTGTTTGTGCTGCTTTGGCTTCGATGAAAGATAAACAATATCTGACTTATTCCAAAAAAGCCGTTGATGTATCGAGGGAAATTATGGAAAAAACATTATCAGACCTTGGGCTGCATTATCTTAAATCAGAAACAAACTTCATATTTCACCAAACGCCAATTGATTTGAATAAATATCGTGAATTGATGAAACAAAAATTTATATTAATTGGTAGAGATTTTGCACCAGCTACAAACTGGTGTCGAATATCACTTGGAACACCAGGTGAAATGCTTTATGTGGCTAATGTAATGCGTGAATTGAAAGAACAGGGGAAAATTTAATTTAGCAATGCTCAAAAATAATAAAGCTCTCGAAATCAGTTAACTTAGAGAGCTTTTTAATTTATTAATTTGTATTCAATTGAGTTGACTAACCATCTGTTAAGCGACGCGTCATCCAATAATGTTTTTTCCAATAATCTTCATTTAAACTGGAATAAATTACGCCTTTAGAAGTTGATGCATGTAAAAATTTACCATCAGCATAATAAATACCAACATGTAGACCACTTTGGCTACGACCAGTTTTAAAGAATACTAAATCACCTGCTTTAGGTTGAGAGACTTTATAACCTAATTGAGCTTGAGCTGATGCACTTCGCGGTAATGTCTTAGACAGTTTATTTTTGAAAAAATTCACAACTAAACCAGAACAATCGCTACCCGATAATGTCGTTCCACCGAACCGGTACGGGGTTTTTTGCCATTTTTTATAGTGAGATTCAATCTTTGCTAACATTTGCGGGTCAGGTTTAGTGGTTTTCGTTGATACCTGCCCTTGACTTGTACTACATCCAAATAACATAAAAAGAGAAAAAAGCAAAGTCGTTATTAAAAATCGCTTCTTCACACTAAAAAAGTTGTTCGGCAACATGCTTGATCGTCGATTGTCTTTTTTTGTCATTTCTTTTTGTTCCTTTATTTAAAGTCGACCATTGCGAATAGCGTCTTGCTATTTTTAACTCTTTTGGCAACACACCTTTTTCCCACTCTTGTTGTTCTAATTTTGACAACTTGATCGGATTAGTGTTCGCATGGCTGCGATGATTTAAACTTTCTTTCAGACTAAGCAGCCGTAAAGAAAGAAAACAAATAATAACATCATCAACACTTAGTTTACTATAACCAGAAAGCTGATACCGCATTCTAGAACCATAATGTTTGGCAGTTTGCATTATACTGCCTACTGCTGCTCCAATTAAAGCAGCTGAGCCAAGCGTAATTCCGCCTGTAGCTAAATCTATGCTTGCCCCAATAGTTGCACCCGACACAAAACCTTTCGTCAAATGCACACCCATTCGTTTTAATGCATCAATATTAAATAGATCTGCATTATAGCGCCCTTTTATTAAAGGTAAAGTCTCAAAACTCTCTAAATCAGAATTAAATTGATAAAGTTTCAACAATTCATTTATTGCCAATTGTTCGCGCTTTCTAACTTGATCTTGCATTTGAGCAATTGCCTGTTGATCATCAATTTTTGCCATCTTGTAAAAGGCAGTCACATCAACCAGTGCTTCCGCAATAATCAAGTTAGCACTTTGATGACGAGATTGCCGCATTTGTGCAATTTGATCTAACCATTGATCTAAGATCTTTTTGGCAGGTTCGAGCAATAAAGCAAGACTTTTATATAATCGTTCCTCGCCATCTAGGGGCGGAACTATAGCGTCAAACCGTATGATAGCATGTATCCCCACGCGTGAGAGTAATCTTTTCCATTCCTTTTCATTTTCTTTTTCGCTTGCGGTAAAATTTAATACGGCAAGCATTGGTTTATCACTACTCGCAAGTATTGCAAGCTCATCATGATATTTATCTAAAATCGGCTCACGCACGTCTATAACATAGATTGCCGCATCACTTTTGAGCAATTGTCGGATGACTTTTGCTTCTTGATCAAAACTATTTTCGGCTTCTGGACTTTGTAAAAAAATCGTTAATTTATCGATCCCATCTAGTTTACCGCTATCGATAGTTAATTGATGAATATAATCGTACAACGCTAAGCTGTCTTCCAATCCAGGCGTATCATAATAAATGATAGATTGATGATGTGCTAAAGGTAATGTAATAGACTGGACATTCCTTGTGGTCCCAGGTTTATCTGAAACTTCACCAAATTGGCTATTGTGTATTAAAGTTCGCAATAAAGACGTTTTACCGACATTGGCATGCCCGACTACAGCTAATTTTAATGTTGTTAACATGTCAAAACTCCTCACTTAACCAAGTGGGTGTTGCTAATTGTAGCGATAAAGCTTGCCAGTTTTTCATTTGCTTACCGTTATTGATAAACCAAAGGCGATTTTGCTGTGATTTATTCATAAGCTGATTAATTAAATTTAACATACCTCTATCTGGTGCTCTATCGGTATCAATAGCGATCAATAACTTTTTAGCTGGCGTTAATTGCAAATAATCTAGAATGTTACGCCGCTGTTCTCGCGTATTTAAAAAGCCTAAAAACGTAACCGAATTTGGTGGAGTCCAGCTTTCCGTGATATCAATTGCAACTAAAAAAGCGCCCTTTGCATTTTCAACATAGTGATAAGGTGAATAATTTATGGAACGCTCCCCATGCTTATCTTCATCTTCTATATTCACTGAAATAGGTTGTAACTCGTTAGTTAAAACCTGAAAATGTGGATGTTTGGTGTCCAATTTCACTTTTCGACTGCAAATCAACCAATTTATAGCACAAACTATCATGCATAAAAATCGAATAGCTACACCATAAACAATAAATACACCTAATAACCAAACAGCCCAAGCAAAACGGGCATCGCCAGAATTTAATGCGTGCTCACTCGCTCGAATAACATCATCATTAGGGATGGTAAAACCAATTAAAGCAGGTATCGAACCTAAATAATGCGTTAAATCAATAATAGTACCAGAGCTTAATAAAGTTGTTTTCCATTCAAAGCGATAATGTTCAGTTGAAAACAGTACAACTAATACCACCAGCGCACTCGTTAATATAAAAGTCCAAAAAAGATTGAGTATAAAACCAATTAGCCAGCGAATTTGACTACCAAATAGTTCAACAAAAGCGGGAATAAGTTGTTGGACAGTCTTTTTTTGTGAAAATTTTTTAGTTAACCATAACCAACAGTAAACCAATATACTGCCACCCCAATTTGAAAAAAAGAAAAAAGACATTAACCAAACGATTAAAGTGACTAAATGTACCCCTAATAGACTAAACAAAGCCCAATATAAATTAATCGGATCTTGGCTTAAGGCACTTAACGCTAATGAAGCGCCAAGCATAATAGAAAGAAAAATTAATATAATGAAAGAGAGATTTGCTGCCCGTAATAACGTCTGTTGGGCTGAAAATAATCCATTTTTTTTAGACAGCATTAAGGCACGCATCACAATGCGATTAATAGATGAAGTTTGAGCGGCTCTTACTTGTCGATTAATGTCTTGATCCGCAAAACGCCCAGATTCTTGTTCAATTAAATGAATAGTTTGAGCAATCCATAATGATTTTAACTCTTCACGCATTGTGTATAATTTTCGCCATCACTTTAATGAATAACAAAAACAAACGCGACATATGCCGCGTTAACAAACAGATATAACAACTTATTGTGTAATTTCACCAATTTTACTTAATAAAGTTTGAATACGTTGTTGCCATATTTGTTGATCTTGTTTAAGTTTTTCGTTTTCGTCTCGCAATGCTTTCATTTCGTCAGAACTATCATTAATTAATTGTTCTAGCTCTTGATTACCTTGTTTTAACGTTGCAATTTCTTGTTGCAAAGTAGTGATTGTATTAACAGTGTGTTGAATTCTATTTTCTAATTGGTTCAAAATTTCTAATGACATATTTTTCCTCAAGCTCAAAATATTTGGTGTATAATGCAAACCATTATAGCGAATTCATTCTAAAATCAACACTATTTTAAACTTTAAGTTGGAGAAAATTATGCGTAAACCACTAGTCATGGGGAATTGGAAACTCAATGGTAGCATTGATATGGCTAAAAACTTAGTAGAAGGACTTCGAAATGAGCTATCTACTGATATTGAATGCAGTATCGCTATAGCACCACCTGTTGTCTATCTTGATTTTGTTAAACATCAGTTAGGCGGTTCAAATATCATTTTAGGTGCACAAGACGTAGACGTGAATCTTTCAGGGGCATTTACGGGCGAAGTATCAGCTAACATGTTAAAAGAAATTGGTGTAACACATGTTATTATTGGGCACTCTGAACGACGCACTTATCATAAAGAATCAGATGAATATATTGCTAAAAAATTCGGCGTGTTAAAAGATGCAGGACTTGTGCCGGTACTTTGTATTGGTGAAACAGAATCTGAAAACGAAGCAGGACAAACACAAGCGGTTTGTGCTCGTCAAATTGACGCGGTTATCAAAGCATTAGGAGTACAAGCATTCAATGGTGCAGTTATTGCCTACGAACCGGTTTGGGCAATTGGTACAGGTAAATCAGCTACCCCTGCGCAAGCCCAAGCTGTACATAAATTTATTCGTGAACATATCGCTAAGCAAGATGTTAATGTTGCTGAGCAAGTTATCATCCAATACGGTGGTTCAGTAAATGATAAAAATGCAGCAGAGCTATTTACTCAGCCAGATATTGATGGTGCATTAGTCGGTGGTGCATCACTAAAAGCCGATGCTTTTGCAGCGATTGTTAAAGCAGCAGAACAAGCTAAAAAATAATTTAATGACGCCTGTAAGGGCGTCTTTTTTTATAGAATTTTATTTAAACTATTTTTTTCCAGTTGGGGCATAGCGAGAAGGCCAAATAGTTTCAACCGGAACCTGCAAATATTCAGAAATAATTCTTTCGTATTTAGGACAATGACGATATAGCGCATTTCTTAAAGTATCAGCTTGTAATCCGCTTGCTCTTGATAAAGCTCTTAAATTTCCACCTCTAATTTTAATTTCGCCCACGACTCTTGATGGTGACCAGTCTTGATCTTGTTCTCTCATTATGAGATCCTCTATTGGTTAATTTTTTTGCTATTGTAATGATTATCGGTATTACAACGCTGAATAGATATGAATTTACCGGCAGAGAATAACATATAAAAAAACGAAACAAAACTACAAAAACAAAAAAAACACATGAAATGGAATAGAAAATGAACAAAAAGAACTTTAAAACACTTAATGAGCAAGAAAAAACGTCGATTTTAATAAGCACAGGGGTGATAAATTTCAAAAATCGATTAACATTAGTCTTAGAAGGACTATCGGGTAATGCTTTTGCTAAAAAAGTAGGTATGTCTGAAGCTGTAATTCGAGATTATCTATCTGGTAAAACTTATCCTTCACTTAATCGCTTGGCCATCATTGCACATAAGTGTGAAGTTCCAATAGAATGGTTAGCAACAGGAAAAGGCGAATGTAGATTGTTAAGTGAATCACAAAATCGAGGATCAATACATATACCTTTCCACAATCTAAATAAAACGAGTAATTCTTTAGCCGACATTCAATCTATTCCCTTCGAAACGAGCTTACTTAAACATCAAGATTGTCATAATGATGATTTAACTGCGGTATGGGCTAAAGGCGATAGTATGGAACCTACAATCGCAAACCACGACATTCTTATCATTAATAAAGCATATTGCAAACCTATTGATGGTTATTTGTATGCAGTACAGTATGATGATCAAATCAGTATAAAACGAATTCAAAATCAAGGTTCTAATTTAGCCTTATTATGTGACAATTCGAAATATCCAACTATTATGGTTAATAAAAATTCACCACTCGATTTTGAAATTATTGGTCATGTTGTTTATCTTCTGAAAAAACTAAATTAACTATCATAAATAAAGTCACTTGTTCATGCATGAATAAGTGACTAAAAAAAAGACAAATTCGTTTTTTTCCGTGCAAATATCGAGCAAAAATCGCGTTTAAAAATGTTCAAAATATTGCGTAGGCCCAATTATTGCAAAAAGCTTTGCAGAATTAACCAAATTGATACAGGTATAGCTTTATGCTTTTTTATCCAAATATGATAGAATTGTCCTAAATTTTTAGTCTAATTATTTTGTTATTATGCCAAATTTAAATACATCCAAAAAAGTTGTTGTCGGCATGTCTGGCGGCGTTGACTCTTCTGTTTCAGCATATTTATTACAGCAACAAGGTTATCAAGTTGTTGGATTATTTATGAAGAACTGGGAAGAAGACGATACCGAAGAATATTGTTCTGCATCCGTTGATTTAGCTGATGCTCAGGCCGTATGTGATAAATTGAATATTAAATTGCACACAATCAATTTTGCGGCTGAATATTGGGACAATGTATTTGAACATTTTTTATCCGAATATAAAGCAGGTCGAACACCTAATCCGGATATTTTATGTAATAAAGAAATCAAATTTAAAGCATTTTTGGAATATGCAGCCGAAGATCTTGGTGCAGATTTTATTGCAACAGGGCATTATGTACGCAAACGTGAGCACAACGGCAAGGTCGAATTATTACGGGGCATCGACAACAACAAAGACCAGAGTTATTTTCTTTACACACTAAGCGAAGCACAAATTCGTCAAAGCCTTTTCCCTGTTGGTGAACTTGAAAAACCTAAAGTTCGTGAAATAGCGAAACAATTAGGTTTAGCCACTGCTGCCAAAAAAGACTCAACAGGAATCTGTTTTATTGGCGAACGTAAATTTACTGAATTTCTTGCGCGCTATTTACCGGCTAAATCCGGTCCTATCAGAACCGTGGATGGCAAAGTCATTGGTCAACATCAAGGTTTGATGTATCACACATTAGGACAACGTAAAGGACTTGGCATTGGTGGTTTAAAACAAGCCGATGATACGCCTTGGTATGTTGTTGATAAAGATCTAATCAATAATGAATTAATTGTAGCGCAAGGACACGATCATCCTGCCCTCTTTTCAAATGGATTAATTGCCAGTCAATTGCATTGGGTAGATAGGCAAGTCGTCACTGAGCCATTTAATTGCACGGTAAAAACTCGCTACCGTCAAGAAGATATTATTTGCCGTGTAAATCCTTTATCTGAGGATAAAATTGAAGTGATCTTTGCTCATCCTGTTGCCGCCGTAACGCCAGGACAATCCGCTGTTTTTTATCAAGGTGAAGTTTGCCTTGGGGGTGGTATTATAGAAGAGAGAATTATGGGCAATAAGGAGTTTTAAAATGAATAATAAATATCATCATATTGCTATAGCCCTTGCCGGTGTTGCACAAAGTGCGATATTAATTCCTCAACTGGCCAATACAGGGGTATGCAGTAACGCGCTTTATGAACGATCAATAAAAAGCGTGTTTGAAACTTCGCCCAGAACAACAGCAGATGTTTATGATGGACTTGAAAACATAAAAACGGGATTACAAACACTTATCCAATTGCTCTCTTCAGGACAAAAAGAGCAGATCGAAATTATTCGTTATCTTTTTGGCACATTAAATATTACCAGCAAATTAATAAAAAATAATGATGCTTTAGATAAGATCGATCAGCGACTTAAACGCATTGCGAGTCTTTACCCCGATACAAATATTGATACCATTAATAACAATATTGAAGATTTATCATACTCATTAGCGGGGATCTACTCCGATATTATTAGTCCTTTAGCGACCAAAATAAAAGTTATAGGCAAACCAGAATTTTTACAAAACTCACTAGTGCAAGCTAAAGTAAGAACATCGCTACTGGGTTGTGTTCGTTCTGCAATGTTATGGTATCAAGTTGGAGGTGGTCGATTACAGTTTTTATTTTGTCGAAAACGAATCAATAATGCGGCACAACAATTATTACAAGATATCAATACAACAATTTAATTTATATTTTTATATGATACTTAAATAGAGTCACGGAGTTGAACCGATGGAATTATCTGCACTTACAGCCCTTTCACCTATTGATGGTCGTTATGGTGATAAAACAATAGAATTACGTACCATTTTTAGCGAATTTGGTTTATTAAAATACCGCGTTGAAGTTGAAGTTCGTTGGTTACAAAAATTAGCTTCACAAGAAAATATTCCTGAAATTCCAGCACTAAGTCAGTCAGCCACTCATCATTTAAACCAAATTGTTGAACAATTTAATCAAGACGACGCATTACGCATTAAAGCGATCGAAAAAACAACCAATCACGATGTAAAAGCCGTTGAATATTTTCTAAAAGAGAAAGTCAGTACGAATGAAGAACTCCATGCTATTAATGAGTTTATTCACTTTGCTTGCACTTCTGAAGATATTAATAATTTATCTTATGCTTTGATGCTAAAAACAGCAAAAGAGACTGTTTTACTACCTTATTGGCAACAAGTAATTGATAAAATTACGTTGCAAGCAAAAGAGTATTGCAACTTACCTTTACTAGCTAGAACCCATGGACAACCCGCTACACCCACAACTATTGGCAAAGAGTTTGCCAATGTTGCCTATCGATTAAAACGCCAATTTAATCAGCTTCAATCCGTTGAAATATTAGGAAAAATAAATGGGGCTACCGGTAACTATAATGCGCATATGGTTGCTTACCCGCATGTTGATTGGCACAATTTAAGCGAAGCGTTTGTTAGTTCATTAGGCCTAAAATGGAATCCTTACACAACTCAAATTGAACCACACGACTATATCGCTGAATTTTTTGATTGTGTTGCCCGTTTTAATACTATCCTGATCGATTTCGATCGCGATGTTTGGGGCTATATTGCTTTAAATCACTTCAAACAAAAAACGGTAACAGGCGAAATCGGATCGTCAACCATGCCACATAAAGTCAATCCTATTGATTTTGAAAATTCAGAAGGTAATTTAGGTCTTGCCAATGCCATTATGAATCATCTAGGCAGTAAATTGCCGGTTTCTCGTTGGCAACGCGATCTAACCGATTCGACTGTATTACGAAACTTAGGCGTTGGGATTGGCTACGCGATTATTGCTTACCAATCAACCTTAAAAGGCCTAAATAAGTTAGAAGTAAACCAAGCATACTTGCTTGACGAACTTGACCGTAATTGGGAAGTATTAGCTGAACCAATCCAAACAGTGATGCGCCGTTATGGTATAGAAAAACCATACGAAAAATTGAAAGAATTAACACGTGGCAAACGAGTTGATGCAGAGGGCATGAAACAGTTTATTGAATCCTTAGATTTACCTGAAGAGGAAAAAACTCGATTAAAACAGCTAACACCAGCTAATTATATTGGTTATGCGGTGAATTTTGTAGATAAGCTCTAATCATTGAAAAACGGTCTGAATAGTAACAGTATTTTGCTATTCAGACTAAACTATGAGCTCATTTAAACTAAAAAAACAACTACACTTAGCTATACAATAGGAAAATCAATTGAAGATTCGCATTGCAACTCGAAGAAGCCCTTTAGCATTATGGCAAGCTAATTTTGTTAAACAAAATCTACTCTTGGCACATAAGAATTTAACTGTCGAGCTTATACCGATGATGACTCAAGGTGATATCATACTTGATAGTCCACTTGCCAAAATTGGCGGTAAAGGTCTTTTTGTTAAACAGCTTGAACAAGCTATATTAACTAACCAAGCTGATATTGCGGTTCATTCAATAAAAGATATTCCTGCACAATTTCCTGAAGGTTTAACCCTTGCGACAATTTGTCAACGAGACGATGTGCGCGATGCCTTTATTTCTAATCACTATTCCAATTTAGATGAACTACCTAATGGTGCAATTGTCGGTACATCAAGCTTACGCCGCCAATGCCAGCTACGAGCTAACTACCCCCATTTACAGATCAAAGATCTACGTGGAAATGTTGGAACCCGATTAGCAAAACTTGATAATCAGGAGTATGATGCAATCATCTTAGCTTCAGTAGGATTAAAGCGATTAGATTTACAAGATAGAATCAAGCAATATATCGATATCAACTCAATTTTACCCGCCGTTGGTCAAGGTGCCATTGGTATTGAAACTCGAGCAAATGATAAACCATTATTAGACATTCTATCTGTACTTGATGATAAAAATAGCCGGATTTGCATTCAAGCTGAAAGAGCGATGAATAAAGCTTTGCAAGGGGGATGCCAAGTCCCTATCGCCTGCTATAGTCAATTAAATAATGATATATTATCCTTACAAGGTCTAGTTGGAAGTATTGATGGTTCGAAAATTATCAAAGCAACAGTAGAAGGTAGCATTAACGATCCTGAAAAATTAGGGCAAACACTAGCTGAACATTTACTAAAACAAGGTGCCAAATCTATATTACAGGAATTAAATGACGGATGATTTTTGTCACTAGACCCTCACCTGAGGGTGAACAACTAACCCAATTATTAAACCAAGCAAATCTACCTGCGAAGCATTTGCCATTTTTTAAAATTTTACCGGGTCGTGATCTGTTAAATTTACAAGAACAACTCACTAAACTCCGTCCTCATGACATGGTTATTGTAGTTTCACCACAAGTAAGCTATGTAATAAAGACTTATCTTTGCCGTTTAAACCTCCCCACTAACGTCCGTTATTTTGCAATTGGTAAAAAGTCAGCTGACCTTTTTAATCAAATGACAACAGTAAACGTTAATTACCCAGCCCAAGAAAACAGCGAAGGACTTTTAATCAGACTGCAGTCAGAAGTAATAGAAAATCATACTGTATTACTATTATGCGGTAATGTCGGCAGGCAACTATTAGCACAAGAACTCATTGGTCGAAACGCAAAAGTAATCCCAATTGAATGTTATTGCCGAGAACCAATAATCTATCCAACCGATATCTTATCTCACAACATTGCCGAACAAACTATCATTATTACCAGTTTGGAACACTTAAACCAACTTGAACTGTACAGCAATTTAGAGCATAAACAGCTGACCCATCTAATTGTAACAAGTCATAGAATTTTCACTGTTGCCAAGCAGCATCTATGGCAAAACGTATTATTAGTAAATGGCGCAAATAATCAAAATATACTCAATGCTGCCATGCAAAACTTTCCCAATTCAAACAAAAATGGTTCTAGTCACATAAGTTATCAACATGATGAAAAATAATAGGAAAAATGAGATAAAAACACCTATAAATTCTTTTAGCAGTACCACTCCTATTAACAAGTTGTGCCAATCGTTTTAAGTCGATTGTAAAAATGGCCTTGAGTAACAATAAAACCTATGCACACAGATAGAAACAATTAAATGTAATTATAAAAATCTTACTTCTGACCGAAATGGTAGTGGTGGTGCCCTTAACACGCCAGAAATTGATGACGAAGATGTGGGTAAAAAAAGGGGCGGCGGCTCAACTTGTGGCGCTGCTGTATTAAGAGCTAACTGGATCCCAGTATGACGATGAAGATTTATTGAGTCGTCTTGCCATATCTAAGATGGGGTCCTGCGCGTTAAACTTACCTGCCATGAATTTGGATTATGATGAAATAAATATCATTCAACAATATGATAAAAGTGATTCGACCGAAATTTCATTGCCTCAACCACCGCCATCAGCCCGCGATGATTTTGGTAAAGTCGCAAATATCACGGTACATTTTTTACCTTGTAACCAGATATTTATCACATATGTCACAACAGAATAAGGACGTAATCCGGTTCTTTGAAAACGGTTTGCCGAAAGCTGTGTACGCCGCACCCAAGTATTAAATCGACAGCGGATTACCGTAAAATAAGACTAAAATGGATGCAATTAAGGCTCAGTAGTTGAAGATACCACAATAAATTTTGCCACGTTATATCAAATAACAAGAGGCAAGGATCAAATTACCGATTAACACTGAAAAGAATTCATCGCTAATAAAATAAAAAATATATCAAGCTAACTAATTAGAAGTTTATGAAAATATAATTACTCACTAATCAATTGTTTTTGATATTATAAAAGCGATAAAACTTACCAATTGATTAGCTACATTTTTTAAATTATAAAATTTTAATGATTAAGAGAATACGATGGCATTAACATTTAATGACGGGGTTAAAGCATGTATACCAACATTACTTGGCTATGTTGGTATTGGCATTGCAGCTGGAGCTGTGGGTAAAGCAGCAAATTTATCCATTTTAGAAGTCACCTTATTGGCAGTAATGGTTTATGCGGGCGCTGCACAATTTATTATTACCGGTTTAATGATTGTTGCAACACCAATTTCAGCTATTATTTTTACAGTTTTTTTAGTTAATTCTCGCCATTTTTTAATGAGCATGGCAACTGCACCAACATTTAAAAAGTATTCTTTATTGAATAATATTGCAATAGGCAGCTTATTAACCGATGAAAGTTTTGCGGTCGCGATGAATGCAATTGCGAATAAAAATCCAATCAATTGTGCATGGATGCATGGCCTAAATTTAACCGCTTACTTAGCTTGGATTTTATCTTGTTTGATTGGAGCATTAATTGGCAAATGGTTACCCGATCCTGCCCAGTTTGGCTTAGATTATGCTTTAGTTGCTATGTTTATTGGTCTTTTATATTTACAACTTATAAGTGATAAAAATAAACGCATGAAAAATCGACTATTGGCAATGTTGACTGTAACTATCGTATTAATTTTTTTATTACGATTTTTATCCGCTGAATTGGCAATACTGGCCAGTACGTTTGCAGGATGTTTTATCGGCGTTGCCATGGAGCGTAAAGCATGAGTATTTATAGTTTACTGATTATATTAGGATCAGGGTTAGTGACTTGGTTACCTAGAATTATTCCATTCATATTAGTACGAAAATTACAATTACCTGACATTGTGACTCGTTTTTTATCCTATGTTCCTATATGTATATTAACTGCCTTATTTGTAGAAAATCTGTTTATTGTAAAACCTGGCGCGTTTCCTGAGTTTAATCTTGAATATTGCTTAGCGGCGATTCCAACGATTATTGTGGCACTATTGACTAAAAATCTAATGTTAATTGTGGTAACAGGCATGTGTGCGATGTCAGCAATACGGTTCTTTTTAACCTAATAAATTGAAAAAAGCAGGACAACTGTCCTGCTTATTATGTTCTCTCTTTATTTTCAAGCTTATTGATAGCATTTATAATCTTATTAGCTTCAGCTGTTTGTCCTACTTGATTAAGATAATTCGCCATTGCTTTTTGGTACGCCATATTATTTAGAATTGCTTTAGGTTGTGATTTCCACCATTTTATTAATGCTAATGGATCGCTATCAGCTGACAATTGCTTAATGCGACCAATATAAGCGGCTTGTTTAAATTGATCTAATTGAGATTCACTATAAGCCTTAACTTTGTACATAGCAGGCATTAAATCAATCACAGCTTGATAATCACCCATATCATAAAAGAGTTGATCGGCAAGTCTTAATACTTCTGGATGACGTGGTTTTTCATTCAATAGCTGCTCTATTGTTGTTCGCGCTGAAGCATATTCACGGTTTTTAATTTGTAAACGTATCTGTACCAGTTTGAAAGCAAATATCTCATTAGGTTGACAGTTTTGTGCAGCTTGTTCCAAAGATTGATTGGCTGAAACCAATTCATCATTATCGATTTGCGCTTGTGCAGCAAGCAAATAAGATAATGCCGAATTGTTCGATACTTTAGCTGATTTCATAAAAAACTTACTGGCTTGTTGATAATCGCCTTCAAGTAGTGAAATTTGTGCCATCTCAAGCCGTTTAACAACTTTTTTAGGTGATTTTGAACGTAACCATTCCCCTAAAATTGTTTTGGAATTAAAAATTTTCTTTAAAAACCAATAAACAATATATAAACAAAATAAAGCTAATAACTCAAGTATGACAAATGAATTAAATGACATACTGACTTTATAATTTGCAACTTCAAAAACAGCTGAACCTTGATGACCTTGTAATAGCGGTCCTAACAAAAAACCCGCCACCAACACTAAAAAAATAATCAATATTTTTAGCATTATTATTCTCCTATTTAGCCATCATTGAACGCACACGCGATTGCATTAATTTTTCTAATTCCGTCGCGCTTGCCAACTTATCTGGAACAGATTGATTACTGATTGATTGACTTTGTAAATTCTCAAGATCATCTAAGAAAGCCTTAACATCAGGCGCATTACCATCAAAATAAGCATTAACCCACAATGCAGCATCACTTAAAGCGCGTTGGTAAACAAGATCTTGATGTCTTGGTACAGCCTGAGCTGCAATCAATAAACGAAAACGAATATTTTCGCGTAAATAAAGTGATTGTTCTAAATTTAGTGGTGTTTTCAATATTTGACATCTCACAATCTGTTTTTCATCTTTTTGAGCTTTGGATAAACAAGTGGCAAAATTTTTCTCATTTTCATCAATTTTTTCAATGGTGATGAATTTATCCAAAAATGACTGAGCATTAGTCAATAAATTATTCGACCAATCAAAAACAGACGACGTTATTTCGCGATGATTATTTTTCTCTGTTGGCTCTTCGGTTAGCTCTTTTGAATTAGTCGGCGTATTAACTGATTGTGCTGATGATATGTCATCATTATATTGTGTCATCCCTAAATCTATTTCTTTGTAATTTCCAACCAAAGGTAATTCCGTTAGGGATTCAGAAAGTCCGATTAAATTCATCACAATACCATCATAGTCAACAAAACTGACTTTTGACAGTGAAGTAATATCTTGATTAATCGCTTGCCTTGCCGGTATCAAACTAGGATCATCAGCTTGCGCTAAACTTTCATCGGCACTTTTAAGCAATAATCGAGCGGTAGTATAATCTTGATCATTCCAAATTTTTCTACCCGCTAGATGCACCAGATAATTTGCTTGTGAAATCAACCACACACTGTTATCTGTTGTTGACATGGCCGAAAGACGCTCGTTTAAATTATGCAAATTTTGTTCAGTTAATTTTGAGGCGTCATTGATTTGATTGGTTAACTGTTGTTGATTTTTTTGTTGTTCATTGAGTTGGCGATCAACGCGCTGTTCCAGCGATGAAAATTGTTGATTTTGCTTGTTTACGGCATCGGTGATGCTATTTTGCAAATCATGAACAATACTATCTTTGGTACTTTGTTTCAAATTGGCAAGTTCAACTTGTAGGCTTGCAATTGTCTTTTTTTGATTTTCGACTTGCAAGTGTCCATGATAAAAAACAAAGCCGCCTAAACCGATTGTTAAAGCAATCGCTAAGATGGCTAACTTTGAAGTGGGCACTTTATTTGAATTATTTTTAGTAGCTGATAAATTGGATTTTTTTTCTACTTCAGGACTAGATTGGGCATTTATTGGCATTTTTTTATTTTCAGTCATAGTCTTATTCGCTTTATATTCAGTTTTTATGATAGGTGAAGGGCTAAATGAGGTCGTATTTATTGTTGAAAGCGTTGCATTGGCACCATAATATTTTAATGGCATAATTCACTCCACTTAGCTCTGGTTTAAATGACAATATTATGACATAGAGTCATCACAGTTTTAACTAAAATTTAATTAGTAACAAATCAAATCATTTTAAATAGTTATTTTTAAATTGATTTTGTTGATTAACTTACTCTCTTTATTTTGGTATTTGTCATATTACTAGTTATCCTTTTTTGATCAATATTATGTTTTTCATCATTGAGCAGTAATTTTATCTTTAGCCTTTCGCTGCTTGATATAACGTGGTTAAACGAAGAAAAATACTGTTATAGGGGTATATGGGCTATATTATTCACCCTAGATTCAATGATAGTTAAAAATTTTATTGCTAATAGAGATAAACCAGACATGAATATGGCACAAAATTTTTTTCAATTATTATTTTTGTGTACTATTTTATTGATACCTTCATCAAAACTATATTGTTATATTTTTTATATCTATACCTTAAAAAATTACTGCTAAAATTAGCGGTTGATCAAATTTATCTTTCTGATTAACAAAATTCAATTCAATTATTTTTATAGTCGTTTTGATGTATTGTCAGTATATTGTTAACTTATTAAATTGCAAAAACTTTAACAACCTATCATTGCTTCCAGTATAAACATATGTAATTTGATGTTTGCTATACCACAATCTAGCAAATTATTTTGTTATAATATTTGCATTTCGTTTTAGTTATCTTATTTTAGTTATCTAATCAACCTTTTCATACTAAGTGATAAAAATTTATGTATACAGGAACCTTGTTTATTATTTCAGCACCAAGTGGTGCGGGTAAATCAAGTTTAATTCAAGCTTATTTAGCGCAAAAAGATCATCATCCAGCTAGAGTTTCTATTTCTCATACAACTCGCACACCAAGGCCTGGTGAACAACATGGTGAACATTATTATTTTGTTGATCATCAACAGTTTGAATCGTTGATCAATCAACAAGCTTTTGTTGAGTATGCGCATGTATTTGAAAACTATTACGGCACCTCAAAAGATGAGATCGAAAAAAGTTTAATCGATGGAGTAAATGTTTTTTTGGATATTGATTGGCAAGGTGCAAGGCAAGTACGAGCGCAAATGCCCGAGTCAAAAAGCATTTTTATTTTGCCACCATCAATTGAAGAGCTAAAAAATCGACTCAAGAAGCGTGGACAAGATGATGATCAGGTAATTGATAGAAGAATGCAAAAAGCTCAAGCCGAAATTTCACATTATGATGAATATGATTATATTATTATTAATGATGATTTTGATTGTTCGTTAAATTCATTAAATTCAATTATCACAGCTACACGTTTAGAACAGCAGAAACAAGCAATGATTAATCAAAACCTACTTAGAAGTTTACTAGCAAAATAGTAACTCATAGGTTAGCGCTATATAATTTTGCTAGCTTTGACATAAAAGCCTTAACGTAAATTAGTAAATTCATTTTTTACAACAATATCGCCGAATTTGATCGGCGATATGATTTACCTTAATTTTAATGACCTAATGCTTTATCAGCCTGATCATTTTGAATCAACTCTATTTTATAACCATCGGGATCTTCAATAAATGCAATAATTGTGTTGCCCCCTTTTACTGGACCGGCTTCACGCGTTACTTTGCCACCTGCTTGTTTGACATTACTACACATTTGCGCAACATCATCAACGCCAATAGCAATATGCCCAAAAGCATTACCATGATCATAACTTTGTGTTCCCCAATTATAGGTCAGTTCAATAACTGAACCGGCTGATTCATCATGATAACCAACAAAAGCAAGTGAATATTTATATTCTGTATTTTCACTCGTTCTTAATAATCGCATGCCCATTATACGAGTATAAAAATCAATTGATCGTTGTAAATCACTAACACGAATCATAGTATGTAATATACGCATCGCTTTATTGTTCCTTTTGTAGTAATAATGATTTCAATAATTTTATATATTCACAACGAGCCAATCAAATTTTTTATGCCTGAATTTGCATATTGATAATATTTGATATGGATTGAAGAGAAAGCGTACAAGATTTTATTGGTGCACGACTTACTGAAGATAGTTAAATGAATAATTTTGCGAAAATAGACTTCGCTTAGAACGCTAACAAGCAAAGTCTATTTTATTTAGAAAAAAGGGAAAATTACTTCTTAATTTCGCTATTATAACGAGGTGATGCGCTAATTTGTTTACCATTACTGACTAAACGTACTTTTTGCCCTGCAAAAAAATCATTAGCAGATCCTTTTTGTACAATAACGATATTGCCGCCGTTTTCTCGTTGAATTTCTAACTCAACAGCACTGGTTTGGCTAGCTTGATTTTCAATTGCACTACCTAACACTGCACCACCGATTGCACCAGTTGCAATCGCTACAGCTTGCCCGGTACCATTACCGACTGTATTACCTAAAACGCCGCCAAGTACTGCGCCACCTAATGAACCTAAAATATTTTCACTGCTACCATCAGAGGCATTAGTTTGGATTTTCACTGGGCGAACAGACACAACTGTACCATAACTAACTTGTTGAACCTGTTTTGCTTGATCTGTTGTATAAACATCGCCAGAATATATATCACTATTACCACAACCCGTTAAAATTGCTGCTAAAATAGCTAACGTGACGATTTTTTTCATAATTTATTCCTCATATAATTTGAGTATGAGCATGCTCATACTATTTTTTAGCATAATATTCTTTTATAAAAACGACAATATCATTTTCACTATTTTATCACTAGATAATATTATTTCTTAGCAAGTTGAGTTATACTCAGGTTAATAGTTTATCTACCATACAATAAGTATATGAAACGGTTATTTTTTCAATTAATATTATCAGTTATGATATGTGCCTGCCATGATACCAATCAACAACAAAAATTAGATAATGAAGCAATTGTTGAGAGTAAAAATAAAGATTGTTTATCAGAGAATGCAGGCAGTAATTTGCATCAACTCGACAATATTGCAATTGCAGCGCAAGGGTGTCCCGTAAAATAACTTAATAGGCATAATTAACATAATGAAAACTATCGAAATAGACGAAGAATTATATCAATTTATTGCAGCACAAACTAAACATATTGGTGAAGATGCATCAAGTATTTTGCGTCGTTTGTTAAAGATCAATCAACCTGTAAAAACAACAATTAGTACTACCAGTCAAGCAGACAATCAATATACCTTATTTAATGACTTACTAACGAGTGATACTTTTGTTAATGAAAAATCAATTATAAATCGGTTTATATTGTTACTTGGTGCGCTTTACAATTATAACCCAGCTTTATTTTCAATTGCGGCTACATCACTGCATGGCAGTAAACGGCAATATTTGGCAAAAGATAAAGAGTCATTAGAAACGTCCGGTAAAAATACAAAGCCGCGTGAAGTAATTGGTACACCGTATTGGGTGATCAGTAATACCAATACAGCCCGAAAAATCTATATTATTGAATCAATTATGAGTGATATGGGTATATCAGAAAATATGATTAATCGAGTGATTGAAATTTTTTCATCGCAGAATAAATAAAATTACATGCTTTTATTAAAGAATAAACAACTATAGCTTGTAGCATAGATATAAATAGATAATTTATGAAAGAGGAGTATAAAATGGCAAACCCTAGCCGGGCAGGATTATTAGCTGAACCGTCTGATCTCATTGACGTTGAAGCATTAAGAAATAATTACTATAGCATTAGCCCTGATATAGAAAACGCAAGTCAATTAGTGATTTTTGGTACCTCAGGTCACCGCGGTAGTTCCAACAAAGGTACCTTTAATGAGGATCATATTTTAGCCGTTGCTCAAGCTATAGCAGAATACCGTCAGGCAAATAATATTACGGGTCCATGTTTTATTGGTCAAGACACCCATGCTTTGTCAGAGTTGGCATTAAAATCAGTATTAGAAGTGTTTGTCGCTAATGAACAAACCGTTGTTATCGCTCGAGATTGGGGATTTACCCCAACGCCAGTTATTTCACATGCTATTTTAACCTATAACCTTGGCAAACAATCACAATTGGCTGATGGTATTGTAATTACGCCTTCGCATAATCCGCCTGAAGATGGTGGTATTAAATATAATCCGACTAATGGTGGTCCGGCCGATACGCATATCACAAAGCAAATCGAAAATCGCGCTAACGAATTACTAAAAAATAAACTTAATGGCGTGAAGCGTGTTTCTTTAGACAAAGCGATTAACTCCTCTTACATACATACTAAAGAGTACGAAACTGATTATGTAAATGATCTTGAAAACATTTTAGATTTAGCATTAATTAAATCTTCTGATCTTAATATTGGCGTTGATCCATTAGGGGGAGCCGGTATCACCTATTGGCCAAGAATTGCTGACAAATATGGTATTAAACTTAATATTGTCAACAATAAAATCGATCCGACCTTTAGCTTTATGCACCTTGATCATGATGAAGTGATTAGAATGGATTGTTCTAGTCGCTGGGCAATGGCGGGATTATTGCAATTAAAAGATAAGTTTGACTTAGCGTTTGGTAACGATACCGATTTTGACCGTCATGGTATTGTAACGCCAAAAGGATTGATGAATCCAAATGCTTACCTTTCTGTTTGTGTGAATTATTTATTCCAAAATCGTCCACAATGGCATAAAGACATAGCTATTGGTAAAACATTAGTAACGAGTTCAATGATCGACCGCGTCGCCAATAGCCTTAATAAAAAATATTTAGAATATCCAGTTGGCTTTAAATGGTATGCTGATGGTCTTTACAACGGAACATTAGGTTTTGCCGGCGAAGAGAGTGCTGGCGCCTCTTTTTTAAGAACGAATGGAAAAGTTTGGGCAACCGATAAAGATGGTATTATTTTATGTTTGCTAGCAGCTGAAATGACGGCAAAAACAGGAAAAAATCCACAAGAACAATACCAAGAACTTGAAGCAAAATTTGGTGTTTCATATTATGGACGGCTACAAGCACCGGCCTCTTTTACTGAGAAACAAAAATTAGCTAAACTTGATGCCAGCCAGTTAACAACAGACCAGCTTGCTGGTGAAAAAATTACCCAATGTTTAACTACGGCGCCGGCAAATAATGCACCAATTGGTGGATTGAAAGTGATAACTGAAAACGGTTGGTTTGCAGCTCGACCTTCAGGAACAGAAGACGCTTACAAAATTTATGCTGAAAGTTTTATCAGTAACGATCATTTAGCAACATTACAAAAAGAAGCGCAAGAAATTGTTGCCAAAGCTATCAAATAACTGTCATGTATTTTGCTGATTTAACTTAAAATCAGCAAAGGTTATTGAGTTGTTTGTCGTGTTCATAACAATTTGTACAGCAATAAAAATTCTGCCCAGATCACTATTTGTGTCTGGGCAAATTTTTTACTTCACTCATTTATAAATGATAGATTCTAAGTTTGTTGGCAATCTTGCCCTCATCAGGGCTCAATTATCAAGTTTTTTAGAGTATAAAACACACAACAACATGATGTGAACAGTGGTAAATCGTTTATTAAGCCAATATGTGTTTTTTATTTTTATAATAACTCACCTCAACTCAGTATATTAAACAACTAATAACAAAATTGAGGCTATAATATCATTACAGTTATGGACTAACACAAGCAATATGATATGAACTAAAGCTTGGTTCGTTATACCACATGTCCCCATCACCAGCATCAATTCTTATTGGATTACCTTGATAAGTCTCCATCGCCCAATACCAATCTCCAGGATGATCAGAAGCCCAGTTTGTGCCAGGATAATGAATAGGTTGATTAAACATGGTTCCCCATTCGTTAAATAATCCGCCAATCCATTTGCCGTTCGTTCCTCTATAACTTAATTGACGACGGTAACCATTTATATTACGCCCAGGTATTCCGCCAGACCAAATCGAAGTATTAGCATTAGTATAATCAGCCACACTTGGCAGTCGATAACCAATGCCTCGACAATAAGATATTGCGCTACTCTGATTTGAAACAAGATCAACTGATGGGGTGAGATACCAACGTTGTATAGTAAAACTGTAGAGTATATTCTGCTTAGCTTTGTCAGAATATAACTGAAAGGTAACCGGAGAAAAACTTTTATTGGCAGTTGAAGTTGTTGGCCCTTTTAGTACTATTTTTACCGCACTTACACTACTACTATTACCCCAACCCGGCGTATTTTCCGCTGATAGCAATAACGTAACATTACCTGAACTTGATTTAATTGTACTACCATTGATATTGACAACTTCTTGCGGTGTTATTCCGCTTAATAACAAATAAAATCTTAAATTATCTGAACCGGTACTTGGAAAATTTTTAGCAGCTGTATTAATATCTTGTGGAATAAATCCTTTTCCTTTGCCCCAATCGGGACCATCTAAATCTTGATATTGGGTATTATTACTTGAATCGTTTGCTAGATTAGGTTGTGCGTAACAAACTGTCGGTTTATGAGAAATTTGATAACGTTTAGTCACTGGCACATAATCACTTTCTTTAGGAATGCCATATTTAGAATAAGTTTTTAATTGTGCGGTAATCTCTAACGTTAATGGCAGTGTATACGCATTATCACAAGCCAATCTTTGACTAATATTGGTTAACGCTTTACCATTTGCATCATACCAATTAGAACTCGTGAAACTGAGTAGAAAAGGTTTATAAGTATCTATCTGATCGCCATCTTTATCGGCATAGTTTAATTTATTATCTAACGAATCATAGTAAAAGTTTTTAACTGCAAAACTTGATGGTTTTAAATTACCGTCAAAAAGATTAACTTCATTCCCTTTCATATTACTGCTTGCTTCACTATAAAATACACCACCTACAGTAAATCCATGTTTACTAGCGGCCAAATCTATATTGGCTACTTGCGGTGCATTCCCTTCTATTGCTTTCGCTGTCGCGGCGATCAATGCGTTGGCACAAGTAAAAGGGAGTAACAGTAAGCCAACAATTATTAGGGTTGTCTTTTTAAAAAAGAGATGAAGATAAAGCGTATTAAGCATTAAACCTATAGGTTTGTTAACAAGCTTAAAATAAATAAAAAAATGTTCTAATAACGACGCTTTAAAGTAAGTCAATAATTGTTTTTTTGTTAAACCCTTAGATATGGGGATCACACCCGATCGAAGACAAAATAATATAAAACGATATCCCTTTTCAATCATATTTTTACCGCTCCTTGTAACGCTATACCTGTTTTTTGGCAGAAATCTATATGGTTATTTTCGTTTAATTAAAAATTATTTTTTTCATATATTTCAATACTATAAAAGTAAAAATGATTTGGGTATCATAAAGTAATTAATATCACCTGTAACGGTTATTTATGTTAAAAATTGTCATTGATTGTTAATTATTTCAAATTTACGATTTTTTGTTCCTATTAATTTCAAACAGTGAGATTTATTGAATGACTGATAGCAATTTTGACAAACGTTGTTAGTTTTAAAAGAATCTAGCAGAGAGATTGATATTTAAATTTTATCTAGAGTAGTCAAACGCAGAAAATATAACTATGCAATAACTGAAACAATTTATTTAAAAATAACAAATTGTTTTATAGAGAATTAATTATGTTAGATTGGGATCATTTAATCAATGATCCCTGTTTTTTTTTGGATTTTAAACACCTGCACGATAGTTAGGTGGTTCTTTAGTAATAAGTACATCATGTACATGACTTTCTTTCATGCCTGCACCAGTAATACGATAGAATTTAGCTTTTGTGCGTAATTCATCAATTGTGGCACAACCAGTTAATCCCATACAAGAGCGTAATCCGCCCATTTGTTGATGGACGATTTCTTTCAATAAGCCTTTATAAGCGATACGACCTTCAATCCCTTCAGGTACTAATTTATCAGCGGCATTATCAGTTTGGAAATATCGATCTGAAGAACCTTTCGCCATTGCACCTAATGACCCCATTCCACGATAAGATTTATAAGCTCGGCCTTGGAATAATTCAATTTCACCGGGTGCTTCTTCGGTTCCAGCAAACATCGATCCAACCATAACACACGAAGCACCTGCTGCAATCGCTTTAGCAATATCACCCGAAAAACGTATGCCACCATCGGCAATAACTGGGATATTGTATTTTTGTGCCATCTCTACAGCGTCCATAATCGCTGTAATTTGTGGTACGCCCACACCAGTGACAATACGCGTTGTACAAATTGAACCTGGACCAATCCCAACTTTAACTGCACTCACACCCGCATCGATCAAGGCTTTTGCACCTTCGGCCGTTGCAACATTACCACCTATTATTTGTAAATCAGGATACGCTTTTCGAGCTTGACGAATACGTTCAAGAACGCCTTCGGAGTGACCATGTGAAGAGTCAATTAACAGCACATCGACACCCGCTTCGACTAAGGCAGCAATGCGCTCCTCATTTCCAGCACCAGCACCTACCGCAGCACCGACACGCAAGCGTCCTTTTTCATCTTTACAAGCATTCGGTTTTTGCTCCGCTTTATTGTAATCTTTAACGGTGATCATGCCTTTTAAGTGGAATTTATCATCAACGACTAATACTTTTTCAACGCGGTGTTCATGCATTTTTTGCAGAACACTTTCACGTTTTTCACCTTCATTGACCGTTACTAAACGTTCTTTAGGGGTCATCACTGCAGTAACCGGTAACGACAAATCGGTGGCAAATCTTACATCCCGTGCAGTAATAATCCCCACTAATTCTTGCGATTTGGTGACAACAGGAAAACCGGCAAAGCCATACTCTTTAGCAAGATCAATAACATGCTGTATTGTTGCTGTTGGTAACACTGAAACTGGATCTTGTACAATACCACTTTCATGCTTTTTAACACGCTTAACATGATTTGCTTGAACGTCTATTGGCATATTTTTATGAATAAAACCAATTCCACCTTCTTGAGCAAGGGCTATAGCCAGATCGGATTCGGTAACCGTATCCATTGCAGCTGAAAGCATTGGAATATTAAGTTTTATTGTTTTCGTTAATTGAGTACTAATATCAGCAGTGTTAGGTAATACAGATGAGTGAGCGGGAACTAATAACACATCATCAAATGTGAGGGCTTCTTTTACGATACGAGACATGACAATATTCACCATTGAGTTGAATTGTTGATAAAATATTGCCGACGTATTCTACCTTTCTTTTTTATGAAAAACTAGTTAAATTTAATATTTTATTAAGTGTTTGTTCACTTACATATCAAAAAATTTAACTTACTCATAATCATTATTAATCTCTTTTTGCGCCATCATAATATAATTCACATCGACATTCGATCCTAATGTAAATTGATTTTTGAGTAAATGATATTCCATTCCGATAATATCTTTAACCACTAAACCTGATTGTTCAACCCATAGCATTAACTCTGACGGACGAATAAATTTATTGGCGTCATGTGTGCCTTTTGGTACTAGTCTTGCAATATATTCAGCACCATAAATCAACATTAATTTAGCTTTATAATTGCGATTAATGGTTGATAAAAATAGTTTTCCGCCAGGTTTAAGTAATTTTGCACAAGCGTTGATAATAGAAAAGGGATCAGGAACATGTTCTAATAATTCCATACACGTAATCATATCATAATAATCACTTTTTTGGTCAGCATGCTGTTCAACAGTCTGTTTTAAATATGTGATAGAAAGACCACTTTGTTGTGCATGGCATTTTGCCACTTGTAATGATTCATCAGCTAGATCGATTGCCGTAACATTAGCACCGAGTTTGGCTAAACTTTCAGATAAAATTCCCCCACCACATCCTACATCTAATACATTTTTTTGCTCTAATGAGCCACACTTTTGCTTAACATAGTCTACTCGTAATGGATTAATAATATGTAGTGGCTTACATTTACCATTGGGATCCCACCATTGGGCAGCCATCTGTGAAAATTTATTGATTTCATTAATATCGATATTTTGTGACATGATTATGTATTATAAGATTATCAAAACTGAAATTAACTATATTCTAACTATCAGTAATTATCAACAAATTGCCCAAACTATTCTTAGTTCATTAATTATGATGATCATAATAAAAACCTAATAGAAATTACAGCTGGCTGGGTACGTTCATTCAATCGTTTATTTTTATTATCAAAATAAGTTTTTTCTACTCTACTTGTAGGCTAATTTTTATTGACATTAATTTAATGAACAAAGTCAATCTAATAGAATAATTAATATAAAAATTATTCAGTAATAGATGCTAATTTACTAATAACGTCAAGCTAAAATTTTAGACAGATATAGTAAATAAAGTAATGTTTTCTTGTTTATAGCTTGGTTTCATGGCATGATCTAATACTTAATTTTTTTAATAAAAAAGCTTTTTGAGCATTTGTTTACACTAAAATTAAACGTTTAATTAAGAGTAAAGGAAAAGATATTCATGAGTACAGGTACTATGAAGAAAAGTCACTCACAGTGGAGCTCTCGCATGGGATTTATGCTTGCAGCGGCGGGTTCTGCAGTGGGTTTAGGTAATATTTGGAAATTTCCATATATGGCAGGTGAAATGGGTGGTTCAGCATTTGTACTCACCTATTTACTGTTCATGTTCATGATTGGACTACCAATTTTAGTTTTAGAATGGTTAATTGGTCGCCGCGGGCAAAAAAATCCGATTCATACAATGGAAGATGTCGCCGCTTCTGAGGGACGTTCTAAATCATGGCGTTGGGTTGGTATTATTGGTGTACTTGGCTCATTTTTAATTTTATCTTTTTATAGTGTAATCGGTGGATGGGCTACAGATTATATTGTGCTGGCAGCAGAAGGGACTTTTGAAAACGCAACAGGCGAAATTACCGGACAAATTTTTACTAACTTCCTTGGTAATGTGACTAGTTTACTCACTTGGCATACCGTGTTTATGTTTGCAACTGCATTTATTGTTGCCTTAGGTGTCGGAGCAGGTTTAGAGCGTGGCTGTAAAGTGATGATGCCAGGTTTAGGCATTTTACTATTAGTATTAGTAGGTTACGCGGCTTATGCAAGTGGACCGTCTTTTGGTGTAGCTTGTGAATTCTTATTCTCACCTAACTGGTCAGCATTAAACGGAACGGCTATTTTAGCTGCGTTGGGACATGCATTTTTCAGTCTATCATTAGGTATGGGTATTATGATGGCATACGGCTCTTACTTAGGACAGGATGTTAACTTGTTATCAACCGCCCGTACAGTCGTGATATTAGATGTTATTGTGGCTGTTTTATCTGGCTTAGCGATTTTCCCATTAGTTTTTGCCAACAATCTAACACCAGGTTCTGGTCCAGGCTTAATATTTGTTACGTTACCAATTGCATTTGGTAATATGGGTGGTGGTTTAATTTTAGGTATTTTATTCTTTATCTTTTTAACTTTTGCTGCATTAACCTCTTCTATCTCTTTACTTGAGCCAACAGTTGAATTGCTAGAAGAAAAAACACATATGGGCCGTAAAACAGCAACCGCTGTAAGTAGTATTATTATTTGGGCATTAGGTATTGCCTGTATTTTATCGTTCAACAAATGGGCCGATGTAACGCTATTTGGCAAAAATATTTTTGATATTCTTGACTACATAACCAGTAAAATTATGTTGCCGGTCACAGGACTAGGTACGGTTATTTTTGGTGCATGGATGATGAATCAAAAACGCATCCGTCAAGAGCTCAACTTAAATTCATTCTGGACTATTGTTTGGACTTTATTGACACGATTTGTTATTCCAGTAGCAATTATCGCGATTCTTATTTTTGGATTTACACCAGAATAATCATTAGAAAGTTGTTAATCAGCCCTGAATTAATGTCAGGGCTTTTTTGGCAACTTTACAAAAAACCAGCAAACTACCCACTAAATTTGCAAACGTCTATTGAAAACGATTTTTTTATTCCCATATACCAATACAACAATAAATCATATGTTTAAAACAATGTTATTCGATTAACGTTAATACCCTTTTGTATTGATATTTTTTTTAAAATAATCGTTAAAGTATATCAATGAGTTAACAATCATTATGGTCGCAATCGTTAATTGAATTTACTTAATAGAGTAAGAGGTACTAGTCAATGAGTAAGCAAGGAACCGAAACACGAGGATTTCAATCCGAAGTTAAACAGATTCTTCATTTAATGATCCACTCTTTATATTCTAATAAAGAGATATTTTTACGTGAACTGATCTCTAATGCATCTGATGCTGCCGATAAACTCCGTTTTAAAGCATTAGAAAACCCAAATCTATACGCCGGTGATGGTGAACTAGGCGTACGTATTTCAACCGATAAAGATGCCGGTACGCTAACAATCTCGGATAACGGTATTGGTATGACTCGTGACGAAGTCATTGAAAATCTTGGCACTATTGCTAAGTCAGGCACCAAAGCATTTTTAGAATCAATTGGTAGCGATCAAGCTAAAGATAGTCAGTTAATTGGCCAATTTGGTGTCGGTTTTTACTCCGCATTTATCGTTGCTGATAAAGTGACCGTTAGAACGCGCGCCGCTACTGCAAATGCAGATGAAGCCGTCATGTGGGAATCAGCCGGAGAAGGTGAATACACTATTTCTGATGATCATAAAGAAACCCGAGGAACTGAAATCACATTACATTTAAAAGACGATGAAAAAGAGTTTTTAGATGACTGGCGTTTACGATCAATTATCAGCAAATATTCTGATCATATTTCTCTTCCGGTTGAAGTACAAACCACAGACGAAGAAAGTAAAGAAGTTAAATGGGAAAAAGTTAATAAAGCTCAAGCGCTTTGGACAAGAAGCAAATCTGAAATTACTGATGAAGAATATAAAGAGTTTTATAAACATATTTCTCACGATTTTGCCGATCCTTTAAGCTGGAGTCATAATCGCGTTGAAGGTAAACAAGAGTATACTAGTTTACTTTATATCCCATCTAAAGCACCTTGGGATATGTGGAATCGTGATAACAAACACGGCTTAAAACTCTATGTTCAACGCGTATTTATTATGGATGATGCGGAACAATTTATGCCTAACTATTTACGTTTTGTGAAGGGATTAATTGATTCAAATGATCTACCACTAAATGTATCGCGTGAAATTCTGCAAGACAATAAAATTACCCAAAGTTTACGTAATGCGTGTACTAAACGTGTATTACAGATGCTTGAAAAATTAGACAAAGACGACAAACAACAGTATCAACAATTCTGGAGTGAGTTTGGTTTAGTATTAAAAGAAGGTACAGGTGAAGACTTTGCTAACCGTGAAGCGATAGCTAAATTATTGCGTTTTGCTACAACCCATAGTGATAGTGATGCACAAACTGTCTCATTAGAAGACTACATTAGCCGCATGCAAGATGGTCAGGAAAAAATTTACTATATTACTGCTGATAGTTATGGCGCAGCAAAAAATAGTCCTCATCTTGAGTTATTCCGTAAAAAAGGTATTGAAGTTTTATTACTTTCTGATCGTATTGATGAATGGATGATGAGCAATTTAACTGAATTTGATGGTAAACAATTCCAATCAATCAGCAAATCAGACGAATCAATCGAAAAATTAGCCGATCAAGATAGTGAAGCACAAAAACAAGTTGAAAAAGAACTTGAACCATTTATTGAGAGAGTCAAAAAAGTATTAGGTGATAAAGTTAAAGAAGTCAAATTAACCCATCGCTTAACGGATACGCCAGCAATTGTGACTACGTCTGCTGATGAAATGACAACACAAATGGCTAAACTCTTTGCCGCAGCAGGACAAAAAGCGCCAGATATAAAATATACTTTCGAGATTAATCCTGATCACAGCTTGGTTAAACGCATTGCCGATACCCAAGATGAAGCTGCATTCAAGGATTGGATTGAATTATTATTAGATCAGTCGCTGCTTGCCGAAAAAGGTTCGCTTAGTGATCCGAGTAAATTTATTCAGACAATGAATAAGTTACTAGCTCAATAATTTTTTTAATCTAATGTTAAAGTGCAAACCCGATATTGACCAATGTATCGGGTTTTTTGTTATTTTTTCCTCAAAAAGCAATAAAATTTTGTTGGAATTATGATAAATATCACACTTTTTGATATTTTAACTTTCCATTTTCGATTAGCTATTCATAATATTTTAACCGATAAATTAAATCCTAAGCTATGAAAGTTCATAAAATACTTAATAATAATGTAGTTATTACGCTTGATGCTAAAGGCAATGAATTAATTGTAACGGGTAGAGGCGTTGGCTTTAAAAAACGTGAAGGTGATTTAATTGATCCAACCCTAATTGAAAAGCAGTTTTCATTAACCAATAAAGAAACTTTGCCCAAATTTGCTGAGTTACTTTCTGAAATTCCAATTGAAGTACTCACCACTTCAGAAATTATTATTCAACATGCCAAGCAATTTATAGAAGGAAAACTACAAGATAGTATTTATATTTCACTCACTGATCATATTCATTTTGCCATAGAGCGTCATAAGCAAGGATTTGACATTCCAAATAGTTTCTTGTGGGAAATAAAAAAACTCTACCCCAAAGAGTTCCAAATGGGGTTATACGCTTTATCGGTAATAAAAGATCGTTTGAATATCGAATTACCCGAAGACGAAGCCGGCTTTATCACTTTTCATATTATTAATGCACAGCTAAATGATACCATGCCAAATATCGTCAAAATGACAAAGATTATGCGGGAAATCCTTAATATTGTAAAATATCATTTCAACTTCGAATATGATGAAGATTGTTTATCTTATCAGCGGTTTGTAACACATTTGAAATTTTTTGCTCACCGAATTTTAAACCAAAGCAAACAAGTACAACAAGATGCTTCATTGTATCAGATAATTCGGCAAAAATATGAGCACGCTTACCTTTGTACCAAACAAATAGACTTACATCTAATTCAACAATATCAGCACCCTCTTACCGATGACGAAAGTTTATATTTAACCATCCACATTGAACGTTTACGTAATGAGCTTAAAACGCAATAATGTGAAATAGATCACATTTTTGTAATGACTTTCAAAAAGTGATATTTACTTTTCACAATTTATGTTAGCCTAACTTCATAATTTTTGGATTGTTATTGCATAATAGAACAATAAATTATGCAAGCAAAACCTAATCACCTTGAACAAAGGTGGTTAGGTTTTTTTTTGCTTTTAATAAGGATAAGGTATGAAAAACAGAGGGCTTGCCGAATCAATTATTCAACACGTTGGTGGAAAAGAGAACATTACCAGTTTAGTTCATTGTGCAACTCGATTACGCTTTGTATTGAAAGATGACAATAAAGCTGATGCCGATATTTTAAAAAAACAAAAAGGTGTAATTACTGTTGTACAAAGCGGTGGGCAATTTCAGGTCGTTATTGGTAACAATGTTGCTGATGTGTTTAACGATATTATGGAATTAACCAAATTAAATGAAATTTCTCAACCAAACAGTTCATCAGGTAAAAAATCGGGCATTTTATCTAAATTAATTGATTTAGTTTCTGGTATATTTATCCCTGCATTAGCTATCATCGTTGCGGGCGGTATTTTAAAAGGCCTCATATCATTATTGCAAGTATTGAATCTTGTTCAGCCTGCGACACCAACTTATAACTTTTTATTTGCGATTGCCGATGCGCCTTTTTACTACTTACCACTAATTTTAGGTTTTTCTGCCGTGAAAAAATTTGGTGGTAATCCTTACGTTGGTATGGCAATTGGCGGCGCTTTAGTCCACCCCAATATAGTCAATATGATGGGGAGTGCTTTAGCCCTTAAAACGGAATTCTTCTCTATTCCGATAAACCTTATTCCCTATGCATCTTCTGTCTTTCCAATCATCTTAGCAAGTTGGTTTTATTGCTTATTAGAAAGAGGCTTTAATAAAATATTACATGACTCGTTTAAAAAGTTTATTTCGCCCCTGCTTGGGTTACTAATTACTGTGCCATTAACTTTTGCAGTTATTGGTCCTGTGGTCTCATTTTTAAGCGATATTGTAGCTGCTGGTATTATTTATGTATATCAACTCAACTCAATTATTGCCTCAATGATTTTAGCTGCAGTTTGGCAAGTGATGGTTATTTTTGGTATTCATTGGGGATTAGTCCCGTTTGCCATGAATAACTTATCTATCAGTGGCGAAGATTTTATGCTACCAATTTTATTCCCAGCGGTTTTTGCACAAGTGGGGGCTGTTTTAGCGGTGATGCTAAGAGCAAAAGATCCACAATTTAAAGCATTGGCCAGTTCATCCGTTTTATCGGGCATTTTTGGGGTAACAGAACCGGCTATTTATGGTGTTAATTTACCGTTAAAAAGACCCTTTGTGATTGGCTGTCTAGCCGCTACAGTTGGTGGCGGTATTGTGGGTTACTTCCATACGGTAATTTACTCATTTAGTTTTATTAGTATCTTTTCATTTTTACAATTAATTCCAGCTGAAGGTATCGATGAAAGATTTTATGCGGTCGTTGTGGGTTGTTTAATCTCATTTATGCTTGCCTTGATTGCTACTTATCTTTTTGGAATTGCGAAAGATAAACGCGATCTAATCGGACAAAACGAACAACAAACTGAAAAACAACATGATAAAGTTAATGACAGCAGCGTTACCTTATTTAGCCCAATGACAGGTGAGTTAATTGCTTTAAATAAAGTTAATGACCCTACTTTTGCCAATGAACTAATGGGAAAAGGTGTAGCGATAATACCAACAATTGGTCAAGCTGTTGCACCCGATGATGGTGAAGTGGTCTCACTATTTAGAACTAAACACGCGATTGGATTACAAACTGATTCAGGTGCTGAAATTTTAATTCATATTGGTATTGATACTGTTAAATTAGGGGGTCAATACTTTGAAGCTCACGTACAAGCTGGCAGTAAAGTCAAGAAAGGTGATCTACTTGTTAGCTTTGATATAGATGCTATTAAACAAGCTGGATTTGAAGTCACTACACCAATTATCGTTACAAATACAGATAATTATCAAGATATTCAATGTATTTTTAAACAAGATAATATTCAAATTGGTGATGCATTATTGGCATTATCGACAAATAAGGAGTAAAACATGTCAACAAAATTTCCTGATGATTTTTTATGGGGCGGTGCGATTGCCGCCAATCAAGTAGAAGGGGCATTTCGTGAAGATGGCAAAGGGCTATCGACTTCGGACTGTACACCTAATGGACTATTTGGTGATATTGTTGATCGTAATGAACATAACATTACTAGTATTAAAGATCGAGCAATCGATTTTTATCACCGCTATCCGGAAGATGTTGCACTATTTGCACAAATGGGTTTTACCTGTTTACGCACATCTATTGCATGGACTAGGATCTTTCCAAATGGCGATGAAACTCAACCTAATGAGGCTGGGCTTGCTTTTTACGATAAGCTATTTGATGAAATGATAAAACACAATATCAAACCATTAGTTACTTTATCTCATTACGAAATGCCTTACCACTTAGTTACGCAATATGGCGGCTGGGCAAACCGTAAAGTGATCGACTTTTTTACCCATTATGCTAAAACGGTTTTTGAACGCTATAAAAATAAAGTAAAACTATGGTTAACCTTTAATGAAATCAACATGTCATTACACGAACCGTTTACTGGTGTTGGGCTTGCTCGCAATAGCAGTAAAGCACAAATTTACCAAGCGATTCACCATCAACTTGTCGCAAGTAGCCGAGCAGTAAAACTATGCCACAACATGATTCCTGATGCAAAAATCGGTAATATGCTATTGGGTGCTGTTGCCTACCCACTTACACCAAAACCAGAAGATGTATGGGCTACTCATCAAGAAAATCATGGTTGGTTATTTTTTGGTGATGTACAAGTGCGTGGATACTATCCAACCTATATGCACCGATTTTTTAAAGAGAACAATATTAAACTAACAATAACAGAGCAAGATCATGAAGATCTTAAAGAAACGATCGATTTTGTTTCATTTAGTTATTATATGAGTTGCTGCGCAACAGCGGATGAATCACAAAAAACGAAAGGTAACATTTTAGATATGGTGCCAAATCCTTATCTAAAAGCTTCTGAATGGGGATGGCAAATCGATCCTATTGGTATTCGTTATTTACTTAATATGCTTTATGAACGTTATCAAAAACCGCTATTTATTGTCGAAAATGGTTTAGGTGCTAAAGATAAACTTGAGGATAACGGCACTGTCAACGACGACTATCGAATTAATTATATGAATGATCACCTTGTGCAAATTCGAGAAGCAATCAATGATGGTGTGCAAGTCATGGGATACACGAGTTGGGGACCCATTGATCTTATCAGTGCCTCAAAAGCAGAAGTAACCAAACGTTATGGTTTTATTTATGTCGATCTTAATCAAGATGGTTCCGGTAGCTTAACGCGTTACAAAAAGAAAAGTTTTTATTGGTATCAATCTGTCATCGCCTCAAATGGTGAAACATTAAAATAAACGATAAAGTGACTAGTCTATCATTGACTAATTGCGAGTAAAAAAGTAGTTAATTATTGTGTCAAGGCAGAACGGTTAGCTACTTTACTAAAAAGTTAGAACTAGAATATGAAAAAAATAATCATAAAAGCACTCGTTACCGTAAATTTGATCGCATCGAGCCTATTAATCACGAGTTGTGCTCAATTATCATCTAATACATCACAAGACGCTATCACCATCTATTTTGCTCGTCATGGAAAAACACTTTTCAATAGTTATGATTTGGTTCAAGGATGGGCTGACTCGCCTTTAACTGAACAAGGTATTGAAGTTGCTCGCTATTTAGGTGAAGGCCTTAAAGATATTAAATTTGATGCTTACTATACCAGTGATGCAGGTCGCCAGCGCGAAACGATGCAAGTATTGCTAGCACAAAAAGGGATAAAAGATTATAAAATACAAGAACTAAAAGGTTTACGTGAAGTATTTTATGGTGGTTTTGAAGGTGGGCCGAATGCCAAAATGGTTAACGCCAGTATGGATTCTTTGGGTTATAAATCAGTCGAAAGTTTTTATAAAAGCTATAAAGAAGGTAAGATTTCTGTCGCTGCATTGACGAATGCTATTGCCAAAGCTGATCCTAAACATCAAGCCGAAGATTATCAACAAGTTAAACAGCGTACACAAGCAGCGCTAAATACTATCGTTAATAATGCAATTAAATATCACCAAAAAAATGTATTAGCGATTTCATCTGGAATGTCGATGCAAGTAATGATCTCTGATCTTACTGACAACAGCAATAAAAATAAACCATTATCGAATGCAACAGTCGTTAAAATTGTTTACAAAAACGGCCAATACAACGTGGTTGAAATAGGCAACATGCATTATGTTGAAAACGGAAAATCTACCTTAAAAAATTAGACAGACAAAAAATTGAGCAGACTGGATTGTTACTGCCAAGGCAGGCAAAACCTAAATGTTTAGTAAAAAATAAAAATTTATAAATATTAATTATTTTGAACTTTGAATATAAACACTTTAGGAATTTAGGAATGAAATTAAAATCCCTCACTGTTATACTTTTTAGCTTGACGAGTAGTCTTGTAGTAGCTAATGAATCGACATCAAAATATGAGCCTAAATCAATAGCTGATAATGCTTTTTTTAAAGATACCAAAATCGTGCTATCAACCAAAAACTATTGGAAGTATTTAAAAGAAGAAGCCGAAAATCCAAAAACAGTTCACAATGCATGGGGGCATGGCGTTGCAGTAAGTTATCAATCCGGTTATTTGGCTGATTTTATTAGTTTAAATGCTGATTTTTATCGAGCATTTCGTTTAGCTGCCAGTGATCACTTTGCAAGTCGAGGCGTACTTTACAATAAAGGCAATAAAGCCAAAAGTAGCAATGCCGGTGGCTACACTAAAATAGGCCAACGTTATGTCAAATTAAAAACGAAAGTAGCTGATGTTAATCTTAATGGTAATATTGGCTGGCATACAATGAAAAACTTTGGGGTTATTTCTAATACTACTCGCCTATCGCCAACAACTTATCAAGGCTATAGCGCAACATTAAATTACGATGAAGTGACATTAAAAGGGGCTTATATAACGCATTCAATTTCTCGTGACTCTCCCGATAAAAAACAGTTTAAAAGTCGTGATGGCAAACATACTATTGATTATATTGCCACAGGCGATATTTCACTAAAAAATAAATTTTACAGCGCTGAATATGCCATTGGTGAAAGTAAAGACTATTTACGCCGTCAAATCTTTTTAGGTAGCATTAAACCAATCGATAAGTTAACAATTGGCACCCAACTATATTTTACCAAATCGCTAAATAATTATAAAAAAATGGCACTGAGCAAACGTTATTTTGATAAACATGCCAATCACTATGCCGCTGATGTCAAATGGCAAGATGATAAGTGGGGAGCTAAAATTGGCATTGCCTATACTGATGCTAAAAAAGGTCAAGGACAGTTAGGCTATTATCATCGCCATATGTCTAGCCATTCACGCGGTACATTTATGTCTATGACGCAAGCAGGCGAAGATTATTTACGACATGGCGAACGAGCATTATCAACAATCATTGATTATAAGCTATATCCCGATTTAACGCTTGGTTTAACTGCAAATTATGGGGAGTTTAAATTCAGGCACACAACCGTACGCTCAAGCGAATTTAACTTGTTCACCAGCTGGATCCCGACCAATAATAGTTTAAAAGGGCTAACCCTTTGGGGAATGGTTGGACCTGGATGGTCTTATAAACATAAAAATCGCACACCCATTTTACGAAATGGTAAATCTCAAACTGCACCGTTCTTAGGTGCTGAATTTATTGCAGAATACCGTTTTAACTTATTATAAATCAGAACACTATGAGGTACTTTTTATGAAAACGTTAATAAAATCTTCAAGTTTGTTATTGGTATTTCTTTTTACGATAACAAATGCTTTTGCTCAAGATGTCTATCTTTATGTTACCCGACATGGTAAAACCATGTTCAATAACGTACATCGCGTACAGGGTTGGTCTGATACCCCATTAACCAAACCTGGTATTGACGTTGCTCAGCAACTTGGTCGAGGGTTAAAAGATGTTGATTTTATTTCGGTCTATTCTAGTGATTTAGGACGAGCAAGGCAAACTGCACGTATTATTCTCGAAACAAAAGGTGTGCCAGTGCAAATAAACGAAATGGAAGGATTACGGGAAAATTGCTTTGGCGAATATGAAGGTGATCTTGACCCTAATATGTGGAATCCGGCAGCAAAACATTTAGGTTACGCATCTGATAAAGATCTTATGGACGATTTAGCAAAAGGTAAAGTAACACTTAAAAAAATGATCGACGCGATTGCTGCTGTTGAAAAATCAGGAGAAGCAGAAGACTATAATAAAGTAAAAACTCGCATGCAAGAATCATTAAAAATGATTGCAGAATCAGCCAAAGCACAAGGTGGCGGTAACGTTTTAGTCGTATCGCATGGTTTGGCAATTATGGCAATGGTTGAAGAGCTGTTAGATAAACCGATAACCGCAGGTTTAGGTAATGCAAGTGTAACTAAAATTCGTTATACCGATGATGGCAAATTTATTGTTGAAAGTTTAGGTGATATGAGTTATGTCGAAAAAGGCAAACAATAATATCTAACAGTTAAAAGATGCCCCCTCAACATTGGGGCATCTTTAACTCAAGATACTTTTTGCAATTAAAAAAATGATAGAATCTGTTACAATAAACCTGCACAATTAATCAATTATTTCAAGTGATAACATTAAAAAGGTCAGCATGTTTTATCTATCTCAATACCAATCACCTATGGGCTCAATCAGTCTAGCAAGTCAACAAAATAAATTAGTTGGCGTTTGGATTGAAGGACAAAAATATTTCGGTACCATTCTCAAAGCAGAAAAACAATATCATGCAAACCTACCCATCTTTAATCAGACAAAAAAATGGCTTGATGATTATTTTGCAGGGAAAAAACCTAACATTAAGCAACTTGAACTCGCGCCACAAGGTACCCCTTTTCAACACTTAGTCTGGCAAATTTTGTGTCAGATCCCTTACGGGCAAGTAATCACCTATGGCAATATAGCCAAACAAATTGCACTACAAACTAATAAGGCTAGCATGTCAAGCCAAGCCGTTGGCGGTGCGGTTGGCCATAACCCTATATCCATTATTATCCCCTGTCATCGAGTTGTTGGTGCCAATGGTAATTTAACCGGTTATGCTGGTGGCATAGATAAAAAAATTAAACTACTTGAAATAGAAGGCTTAGATATGACACAATTTTTTACACCCCGTAAAGGTACAGCCCTTTAAAAGTTAAAATAATAATCGACTAAAAGTAAATCAGATGACTACACTGATCCATTTTTAATGGTTGAAAATAACCGTTATCTAGCAAATTATCATTCATTTATCGTGGTGATTGCTTAAAGATTATGGTGTTTTTTAAGCGCTTTGCTGTTAGACATTGCCTTGATTTATTTTGGTAAACGCTGAACTAAAAATCCCACTTACAGATTAAAAAATCAGCATAAATATTTTATTATTTATCAATACGCTACTTTTATCATACATAACTTAATGAACAACATGACTATATAACCTACAGTGTAAATTTACCTAGTCGTTTAACTAGTTAAATATGTAAGATTTATTGGTAAATAGATGGCTGTAATTCACTTAACTCATGTCGTTTTTTATGAAAATGATAAAAAGTTAGCGATTAATTCCAATATAAATTTAAGTGAATTAAGTTAAAAAATTTATCTGTTTAGCACAGTTATCTATAATTATTATTTACGCTCAACTGAAGTATCTTTTAACTGTTGCTAAGTTATCAATAAAGCACCGTTATCTGTTTATTTTTTATGCATTCATTTTAAAAAATTTTGCTTGTCGCTTAGCGACAAGACAAAATTTTGTTTTCTCTCTAATAATATAATCGTCACAATGCGTTTTTTCTTACCCTTGTAAGTTGCATAGCCCATTAGTAGATGGCACTAACCATCATAATGAGATCAAATATACCATTGTAAAAATTATTTAGCCTTTACAGGCAACTAAATGTTGATAAGTAACAGAATAAGTATTTACATTACCTGCTCTTGCATCAGCAACAAACATATAACTACCAGTAAGATGAACACTAGATGTCCAATAGAATGCTTTTCCATCCAAAGCTTGTACAAAGTTACCCCATTGCGAATCCGGATAAGCAGCAAAATTTGTAAATCCCCATTCTGGGAACACGCCTTGTCCTATCGCCCGTGTAAAGGTGTTCATACTGGTATCCCAATCAACATTAGGCGCTATATTATTTTGTGGTGAATTAGTAAACACTGAAATAGCCGGTATATTTTGGATGCCACCACATCGATTTTTTGCACTCTCAAAATCCATATAATTACTACCTTGTGGAATTATCCAAATACTTGTTGGATTAAAGGTATAAGTAAAAACTTTGGAGTTATCTCTTTTGGTGACAATACTTACTGTTACATTACCAGTCGGTTTATCTTTGATTTTAACAAATCCTTGCGGATCAACCGAAACCTGCCCACCAGGGTTAGCTGTGATACTATAACTATAATCAGTTTGTGCACCTGACATAACTAACTGAAACTTAGCGCCAGGAAAACCAGTTGTTGGAAACGTCGCTTTCGATACAGTAGGATTGACCTTAAATCCCATATCTGGAACATAATCTGCCGTAAAACCACCACCGTGAATCGGATGACGACTGGTACGATTAACATCATTCCAAGCTTCACCACTGCCATCGGCATTATAACTAATCCATTGATTAGATTTGTTAACAATTGTTGCATTAGGTTTAGCATAACAAAGTAGAGGTTTAGACGAAATTTGATAACGTTTTACTATTGGCACATAATCACTTTCCCGAGGGATACCATATTTAGAATAGGTCTTTACTTGTGTTGTTATTTCAAGCGTTAATGGCATCGGATAACCACTTCCGCATCCCATCGTTTTACTAATATCTGTAATTAATTTTCCATTACCGTCATACCACTGTTTACTGGTAAATGAAAGTAAAAATGGCTTTGATGCATCTATCCCATCACCATCTTTATCCGCATAATTTAATGTGTTATCCAATGAATTATAGTAAAAATTCTTAACGATAAAATCAGCAGGGCTTAACTCACCACTAAATTCCTTAATTACATCACCCTTGATATTGTTGCTTGCTTCACTGTAAAAAACACCATTAACCGTAAATCCTTGCTTATTCGCTGCCAAATCGATATTTATCACTTCCGGCGCACTACCTTCTATCGCTTTCGCTGTCGTTGTACTTAATGCTTGAGCGGTATGAGTCGTCAATAAAATAAAAAATATCAATAAAGAACATTGCGCTAATGCCGATTGAATTGATTTAAAATAATCTTTTACATATGAATTATTTAACGAAATAATGCTCGAAAAGTGTTTAAGGAAATATAAAAATTTTAAAAATGTGAAAAAAGAGATAAAAGTCGATAAGTGCGAGGATAATCCACTGACGCGATGACTTGTTGTAACTAGACTATCTAATAATGCCCGATGCCCGATGCCCGATGCCCGATGCCCGATGCCCGATGCCCGATGCCCGATGCCCGATGCCCGATGCCCGATGCCCGATTAAGACCACATTTTAACATATTTTTACCAATCCTTGTAGTGAATATCTAAATTTTTTCTTTAAAATTCATATGATTGAGTTTAATTTAATCATCAATTAATTTTGCTCTAAACCTTTAGTACCAATTTATACTAAAGTACTTTTAGCGTAATATATTAGAATAGTTAATTGAGTTTGTAATGAGCTTTTCAGTAAAGAATTGTTAAGTTATCACTCAAATAAAGTGACATTTGTCTTTACACTAGACGTTTAATTTTAATACTATCTTTGATAGATTCAGAGATAACATAATAAAAAAATTTAAAAAAATGATTTTAAGTTGAAATATAGATAAATTCATTTAGTTTATACCCTTTTGCATAAAAGCAGATTTACATTACAATTATTAAATTAGATTGTAATATGTTGATGAAAACGTCTTCCTTAATAACCCTATTATAAGGAATGTTACATAGTCAACATTATTTAAGAGATAAAAAGCATGAAAAAAATAATATTACTTTTATTATTGATGGTATCTTCACCGGCATTTAGCACTATCTATGTTTATAAAGGTAATATAGCAGATAAACAAATGACTTTATATCTAGAGCCGATAAGTCAAGCTTTTTGGGTTTATGATGATGATCCTAAACAGATACAACATAAATTAAACTATGGATGTGAATTAAATAATTCCTGCTCACAGTTAACTCATCAAACCAATTTAGAACTTTATGATGCACACGATCTCTATATCGATCCTGACAATCAACAAATAAAAGCCAAAAAACAAAGTCATTATTTTATCTTTAATGATATTCATCTAACACAAAATCAAGAAACAACATTGTTAAATCAAACATTAGAGGGTTATTGGTTTAATGGCAGTAATAATCAACACTATCCGGTAAAACTTTCTCAACAATTAGTGATAGATAAAGACAGTAATACGCAATTTACTAATGTTGAATTATTACAATTAGCGTCAACTGATCATCACTATTTTACTGCCGTCTTTTCTAAACAAAAAATGGATAAAATTAAGTTAGTTGGCATTAATGTTTATGCGAAAAATAACCATCAGTTATTACAAAAAATCAAAAATTTAAACTATAGTGATAATGGTTTTATGAGCATCGACTTACAAGATATCAATTTTGATGGAATACTTGATTTAGCTATTAAAAAATACCGTTCAAGGCAAGGTGATAACTTGGATTATTATATTAATGATAAGGGAGCATTTACACCAACACATTTATGGGGGAGTAATATAGAGTTTAATCCCAAAGACAAATCCGCCATAGGTAGCAAAGATTGTTATGACCTGGATGATAAACAACAAAGGGTCCAGACTAAAATAGAAAGTGTTTATCAATACAAAAACTATCAATATATTTTTGTAAAAAATCGTTGTCAAATCATTAATATTGACAACAAAACCCAACGAAATTGTTTAGATGCCGAATATAATGCCTGTTTACTAAACCGCAATAATATTAATCGCGAAAATCCAAATGTAATTGGTGAAGATAATATACTGTACAAGAATATGGCGTGGGATAAAGGTAAATTAATTGATGGAGTGATAGATGATTGATTATGATGCTTTTCCTGAGCAACGACAATCTTATATTCAGCAGCTGTTACAAGACAAAGGTCGAGTAGTCAATGCCGATTTAATTAAATTACTTGGTGTATCAGAACATACAATTCGCCGCGATTTACAAAAACTTGCACGTAATGGTATCTGCAAACGTGTTTATGGTGGTGCGGTCAGCCAATTAAAACAATCTGCAAGCTTTGAAACCAGAATGACACAAAGCGTTAGTGAAAAGTCATCGGTTGCTAAACGATGCGCTCAACTCATCAAAGCCAATTCTTGTATTTTTATTGACGCAGGTTCAACCTATTTGACAATGGCAAGTTATATTCCTACAAATATTGAGTTAACTATTGTGACAAATTCCCCCCAAATCGCTTCACTACTTAGTAGTCGAACTCAGGGAGAGCTTATTTTACTTGGTGGAAAAGTAAATCCACAAACCGGCAGCACCCTGGGTGCAGATACGGTAAATCAGATCCGTAACATGGTCTTTGATCAAACATTTATCGGCGTGTGTGGACTTGATCCACAAGCTGGATTAAGTGCTGTTTATTATGAAGATGCTTGTTTTAAAAAAGAGGTAATTGCCCAAAGTAATGAAGTTGTCGCCGCTGTAATAGCCGATAAAATGTTACAAATAGCTCGTTATAAAGTGGCAAAGTGTGAAGATCTCGATATCATTGTCGTCAGTCGAGAAACTAAAATTGAAGGTTTTGAGCAGGTTGATTTACAAATAGAGGTCGCCTAATAGATTCGCTCTAAGGTCGACCAAATCTCTTTTTTAGCTATTTTGCTTGTAGATTTAATAGCAATTGAATTGTTTTTAGAACGGCACTGTCAGTATTATAGCCCGTTATAAAATTTGCCTTTGCTTTCGTTTCTTCAAATGCATTACGCATGGCAAAACTATATTCCGCTTGTTCTAACAATTCAATATCGTTATAACCATCACCGAATGCCATAGTTTCGTGTGCAGTTACATTAAGCATTTGTTGTAATTTCTTGATAGCTGTACCTTTATGTGCATCATAATCGGTAATATCAATCCAATTTGCTTCTGATACAACAATATAGACATTATCCTCATAAGGGGTTAAATGCATACGCGTTTGAGGGCATTGACCTGTTTCATCATAGACCGTGATTTTAATAAAATCATCAGAAATTGAACTCAGTTCATCAACTTCAATAATGGAAGCATAAGAACCACGAACTTTTTGTTTTAATCTTGCTGGTAAATCCGATCGAATCACTGCCCCTTTTGCTGTACAGGCAATGATGACATGATCGGTGCTGGCTTGTTCCAATGTTTTGATAATACGTTGTCCTAAATCATTGGCTAAAAAGGAACGATAGACAAATTCTCCATTAAATTTAATCGCTGTAGCACTGTCGCCAACGATCCAAATATGTTGACTATAATCGCCAAAGAGTTCCTCGACCCGCTCACACTGTTTACCTGTACACGCAACAAAATGGACATTCTCATTTGCCATTTGCTTATACACTTTAGCAAACAGTTGGCGATCATAATCACCTTGTTCGTTTAAAAAAGTCCCGTCTAAATCACTGATAATTAATTTAATCATATATTTTTCCTTTCATGCTAATAATAAAGATTTTATCAATATGATTTAGTATGATGCTTTGTGATGGATTTAGCAAGATTAAATAACACTTTTGCTTTGAGCTTTATCAAAACACACTCAAACAAGTCTTTTACAAAATGATTAATAAATTCAAGATTAATTACTAAGATGCTGAGCATTAATAAACTACGAAGGATGTCATAAAAGTTAGTGAAAATCCAATTATCACCCGCCATATAAAAAGCATCAACATCGAGCATCAACAACCAATAAAATAGTTAATTATAGAAAAGATCCTGAATCGATACTTCCCTATTCCGTTAATCAAACCGCGCTTATCAATGCTTGTTTAGGGGTTATTAATCAACCCCCAAAACGGATAATAATAGGCAAAAAAATAGTGCTTTAATTGAAAAAAACAGAACAACTGTATATCAATGTCACCCTTTTAACAATCAAAGCATCGATAGGAACAATAATCTATTACCTCTAAATCAAATATTCGTGGCATTTTGAAAATTAAAATAGCAAAAAATTTTTATATTACTACTTAGAATAAACCCTTTCAGATTCGTTTCATAAGACATTAATTAAACCTGCTACACCGTTTATTTGATACAGTTTCAAATTTAAAGAAAAGGCAGAAGGTTAAGTTCTCAGGTAATTTTTTTAAAGATAGTGATACTTGTATTGATGAATCAAGCATGAGTTTAGAGGATAAATTAAAAGAGCCTGAATATACCCTCAGATTTTTTCAAGTCAGTCCTCTTTAATTCAATAATTTTCAATAATAATGATTAATTGATAAATAAAAAAGCCTGAAAATAATCTCAGGCTTTTTATATGCTCACATTGTATTATTTTCAACAATAATCAAAATTGATTATTGTTTAGCTTCAATGTTATCACCCACTAAATCCAAATGAATGGTTTTACCTGGCACAAGTTTACCAGATAGGATTTGTTGTGCTAATGGGTTTTCAATCTCTTGTTGAATTGCACGTTTTAATGGTCTTGCACCATAAATTGGGTCAAAACCAACTTTAGCAAGTTGCTCTAACGCTGCATCAGAGATATCCAATTGATAACCGCGTTCATCCAAACGTTTTTCCACATTAGCCAATTGAATTCTAGCTATCGCTTTGATATTTTCTTGACCAAGTGGATGGAATACCACTGTTTCATCAATACGATTGATAAATTCTGGTCTAAAGTGTTTTGTTACAACAGTCATTACTAATGCTTTCATTTCGTCATAACTTAATTCAACATGACCTTGTATCAAATCTGAACCTAAGTTAGATGTCATAATAATCACTGTGTTTCGGAAATCAACAGTGCGTCCTTGCCCATCGGTTAAGCGTCCATCATCTAATACTTGTAATAAAATATTAAAGACATCCGGATGCGCTTTTTCGACTTCATCCAATAAAATGACAGAATAAGGACGACGTCTTACCGCTTCGGTCAAATAACCGCCCTCTTCATATCCTACATATCCCGGAGGTGCGCCAATTAAACGTGCCACAGAGTGTTTTTCCATAAACTCGGACATATCAATTCTGACCATGGCATCTTCACTATCAAACATAAAGTTAGCTAATGATTTACAAAGCTCAGTTTTACCTACCCCAGTTGGTCCTAAGAATAAAAAAGATCCAATTGGTTTATTCGGGTCAGAAAGTCCTGCTCGGCTACGACGAATTGCATTCGCTACCGCAACAACGGCTTCGTCTTGACCAATCACGCGTTTATGTAGTGCATCTTCCATATGCAGTAATTTATCTTTCTCACTTTCAAGCATCCTTGAAACAGGAATACCCGTTGATTTAGAAAGCACTTCAGCAATTTCATTATCGGTAACTTTATTACGCAATAACTTCATGGTTTTGCCTTCTAGCTGTGTTGCCGATGCCAATTTCTTTTCCAGTTCAGGGATCTTGCCGTATTGTAACTCAGACATTTTATTAAGATCACCAGCTCGGCGCGCTTGTTCTATTTCAGTACGTGCTTTTTCCAACTCAGCTTTGATTGTCTGAGTACCCGAAACAGCAGCCTTCTCTGACTTCCACTCTTCTTCAAGTGACGCATACTCTTTTTCTTTCTCAGCAAGTTCATCGTTTAGCATCTCAAGTCGTTTTTTACTTGCATCATCAGACTCTTTCTTAAGCGCCTGTTGCTCAAGTTTAAGCTGAATAATACGGCGTTCAAGTCGATCTAATGATTCCGGTTTTGAATCCATTTGCATACGAATACTTGATGCAGCTTCATCAATTAAATCGATCGCTTTATCTGGAAGCATACGATCGGAAATATAACGATGTGATAATGTAGCTGCTGCCACAATTGCTGGATCTGTAATTTGTACATGGTGATGCAATTCATAACGTTCTTTCAAACCACGCAATATAGCAATAGTATCTTCAACAGTTGGTTCAGCCACGTAGACTTTTTGGAATCGACGCTCTAAAGCGGGATCTTTTTCAATATATTGACGATACTCATCTAAGGTAGTCGCACCAACGCAATGTAATTCACCGCGGGCTAATGCTGGTTTTAACATATTACCTGCATCCATTGCACCATCGCTTTTACCTGCACCAACCATGGTATGAATTTCATCAATGAATAAAATGATGCGCCCTTCTTCTTTGGCTAAATCTTTTAAAACGGCTTTTAAACGTTCTTCAAATTCACCACGGTATTTCGCACCCGCAATTAATGCGCCCATATCTAAAGATAACACACGTTTATTACGTAAACCTTCAGGTACTTCACGGTTTACAATGCGCTGTGCAAGTCCTTCGACAATAGCGGTTTTACCCACGCCAGGTTCACCGATTAACACCGGGTTATTTTTAGTACGACGCTGTAATACTTGAATTGTACGACGGATTTCTTCATCGCGCCCAATTACAGGATCGAGTTTGCCTTGTTCAGCACGCTCGGTTAAATCGATAGTATATTTTTTCAACGCGCCGCGTTGATCTTCTGCACTGGCATCGTTCACGTTATCACTTCCTCTTATTTGACTGACGGCCTGATTTAATCTCTCTTTTGTAACACCGGATTTTTTAAGAATATCACCTAAACTGCCTTTTTCTTCTAAAGCAGCTAATATAAACAGTTCTGACGAAATATAACTATCGCCATTTTTTTGCGCTAATTTGTCACAAAGATTTAATACACGAACAAACTCTTGTGAAGGCAATACTTCACCACCCACACCTTGTACTTGTGGCAATCGATCAATTGCTTGGGTTAATTCTTGTTGCAAAGCAGCAACATTCGCTCCCGCTGCTGCCAATAATGGTTTGACACTGCTACCTTCCTGATTAAGCATTGCTGATAACACATGTACCGGCTCTATATATTGATTATCTTTACCTAATGCTAATGATTGTGCATCAGCTAAAGCTTGTTGAAACTTGTTAGTGAGTTTATCTAACCTCATATTATTCTCTCCTGAGCAATAAATTTGGTATAAATGCATAAAACATTTAAACCATTTGCATGATCACTAAATAAGTGTGGAAGAGTAAATTTCAAGAGCTACAAAAAAATTTTTTTATATGATTAAAATCAAAGTAAAAGTTAAAAATCATGAAATTACTTTCGAATAAAAATAACCTCATTCACCGCCAGTTGCGAGCTAAGAAAACACTAAAAAAATTGAGTAATAAACGTTAATATTATTCGTTTAGCTGGCTAGATTTGGTCTTAAAATTTGTTGATTAGCTGTACCATTACAGCCGCATCAATTTTCATGAATTATTACTATCATAAAATAATTCAAAATGTATAGAAAGGAATAATCATCATTAAGCAAAGCGAGATTAAAATCTATGCGACTTGATACATCTTTGCCAATTAACCAAATAGACAAAACACCACAATCGTTCGATACATCAATTATTGATACGACAACATAAAGCTAACCTCAATTCTAAAATAGAATTTTATGTACTGATGTATGAGCGCTTTAATTTTAACCCAAGTATAATTTAGCGCTATTTTTTATAAAGTTTGACGAGATTTGGCAATTAATTTTAAATTGCCCAACAAAATGTTGGGGCATCTATATTGCTAATATTATTTAAGTTACTTACCTAATATAAAAAATATAATCATTACCATGTTTATTCAAAATAATGATTTTAAATGACAAAACACTAGGAATATTTTATATTAGCTTCCCCAATGTTGTTAGATTATCTAACCGTGGTTCGTAACCCATCCCACGAAAAAAAACTAGGATTTAACATGTTTAAAATAGCTAAAGAGTTTCAATTTGATGCTTGTCATATGTTAGATGGGCATAATAAAAAATGTCACAACCTTCATGGCCATACTTATAAATTATTGGTTGAGATTAGTGGTAACCTTATTGCCGATGGTTCAAGTGCTGATATGGTGATGGATTACGCAGATCTAAAGGCAACAGTCACGCAACATATTGTTGATCCACTCGATCACGCTTACCTTTATAATCAAAACAATGAAAATGAGTGTCGCATCGCGGCTTTATTACACGAAATGAATCGAAAAACTTTTGCTTTTCCTTGTCGGACGACAGCCGAAGCAATGAGTAAATTTATTTTTGATTGTTTGTCACAGTACCTACCCGTTTCGATGATTAAATTATGGGAAACACCCACTTCTTATTGTGAATATCATCGGGGCGAAAAATGACAGAGTTTCGCATTGTTGAAATCTTCGAATCTCTACAGGGCGAAGGTTATAATACAGGCATGCCAGCTATTTTTATTCGCTTTGCTGGTTGCAATTTAAATTGCCAGTGGTGTGATACCAATTTCCGTCAATTTACACGATACACGTTAGCGGACATATTAGCTAAAGTAAAAAGTTACCAAAGTAAAAATATTATTATCACTGGTGGCGAACCAACAATGGTAAAAGCATTAGCCGAATTGTTAGCACCACTTAAGCAAGCTAATTATTTTATTGCAATTGAAAGTAATGGTTTAGGTAAAGTCGATTCATTAATCGATTATATTGCCTTAAGCCCGAAGTTCTATTATCAAACACGCTATCAAAAAATTGTTCAATCCACCGCAGATGAAGTGCGAATTGTGGCAGAAAACCACCCTGAATTTTTACCTTTTTGCCGCTATATTGAAAAACATATCAAAGCCAAACGTTACTATCTATCACCTTGTGAAAACAATGGTGAATTTAACATGTTTGAAACCATTGAATTACTCGGCAAAATAAATCAACAGCGTAGCGAAAATAAATGGTTACTTAGTATTCAAACCCATAAATTTGCGAATATCGAATGATGAATAAATTATTTTTTTAAATTATTTAACTCAATGAAATAAATGTAGTATTGCTTGAATTTTCAGTATTGATTAAAAACTTTGTTACAAAAGATTTCGATAGCATCGAATGCATTTTGCACGCAACGACTAACGACTGAGTCAGCAAGTTTTCTATTAAAACTTTGTCGATTTTTTTATCCAATGTGTGATTTGCCCTGGCTGTATGTGCTAAAACGGTTGCTGCTAATGAGCACACCTAAACGTCATCCTATAAGGCAAATAATTTACGCTCATCGCCAATCTTGTTTAAAAAAAGCTAAAAGCAATTGGGCTTTCGGTAATCATAAAAACATCTTCAGATTTGAAATTCTGTTGTAATTGTTATCGTGTTTTTGGCTGAGGATTATCAAATTTCATCTATCTAGTTAATACCTTATTATTATAATTTTTCAGAATGTTGCCGCTTTTGAAAAACTGGGATGGTTATGGATTTTCAAACCAAATCATCGATGCCATTCTACCGGTTCTGTTTTCACGACGATAAGAGAAGAATAAATCCTGTTCAGTAAAAGTGCAGAAATTACCACCAAAAATCTTATTTATTCCCATGGCAGTTAATCTTTGTCTTGCGATTAAATAGAGGTCAGCAAGGTATTTTTGTTCTGTTTGGTTAATCAATGTAAAAGCCTGTTCAGCTTGAGGATCAATTGCTTCAAATTGTGCTTTCACTTCACCGCCTACTTCGAATTTTTTTGCACTAATAGCCGGTCCCATCCAAGCGAGGATTTGATTTTTAGGACATGAAAACTTTTTAATAGTTTGTTCTAAAATTCCATTGCAAAGTCCACGCCAACCAGCATGAGCCGCTGCAACTTCATCGCCATTAACCGAGCAAAACAGTACTGGCATACAATCAGCTGTCAACACCACGCTTACCTGCTTAGCCTGCCGAGTATACGACGCATCAGCTTCAAATCTATCATTAGCAATCATGCCGATAGCCGGTTGCAATTCCACTTCAGTAATATCTAATGCAACTGTACTATGCGTTTGATTTAACCAATAAGGTTCACTGGGAATCTGTTCTGCTTTGATTAATCGCCGACAATTTTCCGCAACATGATCTAAATCATCACCAGTGCGACTGCCCAAATTTAAACTTTCAAAAGGCGCTAGGCTTACCCCACCCTTTCGAGTGGTGGTAAATGCCCGTATGTTTTTCGGGGCTGGCCAATAAGGAGAAATCGATTTAATCATGATGCTCACCTCACCAATCTAATTCATCTTTATGTTGTTGGGTATCGTCTTGAAGCGCTACAATTAACTTTTCCATATCCTCTGGGATAGGTGCATGCCATTCCATCTGCTCCCCAGTAATAGGATGAAATAACCGTAACATAGCAGCATGTAAGGCTTGTCTATCAAAATCGCGTAAAGTTTGTATAAATGATTCGCTTGCACCTTTTGGTGGTCTTGGTCGTCCACCATATAGAGGATCACCAACTAGTGGATGAGCAATATGAGCCATATGCACACGAATTTGGTGTGTGCGTCCCGTCTCGAGTCTTAAACGTAAGCGCGTATGGAGCCGATATTTTTCCATTACCCGATAGTGAGTAACAGCGGGTTTACCCGTTGGAAATACCGCCATGTGTGTTCGTTTTGTTGGATGACGTGTAATCGGCTCATCAATCGTCCCACCTGCGGTAATAATGCCCATGGCAACGGCTTCATATTCCCGCGTAATTTCACGTAATTGCAACGATTCAACTAAATGTGTTTGTGCAATGATTGTTTTGGCAACGACCATTAAACCGGTGGTATCTTTATCTAAGCGATGGACAATACCGGCGCGCGGAACTCGTGCTATTTCTGGATAATGATAGAGTAATGCATTTAATACGGTACCATTAGGATTGCCCGCACCAGGATGGACAACTAAATCACGCGGTTTATTAATAACTAAAATATCATCATCTTCATAAACAATATTCAATTTGATATTTTCAGGTTGATGATATGTTTCTTGCTCAATTTCTGCACTAATGGTAATTTTTTCGCCGCCTAATACTTTTTCTTTAGGCTTATTAACAATAATACCGTTGACTGTCACTTTATTATTCACAATCCACTCTTTTATTCTTGAACGTGAATAATCAGGAAAAAGCTCGGATAACGCTTGATCTAAACGCATTCCGAGTTGTGTTTGTTCTATTTCTGTTGATAATTTTAACTCGAGCATATGTAATTTATCTATTTTAAGCTGATATGTTTTAGAGTATTATATACTATTCATAGACTTTAATGTTTATTTATATTTTGGATTGAGAACTGAATGAAACTACGTTTACACTCTTTGTTAGCAATTGCTTTAAGTGGCATGTTAATTGGCTGCACAACAACAAAGCCTGATGTTGAAAATGTATCAGAATTAGAACTCCACAACAAAGCTCAAACCGAGCTAGAAAGTGGTAACATAAAATCCAGTATCACTATATTAGAGGCAATGGATAAAAATTATCCATTTGGTCCTTATTCACAACAAGTGCAACTTGATTTAATTTATGCTTATTATAAATCTGCTAATTTCCCATTAGTTATCGCGTCGGTTGACCGATTTTTAAAATTAAACCCGACTCATCCTAATATCGATTGGGTTATTTATATGCGTGGTTTAGCCAATATGGCTCAAGACAACAATATGATCCAAGGTTGGTTCAATGTTGATCGTTCAGACCGAGATCCTGACTTTGCTACCGCTGCTTTTAAAGATTTTACTTATCTGGTTTCAAGTTTTCCAACCAGTATTTACGCCGCTGATGCACAAAAACGTTTGGTATTTTTGAAAAATAGACTGTCAAGATACCAACTTAAAATAGCGGAATATTATACTCAGCGCGGTGCTTATGTTGCGGTTATTAATCGTGTTAGCCAAATGATTGCGTTATTTCCGGATACGGATTCAACTAAACAAGGTCTACTGTTAATGCGCGATGCCTATAATGAACTAGGCTTGACTAATGAAACACAAAAAACCGATACGCTTATACAAGCAAATCTTGAAAACATGCCTAAAGAAGAACAGCGCTCATTTTTATCACGCTTAACCAGCGTATTTAATGGTAACTAAAGCCGTAAGAGGCGGGATAATTACCCGCCCATCACTAAGATTATCAGCTAGCAATTACTCTGTTTGTTAAACATTATTAATGAGTTGCCTAAATTATCCCCTTTAATAAATCTATTCATACATTCACATATCGTTTGTAAAACGTGACAATAACCAATACAATTAGCAAATTATTTTTATTAGCAATAATAGATAGGACATTAATTCGTCATGCAAGAACAATATCGCCCCGATGAGATTGAAGCCAAAGTTCAACAACATTGGCAAGAAAATAAAACATTCCATGTTACCGAAGATCCCTCAAAAGAAAAGTATTACTGCTTATCAATGTTACCTTACCCATCAGGGCGGTTACACCTTGGTCATGTTCGAAACTATACTATCGGTGATACTATTTCACGCTATCAACGTTTAAATGGCAAAAATGTTTTACAACCTATTGGTTGGGATGCTTTCGGTTTACCGGCAGAAGGTGCGGCAGTGAAAAATAACACTGCACCGGCTAAATGGACCTATGAAAATATTGCTTACATGAAAAAGCAACTACAGTTATTAGGGTTTGGTTATGATTGGGATCGCGAAGTGACAACCTGCCGTCCTGAATACTACAAATGGGAACAGTGGTTTTTTACTAAACTATTTGAAAAAGGTTTAGTTTATAAAAAAACATCCGCTGTTAACTGGTGTCCGAACGATCAGACCGTCCTTGCTAATGAACAGGTGGTTGAAGGTTGCTGTTGGCGCTGTAATACCCCCGTTGAACGCAAAGAGATCCCACAATGGTTTATTAAAATTACTAATTATGCCGAAGAGTTACTTAACGATTTAGATACATTAGAAAACTGGCCAGAACAAGTTAAAACCATGCAACGTAACTGGATTGGCCGCTCTGAAGGTGTAGAGTTTGATTTTGCGGTTGAAAACTATGCTGATAAGTTACGAGTTTATACTACGCGGCCAGATACATTAATGGGTGTGAGTTTTGTGTCTGTTGCGGCAGAACACCCACTAGCGCAATTAGCAGCCCAAAATAACACCAAAATTGCTGAATTTATTGCTGAATGCAAAAATACTAAAACTGCCGAAGCCGATATGGCGACCATGGAAAAGAAAGGCATGGCGACAGGATTTTTTGCTATTCATCCATTAACAGGCGATAAAGTTCCAGTTTGGATTGCTAATTTTGTTTTAATCGAATATGGAACCGGTGCAGTAATGGCAGTACCTGGCCATGATGAACGCGATTATGAGTTTGCAAGTAAATATAATTTGCCAATTAAACCGGTAATTTTAGATCAAGATGGCAATGCACCGGATCTTTCCGAAAATGCGTATACTCAACATGGTATATTGTTTAATTCGGGTGAGTTTAATGGCCTTGATTTTGAACAAGCGTTTAATGCTATTGCCGATAAACTCATAGCGTTAGGTATTGGTGAACGTAAAGTTAATTACCGCCTACGTGATTGGGGGGTTTCTCGCCAACGTTATTGGGGTGCACCAATTCCAATGGTGACACTTGAAGATGGCACCACAATTCCTACACCAGAAGATCAGCTGCCAGTTATTTTACCAGAAAATGTTGAAATGAACGGTATTACCAGTCCAATTAAAGCCGATCCTAATTGGGCAAAAACCACGGTAAATGGACAACCAGCATTGCGTGAAACGGATACCTTTGATACGTTTATGGAATCATCTTGGTATTATGCTCGTTATACTTGCCCACATTATGACAAAGGCATGTTGGATGAAAAAGCTGCCAATTATTGGTTGCCAGTCGATCAATATGTAGGAGGTATTGAACATGCCATTATGCATTTACTTTATTTTAGATTCTTCCATAAGTTAATGCGTGATTTTGGTCTAGTATCATCAGATGAACCGGCTAAGCGTTTGCTTTGCCAAGGTATGGTGTTAGCTGATGCGTTTTATTATACCAGCCCAACCAATGAACGTATTTGGGTATCGCCAACTGAGGTCACAATCGAACGTGATGAAAAAGGTCGTATTGTGAAAGCGGTAGATAGCAAAGGTAATGAGCTGGTGCATGCCGGTATGACTAAAATGTCTAAATCAAAAAATAACGGTATTGATCCGCAAGAAATGGTCGAAAAATATGGCGCCGATACTGTACGTTTGTTTATGATGTTTGCCTCACCGGCTGAGATGACCCTTGAATGGCAAGAGTCTGGCGTTGAAGGTGCCAATCGCTTTATAAAACGTGTTTGGCGTTTAGTTTATGAACACGCACAAAAAGGCAGTGTGGATAAACTTGACGTTAATGCTTTAAATGCCGATCAAAAAGCATTAAGACGTGAATTACATAAGACAATTGCTAAGGTCAGTGATGATATTGGTCGTCGTCAAACCTTCAATACTGCTATCGCTGCGGTAATGGAGTTTATGAATCGTTTGCAAAAAGCACCACAAGAATCAGCACAAGACCATGCGCTTATGGATGAAGCTTTAAATGCGATTGTTCGTTTACTTTACCCAATGATGCCTCATGCTTGTTTTGTCATGTGGCAAGCTTTAGGTCATAGTGAAACAATTGATAATACAACATGGCCTATAGCTGAAGAGTCAGCCATGGTCGAAGATGAAAAACTGATTGTTGTGCAAATTAATGGTAAAGTACGTGGTAAGTTTACCGTTCCTGCTGATGCTGATCAAGATTTGGTATTGGCGCAAGCAAAACAAGAACCAAATATCCAAAAATACTTAGCGGATGTTACTATTCGTAAAGTTATTTATGTACCAGGTAAATTATTAAATCTTGTTGTTGGTTGATACTGTTAAAATTCAAACATGGGTGGTAATACTTATGAAAAAATATATAGCCTTATTTATGCTAATAGCAGTATCACTGACGGGGTGTGGTTTTCATCTACAAAATGAAACTGAAATACCAGCACGATTTAAAACAATGGCTTATATCAGTTATGATCCTTATGGACAGCTTTCAAGAAATATTAAAGAGTTATTAAAGGATAATAAAGTTACATTAGCTAACAATGATGTATCACACAATTATCCCTCTTTAAATATTATAAGAGAGTCCATTGATCGTAGTACGATATCTATTTACCAAGATGGTAAGGCGGCGGAATATCAATTAGTCTTAAATGTTGACGCTCAAGTTATTGTTGCGAGTGAAAAGGTATACCCAATTAGTGTTCGTATTTTCCGTACATTTTTTGATAACCCAACAGCAGCACTTGCTAAAACAACCGAGCAAGATTTAATTGAAGATGAAATGTATAAACAAGCCGCTAAGCAAATTATTCGTAAATTGAAATCGGTTGATGCTGTTAATTAACTTTTTGACATGATTAAAATCAACGCAGACCAAATTACGACAAAATTAGGATCGCCCTATTATTTACTATTAGGCAACGATCCTTATTTACAATATTATAGCCAATCGCAGCTAAAAATCGCTTTTAAACAAGCTGGCTTTAATGAACAACTGACATTTAACATAGATAATCAAACTGATTGGCAGCCTATCTATGATAGCTGTCATGCAATGAATCTGTTTTCAACCAATACGCTTATTTTTTTAGATTTTGGTGAAAACACAATCAATGCAGCGGCGAGTTCAAAGCTGAATAGTTTAAGTGAAATACTCAATCCTGATATTGCATTAATTATCAGTTTAACCAAAATTACTAAAACTCAAGAAAATGCAGTTTGGTATAAAAAATTATCCGATAACTTAGTCGTCGTTAATTGTACTACGCCTGACACAGCTTTATTACCGCAATGGATTAAAAACCATCTTCAACAAAAGCAAATAGTGGTTGAACCTGAAGCTATCGATCTTCTTTGTTATTATTACGAAGGAAATTTACTGGCATTAACGCAAATTATTGAACAATTAAAGTTACTATATACAAATCAAACAATAACTTATGATCAGGTTGAAAGTAATATTAATGATTCAGCCATATTTACCCCATATCACTGGATTGATGCAATGGTTGCTCACAAAACAAAGCGAGCAACCCACATTTTACAGCAATTAAAAATGAATGATTTTGAACCATTAATATTACTCCGAATTATTCAACGTGAGCTGATTTTGATCATCAATCTAAAAAAAGGCTTATCATCAAAACCGTTAAAACAAATTTTTGATGAATATAAAATTTGGCAAAATAAAAGAGCAATGTATACCAATTATTTAAATCGTAATGATATTAAAGATCTATTTTCAACGCTAGCTCTACTTACTGAAATCGAAATCAGCTTGAAACATGATAATCAACTACGAGTGTGGGATGCGCTATCGGCTTTAACAATGCAATTTATGGGATTAAATAAATGTTAACAGCATTGTTCGGCGGCACTTTTGATCCAATTCATTATGGGCATATTTACCCAGCAATTGCGCTCGCAAAAGAGGTTGGCTTAACGAAAATTAGTTTATTACCCAACCATATTCCCCCGCATAAACCGCAACCTGAGGCAACGATAGCACAGCGCCTAGCTATGTTAAATTTAGCCATAAGCGATATACCGTTATTTTCAATTGATACCAGAGAATTACTACCACAAAATTTAACCCGACCGTCCTACACTATCGAAACACTGCAACAGTGGCGTGACCAACATGGTGATCAGTCTGGTCTAGCCTTTATCATGGGACAAGATTCTTTAATAAATTTACCCACCTGGAAAGATTGGAAAATACTACTTAATTACTGTCATTTACTTATTTGTAGACGTCCAGGTTATACCGAAAAAACGACTGACAATGAACTTCAAGCGTTTATCACTCAACATCAAACAACCAATATTGACGATTTGCATGATTTTCCAGCTGGTTACATCTATTTTGCACATACCCCTTTAGAAAATATATCTGCGACAGAAATCCGAGAAAATATTCATAATCAACAAAGTTGTAAAAATTTATTACCCCCCAAAGTATGGCGTTATATTTGTGAGCAAGGGCTTTATAATGGAAAGAAAAATTAGAAAGGTCTTTACTTCTGTCAGTTTTTTCGGCATTATTTTGCCGCTGTCTTTATATATTATAAATTCAGTGATTTTATAGCTTATACTCAATGTCAATTAATTTATATGCACAAAAGTCGATAACAGCAATTTTAAAAAAGTTTTTAGTTGTCACGTTATCCCCAGATGATATGGGAATAAATGGATGATGATATGAGTATATTTAATTTGTATTTATTAATAAGAGGCCCCAATGGCAAAAGAAGATAACATTGAAATGCAAGGTACCATACTTGATACTCTTCCAAACACGATGTTCCGTGTTGAACTTGAAAATGGTCATGTCGTTACTGCACATATTTCTGGTAAAATGCGCAAAAATTATATTCGTATTTTAACTGGTGATAAAGTTACCGTTGAAATGACACCTTACGATCTATCTAAAGCACGTATCATATTCCGTAGTCGCTAATATCGTTATCATCAGAATTGTTATTTAATCATTATTAAATCTAAAACGGTTTATTCTCTTTTTTAATAAAATTCCGTCGACTTGTGTCGACGGAAAAAAGAGCTTTAATACTATTATGCTAATTAATTTACTTGTGAAAAATCCATTTCTGAATAGTTAACCCATTTGGTCTTTTTCACAATTTTGTAGCCAAAATAGATTACCAAAAATAGTGGTAAACCGACATATGTTGCTATTACGCCATTCCAATCAATAGTATCTTGTAAGAATGCTTCATAATTTTGACCTAGTGTAATAATCAAACATAGGACAAAAGCAAATATTGGACCAAATGGAAAACAGCTTGAACGATAAGGTAACTTATTGATATCTAATCCTTGTGCAATATAACCTTTTCTAAAACGGTAGTGACTAATTGCAATACCAAGCCAAGCTATAAAACCTGTCATGCCAGACATATTAAGCAACCATAAATAAACTTCTTGATCTTTATACATCGAAGTTAAAAAACATAGCATAGCAATAATTGTTGTTGCGATAAGTGCAAATCTAGGTACCCCTGATGATGATAGCCTTGAAAAGATTTTAGGGGCTTTCCCCTCTTTAGCCAATGCATAAAGCATCCGTGTTGAGGCATATAAACCGGAATTACCCGCCGATAATACCGATGTTAAAATAACCGCATTCATAATTGCCGCAGCGGATAATAGTCCTGCATGCTGAAAAACTAAGGTAAATGGGCTGACACTGATGTCGGTTTCTTCATTACGTAATAAATTTGGATCCGTATAAGGAATGATTAAGCTAATGACCAAAATAGCAAAAATATAAAACAGTAAAATTCGCCAAAAAACTTGCTTCATCGCTTTTGGAATATTTTTTTCTGGATCTTTTGACTCTCCAGCAGCTATGCCGATTAGCTCCGTACCTTGGAATGAGAAGCCAACAACCATCGCAACCCCTATCATCGAGGAAAAACCACCAACGAATGGGGCATCACCAATAGTCCAATTTTGCCAACCTGCATTTTCACTCCCCTTTAAAATGCCAACAATCATCAACAAACCAATCACAATAAACACGATAACAGTGACAACTTTAATTAATGAGAACCAAAACTCGGCTTCACCAAATCCTTTTACAGAAATATAGTTTAAACAAAAGATGATGCTTAAAAACAGCAAGCTCCAAAGCCAACTATAACTACCTGCATCAAACCAATAAGAGATAACAAGCTGAGCAGCAACTAAATCTACTGCAACAGTAATTGCCCAGTTATACCAATAATTCCATCCAATTGCGAAACCAAAAGCCTCATCAACATAACGAGCGCCATAAGTAGCAAAGGTCCCTGACACCGGCAAATACGCCGCTAGTTCACCAAGGCTGGTCATTAAAAAGTACACCATAATACCAATGATAGCATACGAAAGTAATGCACCACCGGGACCCGCTTGAGCAACCGTTGCGCCTGAAGCAACAAAAAGCCCTGTACCAATTGAACCGCCAATAGCAATCATGGCTAAATGCCGAGATTTTAAGTCCCGTTTTAATTTATTATTCATAACAATATTCTTCTGTTTAAAAAGATTAAAAAAGACAATAAGAAAAATTCAGTTAATAGTGTAATACCGCAATCCTAACAACAATTAACTAAAGATTAATCTAATTAATATGGTCATTTATCATTAAATAATGAAATGCGATGAAGTTTATCAAAAAAAAAACGACGCGAGATAAATAATTCTAATAATAAAACTCGTTTATTAAATATTAGCAATAGTTAAACGCTAGTTAACTGTTCTAATTGAGTTAAATAATTTAAAGCTTGTACTCGATTGTTGCCACACATCTCAATACAAGGCTTTAACCGACCACAAACTTTTGGTCTAGATGACTGTCCAAATAAGTCACATTGAAAATTAGCATTTAAATGAATGCATGCAACTCCAGCGGGTTTACCATTTGGCATACCAGGAATCATTGACGAAATTGAAGGCGCAATACAACAAGCACCACAGTTTTTTCGACATTGAAATAAGCTATCCGTTGTTTTTTTCATAATTTGACATTAATCGGTAAATTTTGTTGGTGACAATAGCAAGATAGCGCTAAAATAGCGAGCTAATTTTCAACTCTATTTTTAATAATCACGAAGAAGATATTATGGCTAAAGCAAATGAAATAAAACGTGGCGATGCAGTCACTTATAACGGTAAATTATTATTGGTTAAAGATATTGATGTTCAAAGCCCTAGTGCACGTGGCGCTAGTACACTTTATAAAATGCGATTTACTGATGTAAAAACTGGCGGTAAAGTCGAAGAACGTTTTAAAGGTGATGATATTATCGAAACCATTGAATTAATTCGCCGTCCGGTTAGTTTTTCATATATCGATGGTGATGAGTATGTCTTTATGGATAATGAAGATTACACGCCGTTTATCTTCAAAAAAGCGCAAATCGAAGAAGAGCTATTATTTATTCCTGAAGGGGGAATGAACGGTATTCAAGTGCTAATGGCTGATGGCGAGGTAGTTGCATTAGAGTTACCGCAAACGGTTGATTTAGAAATCATTGAAACTTCACCTAGCATCAAAGGTGCGTCTGCCAGTGCACGCACAAAACCGGCAACCTTATCAACTGGCTTAGTTATTCAGGTTCCAGAATACATTGATAACAACGAAAAAGTGAAAATTCATATTGCTGAACGCCGTTATATGAGCCGAGCTGAATAATCTATAAAATCGTGATGAATACATATAATCAAAATAAATTACATAAACGGTTACGTCGTCTAACTGGAGAAGCCATTGCCGACTTCAATATGATTGAAGATGGTGATCGGATTATGGTTTGCTTATCAGGTGGTAAAGATAGCTATACGCTACTCGATATTTTATTAAATTTGAAAATCAGTGCCCCGATCAATTTTGAACTAATTGCCGTCAATTTAGATCAAAAACAACCCGGTTTTCCTGAACATGTTTTGCCTCAGTACTTAGAGTCATTAGGTATTGAGTATAAGATTGTTCAAGAAAATACTTATGGTATCGTAAAAGAAAAAATTCCTGAAGGCAAAACAACGTGTTCACTTTGTTCTCGTTTGCGTCGTGGTATTTTATACCGCACCGCAACAGAGCTTGGCGCAACGAAAATTGCGTTAGGTCATCACCGCGATGATATTCTAGAAACGTTATTTTTAAATATGTTTTATGGTGGCAAACTTAAAGCAATGCCACCCAAATTGGTTAATGACTCCGGCGAGCATATTATTATTCGACCGCTTGCTTACTGCAAAGAAAAGGATATTGCAAAATATGCTGAAATTAAGCAATTTCCAATCATTCCATGTAATCTTTGTGGTTCACAACCTAATTTACAACGTCAAGTGATTAAAGAGATGCTAAACGATTGGGATAAAAAGTTTCCTGGTCGTATAGAAACCATGTTTAGAGCCACGCAAAATATTACGCTTTCACATTTATGTGATACCAACCTTTATGATTTTAAAGGTATCAAAAAAGGGGATATTGATGTCAATGGTGGCGACATGGCGTTTGATCGCGAAGATCTCCCTTCAGTAGTTGGATTTGATCCATCTGACCTTGAGGATCAAGACTTAATTCTTTGGAAAGAAGCAAACTAAATATTACGTCATTATCTACTTTTAAATAACCATTTATCGGCGAATGAGTAAACTCGCCGATAATCTTTCCCCTCATTAATTTTAGAGTTCGACACTCATCATCCCTTACAAATTTTGATCTTCCTCACGAATTAACAAAAAATTAATTAATTTTATTGTGGAATTCAAGTCATTTCAATAAAATTGGAACGTTCCAATTTTAAATGCTTTATATCACCAAATAAAATGACAACAATTTGAATCATTGAATTATAGGAGAACAATGTGAAACTACAGTTTTTGGGTACAGCGGCCTCGGAAGGTATCCCAAATCCTTTTTGTAAATGTGAAATCTGCGAGAAAACCCGCATACAAAAAGGTAAAAATATCAGGAGCCGAAGCTCCGTTATCATTGATGACATCATGCAAATTGACTTTGCACCTGAATTTAGTTACCAAGTTATGCGAGAAAATATTGATGTAACTAAAATTAAAGATTTGTTATTTACGCATACTCATCCAGACCATTTTAATGTCGGTGATCTATTTAGCCGCATGGTAGATTATGGCTTTAACATTGATCACCCGCTTTATATCTACGGCAATGATATCGCAATAAATGGATGCTTACATGTGCTACCAGGTTACAGCCCTGAACGCTTTGTGTTTAATTTATTGGTCCCTTATCAGACTATTACCAGCTCTGCTGGCTATCATGTGACGCCTTTACTATCGAATCATGCAAAATGGGAATTTTGTTTTATCTACTTAATTGAAAAAGAGGGGAAAACTATTCTTCATGGTCATGATTCTGGCTATTTTCCTGAACTCACTTGGCAATGGCTCAAAAACAGCGGCAAAAAAATTGATTTAGCGATCTTTGAATGTACCTATGGCTATAAACAAGACGACCGCACCAATAATCATATGAGCATTGAAACTGTGATCGCCGCACAACAACGCATGATTAGTGAAAATATTTTTCATAATAAAACACAACTAATAACGTCGCATCATTCACATAGTAGTGGCTTTATGCACGATGAATTAGTGGAAATATTCAAACCTCATAATATAGAAGTCACTTATGACGGCTTAATAAAAACAATTTAACACGGAGTTTTTTATGTTTAAAATACCACGTCTACTGGTAATGATGTTTTTACAATATTTTGTGCAAGGTGCATGGAATATGGTTATTGGGGCAGTCCTCGCTGCTTATGGATTAAAAGAGATTGTTGGATCAACTTACTCTGTATTAGGTATCGCAACCATCATTTCACCGTTATTTATTGGCATGATTGCGGATAGATTTATTGCATCACAAAAAGTGATGGGCATATTGCATATTCTCAATGCCGTTGTATTATTCTTGATTCCTAACTTTGTTGAAAACGGCAATATTGCTGGTTTTTTAATCATGATTTTCATCGTTGGTTTATTATTCTATCCAACAACAGCTTTAGACATATAGATGGTGTACGTTGGTTCCCAATTATTCGTGTATTTGGTACTATCGGCTTTATGATTGTAGGGTTGATTCTTGGTTACACAGGTTTTTCTAGTTCTATCAATTTATTTTTACTTGCTTCAGGTGCATCTGTTGTTTATGGCATTTATTGCTTCACACTACCTAATACACCACCAAGCAGCAAAAATAAAAAATTCTCTTTGCGCGATGCGATGTGTTTAGATGCATTATCACTTTTTAAAGATAAATACTTTACTATTTTTATGTTGTCCACTTTTATCTTAATGATAACTAAAACAGCTTATAGTGCTTATTTACCGGTTTATCTCCCTGTTTTAGGATTAGAGCCTGCAATGATGCAAATAGCTATCGCCACTGAAGTCTTATTTATGTTCCTTCTATCTTTCTTATTAGGTCGTTTTGGTTTCAAAAAAATCATTTTATTTGGCGCAATATGCTGGGTTATTCGTAGTTTAATGTTATCGTTAGCCGCGACTGCTGATGGTAGTACGATGTTCTTTTATATTATTGGCACATTACTTTTACAAGGTGTTTGTTGGGACTTCTTCTTTACCGCTGGTAATATTTATGTAGATAAAAAAGCAGGACCAGAAATCAAAGCACAAGCGCAAGGCTTACGTTTTATTGTTTCTAACGGCTTTGGCGTATTTATGGCCGCATCAGTTTGTGGATTTATCAACAATCGCGTAGTTACCGAAAAAACGCTGCCAAATGCTGGGCCACAATGGCAAGAATTTTGGATCTATCCTGCTGTAGTGGCAGCGATTGTTGCGATTGGTTTTTGGTTATTGTTCAAAGATAAAGATGTAATAATGGCCCCGAAAGAAAAATCAAAATAATCTGATTTTAATTATCAAATCAAACAATATTGTTAGTGTGTTTATCATTAGCAATATTGTTTTTTTATCTCATCATTAATCAAATCAATAACTTGTTTTGAATCGTATTGTTTAGCCATCCACTTTGATAAATAATTACCTATGATGTTTTCAACACACCTTAAATTCACAGCCTTACCTTTTATACTATTTTCACGTATACCGTTAGCGTACTGCTGCTTAGCCACAGTGAGCCACGGATAGCTATTGATAATGCGTTGATTTTGAAAAATAGAGTTTTGTGCCGTTGCCCCACCCAACAACGCAATCTGTTCGCTAATTTCTGGCGAATATAGCCACTCAAAAAAAGATTTTATAGCCGCATCTTTTTGACTATACTTTGATACGCCTAAAGAACCACCACCAAATAAAGGCTTATTACCCGGCACTTTAGCATACCCCACCAACGGCAAAATGTTACGATGATTTATACAACTAAACAAATTCATATAAACAATTAGCATCGCTAACTTGCCTTGTTCAAATAATTTCACTGAATCTTGCCACCAAGTGGCATTAATATTTTTGGCTAGTTTAATAAAAGAGTGTAATTGAGTTAACGTTGTAAGTGCTATAGCAGTATCGAGCTGAGGTTGGGGTTGATTAAATAATTTTCCACCCTGTGCATAATAGCGGACTAAAAATTCGGAAGCGATGAGTTCATCATTACCTGAGGTAAAACAACTACCAAACTCTACTTGTGACTCCCCATTTTGCTGTCGATTAAAAAAAGCCGATATTTGATTAAAATCAGCAAAATTTGCCGGTACATCAAGTTGTTGACGAAACTGCTCAAAATAAGCGCGTTTAATTAACGGATCATTAAAAAGATCTTTACGATAAAACAGCATTTGTACACTTGGATCGAACGGCAAAGCATAAGCGATATTATTCACATAACTAAAACGGTCTATTATTTCAGGCGTATAGCGTGTAAAGATATTGGATAAATCAATTTGCAGTTCAGATAGCGGTTTAAATATTGAAGGGGCAAACCAAGGCAAATCCGCCATATCAATCCGAATAATATCCAGATATTGATGATGTTCTATATGATTAAGTATGTGATAAATCTCATCAAAAGGCTTAACTATTAAATTAACATTAATACCACTTATTTTGCTAAAGTGAGGTAATAATTTGACTACGGCTTGGGTTGACGGGCTGGGAAGGATTAAAAAATTAACTGTATCACCATCGTTAGTCTTGTCGTGGGGCAATGAATCAGGAAGTAAGGTAAATCCTTTATTTTCAGGTAAAGTAACTGGCTGGTCCTCAATTAAGTTGGCAATTTGCCGACTTAATATCCCATAATTCATATGATATTGATAAAAATGGTTTTCATAAAAAAAACTATGATTTGTTAATGTATAAATGGGTGGGCAAGATTGTAAACTTCCGAAATAATTAGCATTACGAACAAAATGTGCGCGCTCCATATCCATGGTAATGATGGCATCGTACTCTACTTGCTCATTTGCAAAAAAATTGAATGATAAATTATAGGTACTATTTGAAGGCATTGAAGTAATGCAATTTATCTCGACACGATAATTTTGTTGCTTAAAGGTTTGCTCTAACCCTTTTTTAAAAGATTGTGAATGAGTATGTTGATCAGAATTACTAAATAAACCAATATGCCGATAATTATTTTTTATCATTTCGCAGGCAATATCATGCCCAGCTTTTTCAAAATCTAATGATATGAATTTCAGCGCAGATTTTGGTTTACGGTAAACAAAAATAATTTTTTCTTTATCTACTTTTAGCGTTTGGTAATAACTTTGTGCGCTGTCTAAAGCGCTGACCACAATCACCGCATAATCGCGTTTTACAGCAATTTCTTGAATGAGTTGTAATTCAAACTCTTTTGAATCATAGGTTAAATATAAGGTTAATCCATAACCTAATCGATTTAAATAACTAAAAAGCCCATCATATAAATCGGCGTACTGTTCAGCGGTAATATTGGGTAACAAGACCGAAATCGTTTTGGTCGTTCCTTGTTTTAAAAATTTTGCTTGTAAGTTTAGTTGATACCCTAATGCTTGAGCGGCTTGCTCAACAAGTTTAATTTTTTTGACACTGACATTACCGCGACCATTTAGTACATTTGACACCGTACCATGTGATACACCCGCCATCTTAGCGATATCTTTAATCGTTGCCATTGATATTAAACTCCATAAATAACCGGTAATAACCCACTCAACTTAACTAACTATATGGTAACGTGTTGATATTAAAATCTTATTTGAACCTTAGATCATCACTCTATTTAATATAAGTTTGTTGAACCTTTATCAAACTTGCAAATGAAGCCTAACTAGTAGGTTAGTTTTAATAAGATATCGAGCATCATTGTTTTTTGATATCAAACTCGCTTATTAACCAATATTAAACATTCAATTTAACCATTTATTCCAGCTCTGTTTTACTATTGCTCTTTCCTGTGTAAAACAAGAATTATCAACCGTACCGGGTAAAACTTGTAAGGCTAAACGATGAATTTCGTTACGCATGTCGATATAAGCTTTTGTCAATTGCTGCGCTTGCTCATTATCCATAATTTGATATTTTGCAGCCAACTCTAAAATACGCACATTATCACTCCATTGCGTCATTTTAGGTTGTTGATGAGCATAGTTAAGTACCAAAAACTGAGACAAAAATTCAATATCGCCAATTCCACCTTCATCAATTTTTAAATTAAATAAGTCTGATTGTGTGGAGCCTAAATGGCTTCTCATCTTTTCGCGCATCTCTCGTACTTCAGTTTTTAATCGATTTTCATCTCGAGGTTGGCTTAATATACTATGACGAATCTGATTAAAGCGATCAATGAGTGCGGATTCGCCATAAACAGCTCTTGCTCGAACCAAAGCTTGGTGTTCCCATGTCCATGCTTCATTCATCTGATAATCTTCAAATGAATCTAAACTGCACGCTAATAGTCCAGCATCACCTTGTGGTCGCAAGCGGACATCAACTTCATAAAGAATACCAAAGCTGGTTCGTACATTAAATAGGTGAATTATTCGTTGTACTAGTCGTAAGTAAAATTGACGACTATCGATCTGCTTATCGCCATTGGTCATGCTATGAACGGGGCAATCATGTAAAAAAACTAAATCCAAATCTGAGCCATAACCCAGTTCCCATCCACCTAATTTACCATAAGCAATCACAACTAACCCTTTTTGATTATCCACTAAATGTTCAGGTTTACCATAACGACCCACCATCTGATTCCAGGCCATTTGAACAACAAAATCAAGGAGCGATTCTGCAACATAGGTTAAATGATCGCTGACTTTCATGGTCGATAATACATGTTCAACATCAGCCGCCGCGATATGCAGTAGTTGCATCTGTTTAAACTGCCGTAGTGCTTCAAGTTGTTGTTCTTCATCATCCGATAAAATACGTAATAGGTATTGGTAGAGCTGATTTTTATACTTTTGTGGCGCAAGTGTTTGATACAATGAATTAATATCAATTAGTTCATCAAGCAAAATTGGATAATGTGCAAGCTGATCGCTAATCATAGGCGATGCACTGCATAATCGAATTAATTGTTTTAATGCTGTTGGATATTCTAATAACAGTTCTAAATAGGTGGTACGGCTTACAATATTTACCAATAATGGCAAAATACGTGATAATACCATCAAGCTATGACTATCATTACAGCAAGCATCAAGTAAACGTGGCATGAGTTGATCGAGTATTTCTCGTCCACGTACGCCGATAGTACGTTTACCAATATCATTACGGAATTGTAAAAGTAATTGGTAGAGCTGATTAGCTTTCTCATCTGAATAATCAGGTAATAGTGCTTGCACATCACTCAATTGCAAATCAGGCACCCATAATTCATCAAATTGGTCATTATAAGGTTTAGTTTTAGTTGAGGATTCATTGTCATCCTCACCAATTAATTCATTAAATATTTGACGATTCGCCTGCATTCGAACAAATAATTCCGTTTCAAATTCTTGCCAAGTGCCAAACCCCATAGACAATGATAACCGAGCTTTATTTAATTCATCGTCGGGAAGCGTTTGTGTTTGTTCATCATTGATTGCTTGCAACACATTTTCACAACGACGTAAAAATAGGTAGTTTTCACGTAAAATTGAGACTTCTTGATAATTTAATAACTGTTCATGCTCAATGACTTGTAGTGCGGTTAACAGTGAGCGAGTCTGTAATCCAACAACTCGCCCACCACGAATAAGTTGAAAAACTTGTACAATAAATTCAATTTCACGAATGCCACCTGCACCCAATTTGATATTATTTTTTAAACCTCGACGACGAACCTCGCGTTCAATCATACTTTTCATATTGCGCAATGATTGTAATACACTAAAATCAATATAACGACGATAAACAAATGGCTTGAGAAGTTGATATAGTTCAACAGTATAATGATCTTGTTGATTACCCAGCACTTTTGCTTTCACCATCGCATAACGTTCCCAATCACGACCTTGTTCTTGATAATAGTCTTCCATCGACGAAAAACTCAAAACAAGCGGACCACCATCACCTAAAGGACGTAAGCGCATATCAACTCGGTAGACAAAACCATCTTCGGTAACTTGATCTAACGCTCTAATTAAACGTTGTCCCAAACGCGTAAAAAACACAGCATTATCTAATTCGCGACGACCGCCTTGTGTTTGTCCATGTTCAGGATAAGTAAAAATAAGGTCAATATCAGATGAAAAATTAAGCTCTCCCCCTCCTAATTTTCCCATGCCCAGGATAAGTAAAGGTTGCGCTTGTCCTTGCAAATTACACGGCGTACCCCACTCTTTACAACTCAGTTCATAAAGCCAATCTCGCGCAGTGATGATAATCACCTCTGCCAAGTGAGTAAGTTGCAATAAAATTTGCTCATCGCTACTGGTTTGCGTTAATTGTGACCATTCAAGCCTCACTAAGATATAACGCCTAAATAATCTTAACGCTTTCATGAGCGTCAATTCATCAGATACCGACGCTAACTTTTGATTTAACCATTGTTGATAGTTACGTCTTTCATCAGTCTGAGGGGGATTGTTAACAATGTCTGTCAACCATTCTGGAAACCGAAAAAAAGCATCAACGATAAAATCACTTTGAACCAAAATATCTAAATTAACGTGAACATCATTAGGATCACATTGAGTCAATTGTGAGATAATTTTCTGTTTTTTATCATTAAGGAGTGAAGTTAATTCTGACATATTATTAGCTCATATAAAATTTGGTTGATTGATAAGTTGACGCTGTTTAAAAAACAGTTTTACCGATACCCGAGTGACAAAACAACCTAACACGCACAAGATCAAAAGAAATAGGTACCACAAACCTATTTCTATGGTGTCTGATAGATATTCATTTGCGATTAATCCCATTAATTGGATTAATCCAAACATCAATGCTAACGTTAAACAACAAAGAATCAAAAAAGCCCATAAAGAACTCAAGATCAGTTTTTTTATTTCTAAATGGTTTTTTACAGCCGTAAAACCGTTACGTAAAGCAAAATAACCTAATGTATTTACTACAATTAGAAAAGTAAACAATATGCCAGTTCTAACCAAATTAGCAAACAAAGACGTATAAAAAACGTTCTGCAGGTGAAAAAAACTAAATAACAAAGTTAAAAAATACCAATTAAATAGCACGATATACAATGATAAATGTAAATTTTTGTTTTGCTGCCTGGTTAGGCAATAATGGGTATAAATAAGGTATTTTTTAAATAATTTCATGCCTAAATAAAACATCATTGCTATCACAACATAGCCAATTATCATCAATACCATAACCAAAATCCATGAGGTTAATATAGATGGTTTCGATGATGAACTTTGATTTAAGAGAGGAACAACATATTGATTTAGATAGTATTGACTAACCAGCGTTATCAATGTGATGACAATTGAAATAATGAAAATAAAACTGACATTACGCCAATGGATTTGATAAATAGCTTGTCGAGATAAAAGCAGCGTTGAGATAATAAAAATAAATAATAAATTGGGTAATTGAATTAAGAAATGCGTTAAAAGAACATTACCCACTACCCAATAAAACGATCTTTGCCCAATGGTTGGTGAAAAAAACAGGCTAATGTCAAAAAAACAAGAATAACCTGTTAGCAAAATAACGTTAATTAGCAGAAAAAATAATATCGTCAATAAAGGTAATTTAAAAAAATTAACGGGCATTTAATGTTCCATAATGATTTAAAACATATTGCTAAAACACTACCGGTTATTTTGAGCTAATAACATTAACTTCAATTTAGTATTTACCTCACTATAAGCAAAATCGCTTACTGATTTAATCGATTGTAACGCATGCTGCCATTGATTGAATTCAGGTTCAATGAAAACACCCTTTTCTAATAAAGCTTGTTGAACTTGTTGTAATGTGTGTTGATAAAAGTTGAGATCGTTATTAGCTAAGGCATACTCTTCATTTTGTTGCCAGAATTTTAAAATATCAGGTAAGCTTTGTTGACAACTTAAATTAATTTCACTGTGGTTAATTGGTTGATTTTTTAATAATCGATAACCTCTTGCTGCTTTGCTTTGCGAAAAAAGGTGCAAATCAAACCGAGCTAATTCAATAGCAAAATTAATCAAATCTTGCTTATTACCCTGTTTTATCTCTAATTCAACTTCTTGGATGGGTAATTTTGTTCCATTCGACTCGATTTCACCTTGGTCTAAAGCTACTTCTATTTCGCTATTAGCAAATAAAATTAACCAAGCTTGGCGTTTAAAATTGGTGCTAAATAAAGGTTTAAGATGATTTTGTAGTTGGTTAATATCGCAATCTTTTGGTAGTGCAGCTTTAGGCAAAGCCGTTATATCAAGGTTTGGGCTGGGTAAATCAATATTGTATTCAGCGCGTTGATGCAAACCCGCTATTGATTGAGAATCACGCTTAAGAGTCATTTCACAATGTTGACTTGAACCTTGTTCACTTACTCTGACTCTTAATCCACAGCCATTATTACGCAAATAATAGTCTGGAGTATCATAATAAGTGTTTAATAAGATTAATTGTGAAATTCTTGGCTGCGTTTGCCCACTATCTATATACTCAGCAGCATCACAATTAACCCACTGGTTTAAAAACAACGTTAGGTCAGCAATTTGGCGATTAGTTATTTCAAACTTCAATTCGATTTCGTTCATTAATCTATAGTCTATAATGATAATTTACACATATCATATACCGATTTAACTCAGAAATATAGGCACTCAAGGTGCCAACGAAAAGGTTTGTTTTTGTAGCTTATAAAGCTTAGCAAACAGTTGATTGTTATTCATTAATTGTTGATAACTACCTTGCTCGACAAGAGTACCTTTATCTAATACTATTATCTGATCTGCCGAAATGACGGTTTTTAAACGATGCGCAATCACAATTACCGTGCGATCTTTCACCAGTTCAGCAATAGCTTGCTGAATATAAACTTCATTTTCGGGATCAAGTGAAGCTGTTGCTTCATCAAGCAACACAATCGGCGCATTTTTTAATAAAGCTCTTGCTATTGAAATACGTTGTCTTTCACCACCAGAAAGCTTACTCCCATTTTCACCAATTAAAGTATTCCAACCATTCGGTAAGCGTGCAACTAACTCATCACAACGCGCTTTTTTTGCAGCTTGCATCACTTCTTCATCTGTCGCATTATGGCGACCAATACGGATATTATTTAAAATGGTATCATCAAATAACACAACATTTTGGAAAACAAACGACATATAACGCATCAAGGTTTCTGGATCGATGTCTTTGATATCATATCCACTAATGCTAATTGTGCCACTATCGACATCCCAAAAACGCGCAATTAATTGTAATAACGTACTTTTACCACTGCCAGATAGGCCGACTAATGCTGTCATTTTTCCTGAGGGTATAACGCAACTTAAATCGTGAATAACGGTTTTTTGATGATAGGAAAAATTAATATGATTAATATCAATTGTGAAATCATTTAAAACGACATCATCACGACCTTCCATAACTGATTCTTTATTAAGACTCTTCATACGCTCAATTGAAACTAACATATGAAACAGTTCAGGTAATAGCGTTAGTACCGAAATTAAAGGACTGTAAATTCGAGAACTAATGATCACAAATGCTAAAAAAGTAATGGGCGCTAAGCTACCTGAAACCATTAATTTTACCCCCACTAATACCACTACCCCCAGCCCTACCTGTAACATCATGATAGATAACGTAACAAATATACCGCCAATACCTTCGAATTTAATCGATGCCCACATCATATTCTTTAATGCTTTATCCAGTTGTTGAAATTTTTCTCCACTGCGTCCAAAACCTTTAATAATTTTAATACCATCAAGATACTCTTGTACTTCATTCGACACCGCTAATTTTGATTCGATATGCTTATGGCTTAGTTTTTTTTCAATCAACTTACCGACAACTACAATCAGCAATGATAATGGTAATGTACACAATATGGCTCCAGCCATTCGCCAGTCATAAAAAGCAAGTAAACTACAGGTAATTATGCTACTACACGAATAACCAATTAGTTGGGGGATAACGTGACTTAACATACTTTCAATCGTTGAGCAGTCACCCATGATATTGGTCGTCAATTCAGATAAATCCTTACGATTAAAAAAGCTTAGGGGCAGTTTTCGAATTTTTTCGGCGACTTCAATTCGAGTATTAGCGGCTTGTCCAAAAGCACTCGCGTAAGTTTTTTTATATTCTCGTTGATAACAATATAAAAATAACAAAGCGGCTAAAACGCCAAAGGCAACCATTATCCATAAATCATCTTTATTAATAGGCACATTATTGATTAATGGGTTTATCAGTAACACCATAACGTGCAATAAAATAATAAAAGGGAGCATTAATGTCAGATTAGAAATAGTGCAAGCAATCGTAGCTTGAATTAGATTTTTATTTCCCACATCTGATAGCATCAGTAAACGTTTAAACATCTCGCACCTCATTAACATGATTTATTTGCTTATCATTTGCTTCAACTGCCTGATTACTTTGTGGCATATCCCAATCTAATGTTTTTTGATAGTACTGCCACATCTTGTAATAGGTTGCGTGATTGTCAATTAGTGTTTGGTGCGCACCTTTTTCAACAATATGACCTTTATCTAAAACAATTATTTGGTCAGCATCTTTAATGGTAGAGAGCCGATGCGCAATCATAATGACTGTTTTATCTTTCATTAACGCTTTTAATGCTAGTTGAATCTTATATTCATTTTCAGGATCGGCAAATGCCGTCGCTTCATCCAAGATCAAAATAGGCGAATTTTTTAATAATGCTCTTGCAATAGCCAAACGTTGCATTTCACCCCCCGATAGATGTAAGCCTTGTGTACCAATAACTGAATTATAGCCATCCGGTAGCTTTTCAATAAAATCATGACATTGTGCCGCTTTCGCAGCAGCAATCACTTCATCAAGTGATGCATGAGGTTTGCCGATTCTGATATTGTCTAAAATGCGTTGTTTAAATAAAAAAACATCCTGAAAAACAAAACTGACTAACGATAACAAGTAATCACTGTTCATCTGCTTTAAATCAACACCACCAATAGTGATATGCCCACTGGTAGGATCAAAAAATCGTGGTATCAGTAAAGAAATGGTACTTTTACCACTGCCAGATAAACCAACTAAAGCTGTAGTTTGACCTTGTTTTGCTGTGAATGTTATATGACTGATTGCATTATTATTGACAGATTGGTCATCAATTTGATTGTTAGAGTAAGAAAAATTCACATCATTAAAACATATATCATAATGATCTGTTTTTAAACCTATTTTAGGCTCAGGCAACAAAGGTATATTCAATACCGCATCCATAGTTTGCACACTAATTGCTGAATTTTGAAAATTCCTAGTAACATAAAGTAATTTAAAGAACGGTGCTGGTAACCCTAAAGAAAAAATCAAATAAAAAATAGCAGACAGTATAAAATGAGCGTAATTATCAGTATGCCCTAATAATAAAATAATGATTGGAATAATAAAAAGGTAAATATTATTTAATATCAATAAGAAAAAAGCCATATAATATTTGAAACAATAGATAAATTTTAAGCAATATAACTGGTAAGCTTTAATTGACTGATAAAAGCGTTTAAATGAAAAAAAGGTTTGATTGAAGGCTTTAACAACAGTAATACCACGAATATATTCGACAGATGCATTACTCATTTCAATTAATCTTTTTTGAAACTCTTGTTGATGATGTTTAACATCTTGACGTTTATAACCACTGATTAACACAATATAGGCAAGCATTATAGGGAATAACGTCGCTAAACCTAATCGCCAATCAAAGACAGCTAAAATAATGAAAATCATAACAGGGGAAGCAAACGCCCCAACCATGTCGGGTAGTTGGTGAGCGATAAATTGTTCAATTTTTTCGATATCATCATCAACAATCTTACGTAATTCTCCACTCGAATGCGTGTAAAAAAAACCTAATGGTAATAGGGATAAGTATCTTACAAAATTATATTTTAAATGATAGAGAGTTTTGAAAGCCGCATAATGTGAAAAACATAATCCCAAAAAGTTCAATAAAATGGATACCGCTGCTGAAATAAAAGCTAACCAACCATAATTGATAATTAAATCATTATTTAACGCCACACCACGACTGATACTCATTACTATTTCATAAATAATAAAATAAATGGCGATAAATGGGATAAAAGAAACGGCTACACTAACAATTGAAAATAGACAAGCGAAAGTCATTAAAACCTTATAATTAAATGCTAACTCCCAAAGTCTTGAACTTGCAGTTTTATTACCGGACTTCATAAAATTAACCAACTTTCATTTAATAATAATAATCATTATCAATTATAAAAAATAAAATAACAATATTTTTTGTGCGTTTAGCTATTAAAAAATAACTATTACACCTGTAGATTAATTTTTGTAAAGTACATCATGAGATCTTGCTTACAGAGGTGCAAGCAAGACATTAGTAGGGTTTATAACGCAGTCACTAAGCAAGTAAGAACAATTATGAAAGGTTAATTATTTTACAACTCTAAATGGATTAGTGGTTTTTTTATTGGTTGATTCAGGTTGTGTGTCACTATTTTTGGTCTGAGCGTGATATTGAGGTTCATCTTCAAATCCCATCCCTACCCCATTTTCACGTGCATAAATAGCTTCAATAGCGGCCATTGGCACAACAATGTGTTGAGGAACACCAGAAAATCTAGCATTAAATTCAATTTGTTCATTAGACGCAAAATATTGACCAACTGAATGTGGCGCAATATTTAAGACTATCTGATTATTTTGGACAAATTCTTGAGGAACAATCACACCATAAATTGAAGTATTAACAACAATATATGGCGTTAGTTCATTATCAATAATCCAATCATAAAAAGCCCTAAATAAATAAGGGCGCCTTGGTGTCATTTGTTCAAGATCCATAAAAACTACCTATTTCAACAGTTTTATCAACGAGATAAAAATTTACTTAAGATCTTATCTTTTTTTCTTCTTCAGTTAATGAGTTAACAAAAGCTGGACGTTCAAAAATACGTGCCATATAAGCTAGATAATTCTTCTCAGCTACTTTTGGCAATTCAATACCAATCATTGGTAAACGCCATAGTAATGGGGCAAAATAACAATCACATAATGTGAAATCATCACTCATAAAATACGGTTTTTCTTTGAACATAACCGAAATGGAAACCAAATCATCAAGCAAATTTTTACGCGCAGTTTTTGCAGCTTGGCTATTAGGATCGGCAATGATGGTTTCATAAGCGCTATACCACTCTTTTTTAATGCGGTACATGGTTAAACGAGAATTTGCACGAACAATCGGATAAACAGGCATTAAAGGTGGATGAGGGAAGCGTTCATCAAGATATTCTAACGCAATATGAGGTTCATATAATGTTAGATCGCGATCAATCAAAGTTGGAATTGTACCATAGGGATTAAGATCTAGAAGTTCTTGAGGTAAATTATCTGCCGTTACAAACTCAATTTCAGCAGTTACCCCTTTTTCTGCCAGCACAAAACGAATTTGATGGCCGTAAATATCTGTTGTATCACAAAATAATGTCATTACAGAACGTTTATTAACAGCAACAACCATGTTCACTCCAAATATGCAAAATTAAAAAAAGTTTAGAATTTAACTATTCTAGCAAATTGGATAACAAATTTGTTAAAAAAAATTAATTTTCTTGTTATCTTTCTCTAAACAACAGCAATTTGACAAAAGTTTAAGAATAAATATACATCTTAAAACAAAGGCTTGAATTTAATTAACGTAATAAACTAAAATAAAAACAATAAATTAATAAAATTAATGTTTTTTATCAATTAACAAAATTACATTTACCCGTCAGACTATGAATTAGCATCTAATTAGAATCCAAATAAAAAAACCCAGTCGAAACTGGGTTTTTGCAAACAATTTTGTAACCTTTGTACAAAAAACAATTAACGTTTGCTGAATTGTGGACGACGACGTGCTTTGCGTAGACCCACTTTTTTACGTTCAACTTGACGCGCATCACGAGTAACAAAGCCCGCTTGACGTAATGAAGAACGTAAAGTTTCATCATATTCCATTAATGCACGAGTAATACCGTGACGAATCGCACCCGCTTGACCTGAAATACCCCCACCTTTAACAGTGATGTAAAGATCAAGTTTGTCAGTCATTTCAACTAACTCTAAAGGTTGCATCACAACCATACGAGCAGTATCACGACCAAAGTATTGCTCTAATGAACGTTTATTAATAACGATATTTCCACTACCTGGTTTAATAAACACGCGAGCAGCAGAACTTTTGCGGCGACCTGTACCGTAATATTGATTATCAGCCATCTTCTATCCCCTTAAATATCTAATACTTGCGGTTGTTGTGCCGCATGATTGTGCTCATTACCAGCATAAACTTTTAGTTTACGGTACATTGCACGACCAAGAGGACCTTTCGGTAGCATGCCTTTGACAGCAATTTCGATGACTTGTTCAGGATGACGTTCAATCATTTCTTTAAAAGTCGCTTCTTTAAGTCCACCGATGTAGCCAGTATGACGATAATAGATCTTATCAGTGCGTTTTTTGCCTGTTACAGCAACTTTTTCTGCATTGATAACGATAATATAATCACCTGTATCAACATGTGGTGTATATTCTGCTTTGTGTTTACCACGCAAACGGCTTGCGATTTCAGTAGCTAAACGACCTAGCGTTTTACCTGCTGCATCAACAACATACCAGTCGCGTTTAACTGTTTCTGGTTTAGCTGAAAAAGTACTCATTCGTAATTATCCAATTTTTAATTAATCTCACGTTAATAAATCATTTGATTTATTTACACTTTTTGATTGTTGCTATTAACTAACTAACCCCTTCGAGTTGTTACATTAACTTTGACAACCGAAAACAGTGTTGGGAAAAACACTGTTGTAACGTGGGTTGCAATATTATACAGAAATATAATAAAAGCGCTACATTTTAAATAAAAAATCATGGCATGCAAAAACACTTGCTGATAAACTCTAAGCGAACTATTAATAACGAATTAAAAATTAGATGGAAAATTTAATTCAACTTACCGATAAAGATTATATAAGCAAAGGGTTACACCGTAAATGCTATCATCACCCAGATGATCCGAATAAGTGCATCAAAGTCAATTATAATGACGGGGCAGAAGAAGAAACCAACCGCGAAATAGCCTATTATAAGCATCTTATTAAACGCCACATATCATGGGATGCGTTAGCACAATATTACGGTCCGGTAAACACTAATTATGGCCAAGGTCATGTGTTTGAACTCATTCGTGATTATAACGGTGAAATAGCGACTCCACTTGAAAAATATTTGTTGGATGAACAGCTAACCAAACAATATTTTGATGCATTAGTCATTTCGCTAAAAGCATTAAAAACAGCATTGTTAAATGATCGAATTATTACCATGACAATCAAAAGTAAAAATATTTTATTTCAACATTTATCACCAGAAGCAAATCGCTTAATTATTATTGATAACATTGGTAATTCGACATTGATTCCTATCGCTAATTATGTTTCTTATTTTGCTAGAGCCAAAATTGAACGCACTTGGCAACGGTTTTTAGCTTCATTAATCAGAGAAAACAAACACAATCAGTTAATCACTCAATTAGTTAACGAGGTGAATCAGTAAGGCGCAATGTTGCTACTGCACCTTTAATATTATCTTGTCTATTGTTAAGGGTGAATACGCCATGATGTAAATTAGATATACGATTAACGATGCTTAACCCAAGCCCTATTCCATTATGTTTTCTATCCATACGGAAAAAAGCTTGGGTCAGTTTTTCACTTTTTGACTCATCAATGCCCATCCCTTCATCGATAACCGAAATAACGATATCTTTGTCGTCCTTAAGGCAACTAACAGTGATGTTAGTATTTTCGGGGCTATATCGATGAGCGTTTTCAACTAAATTACGTACTAATAGACGAATTAACGTCGCATCACCATTAAACGTTACAGTATGGTCAATAACCTGCCACAAAACTAACTGATTTTTTTGCGAAGTTAATTCGCTTAACTCATCGGTTAATGGAATCATGACATCTTGATAAAAATTAATTTTTTGATATTGACCAATAGTAAATTTTTGACTGGCTCTAGCTAGCATCAATAATTGTTCAACTGTATTGACCAAACGATCAATTCGCTCAATTAATTCATGGCAATCAATGTGATGTTTAGTTTCTAATAATTCCAAATGGAGACGAATACCGGCTAAAGGTGTTCGCATTTCGTGAGCAACATCAGCGGTAAAAAGCCGCTCTTGTGATAACGTGTTATTCAATCTTAAAAATAGATTATTTAATACCGTAGTAATCGATTTGATCTCTCGCATATTACTAATTGGGGCAATGGGTTTAAGATTTTCCTCAGTACGTTGGTTAAGATCGTGCTCAAGAACTTCTAGTGGTTTTGTTATCCATTTAATTGCCTTATAAGCTAAAAATAACGTAACTAGCATCATCGAAAAAGCTGAACAAAACAAAGCAAAGATAGCTTCAAGTTCCTCATGTTCGACAACTTCGTCAATTTTATTTTGGCTTAAAGTTAAATTCACTAAAACATCAATCTGTTCTTTACTTTCATGCCATAACCAAAACACGGTAATGATTTGACAAATCAGCATAATAGCGCCCAAAGTAAAAAATAGATTCCAGCGAATTGTGTGACGAATTTTACTGATAGAATTTATGATCATAACATTTTTTCTTAATTGATTGTGCATGGTTAATCGTCTTGAGTATTAAGCTGATAACCGTAACCTCTTACAGTACGTATTAAATTTTTACCCAGTTTATTTCGTAGCCCATGGATATAAACTTCCAGTACATTTGAACTCGGATCACTTTGCCAATCATACAAATCATTTTGCAACAGATCTCGATGGACTTTTTCACCGGCTTTTAACATTAATCGAGATAACACAATAAATTCCTTAGGGGTTAGCATCACTTCTTGATTAGACAAAATGGTCTTTTGTTGTTTTATATCAATGGTGATAGGACCATAACTAATAAGGTTTTCGGCAATTCCCTGATGCCGACGTATCAGCGCTCGAATGCGTGCTAATAATTCAGTCAAAGCAAAGGGTTTAATTAAGTAATCATCCGCACCAAGATCTAATCCTTGAACCCTATCTTCAATAGTATCTCGAGCGGTTAAAATCAATACGGGGATACTAATTTTATTTTTACGCCAGCGTGTTAAAAGCTCAAGTCCATCACAATCGGGCAAGCCAAGATCTAAAATAATCAAACTAAATTGTCCAAATAGTAAATGTTGTTCAGCTTGTTCCCCTGTTGCCGCCACTTCACAAACATAACCATTCGCGGTGATACCATCATACAACCCTTTTTGTAACAGATTATCGTCTTCAACAATTAATATTTTCATGATTTTTAAAACCTATCCACGAGCATTTTTACAAGAATTTAAGCTATCGAGTGATTGATTATACTCTTTAGTCTGAATAGCAAAAATGCCTAATAATAAATGAAACAAATTATCATGCGATAAAAGGTCCTGTTTTGCATGATTTTGTATACATGCTGTATTGATATGATTTAAGTTTGCTAAATGCTTTGAAATCCACAAAATAAATGGAATTTTAGTTTGTTGTGTTGGCGCAATTGAATAAGGAAAACTGTGTAAATATAGACCATTTTCACCCAACGATTCGCCATGATCGGATAAATAGATCAGCATCGTGTTATATTTATTTTGCTTACGTTGTAAAAGTTCAATTGTTTGATTGATAATATAATCAGTATACACAATCGTATTATCGTAAGTATTCACTAAACTGCCTAAGTCACAATTAGTTATCTGATTAGTATCACATGTTGGTGTGAATGTTCTAAATTGTTCAGGATAACGTTGATAGTAATTTGGACCATGACTACCTAAAGGATGTAAAACAATTAAGGAATCTTTATCAAGATGTTGCAGCTTTGTGGCTAACTCATTGACAAGCACTTCATCATAACACGCCCCATCTTGGCAAAGTTTGCTACCGCTATTTAGATACTTTTTAGTTATATTTTCATTTTCAATCCTGTTACAAACACCTTTACAACCAGTATTATTATCCAACCAAATTACATTTATACCTTGTTTGTTTAAAATATCGAGTATATTTTCTTGACGTAAAGCTAAAGCTTCATCGTAATTTTTACGTGACATATTCGAAAACATACAAGGGATAGAAAAAGCAGTATAGGTACCACACGACGTTGTATTTTGAAACGAGATAACATCATCACGTTTGCTTAACAAAGGCGTTGTGTTTTTACCATAACCATTTAGTGCAAAATTTTCACTACGTGCTGTTTCGCCAACTATTAACACAACAACTGTTTTAATAGCTTCACTATCACTATTAACGACTCGCCGATGAGCATCATCACCAATTGTTAAAAAAGGGCGATTTTTATTTTGTTCAAATTGATATTGTCCGTATAGTGCACCAATATAATTGGATGGGAGTAGATATTTGATTATTTTGCTATTATTACGCATAAACGTAGCATAATTTTTATAAAAAATAAGTGCAATAAGCCCAACCAATAACAGTGCTAATAATACAATCATGACATGCTTAAATAAAAAATATAATCCTATCGTTCTTGGTTTAATTTTAACAAGTATAATGACAATACTGGGTAAAATCCCTAACAGTAAAATACAGTTTATTAATTCAATGGTTATCAACGATGCCGATTCAGTAAAACTCGTCTCTAACGTATTTTGCAACATACTGCGATCAATCATAATGCCAAATCTGAGCATAAAATAAGAGAGTGCTGAACCGATTATGACTAAACTACTTGCTGCTATTTTAACTAACCATTGATTTAATAGCAGAGTGAGCAGGATAAAAATCACACAAAAAACAACAACAGGCATGGATATAAAAAAGGCAATATTTTCAATAGAATCTAAAGATAATTTGATTAAAACTTGTTTGTAAAAACTGATATTCAAAATTGTCGCTTGATATACTGCAACTGACACAATGAGCGTACGCAGTGATATAGGACGAGTTAAAAGCATTTGAATTATTCTTTTCATAAAAAACCTATACTACATTTATACCTATCCCTAAAGGAAGTTCGTGTTTAGCTATCAACGTTAATGAATATGTAAAAATGAATGATGTTTATTTAATTAAAATACTTATCAGCGAATAAAAATCATTGATAGTAATTTATAAATAATCGGCCATAACTTTTGTATTACATAAGCTGAAATTAAACTCACTATAAAGCCCCCCACTATGTCTAATGGCCAATGGACACCTAAGTAGACTCGGCTCCAACAGACTAAAATAGCCACAACAGTAAATAGCATTAGAAGTTTTTTTAATTTAGCACCGTAATTTAAGCAAATGACTAAACAAATAGTCCAAACAAAAACCGCATGTTGGCTAGGAAATGAACTTGTTTTATCGTGATATAAATAATTGGTCCCTATATTTTGTGCAAAAGGACGCGGTGAATAAAAGAGATGGCGAAGAATAAACGTGACCAATAATGCCAAAGCTAAACCAATGGCAATTTTAATAATTAATTGTCGACAAGAAGGCTGTAAAAACCAATAAATGCCTAAAACAATGACAGGCAAATATACTAAATAATTTGCACAAAAAACAGCAAAATAGACAAATGTTTTTGAAGCTTGTTCTGATGCATTAATGAGTAAAAAAAGTTGAGTATTCACATTGTTCCACATAAAAAAAACCAATATTATTTATAATGTGAACTAATTTAATCAATAAATCTTAATACAACCTTAATGCAATAAATTTCAAATATAAATTCCATTTCGGTTTGATACGCCCAAGTAAAGTGGAATAAGGCTATATTTGATAAAGGGATAATGATTTTACCAAACTTAACATAATCAGAAATTATGGTTAGTTTGGCGGTTCAACAATAATGATCAGTGAATACGAAATAACCGACTTTTTGATAGCATAGATAAAGAAAAATCCAACAACCAGCAAATAATAAAATAAACGACAATGACAAATAAAAATATCTCGGTTGGATAAACCATACTACGATTGTTGATTTGTGTTGCAACAAAAGTAAATTCAGCCACACCAACAATATAAGCTAAAGAGGTATCTTTAATGAGTGAAACCCATTGATTAACGAAAGATGGCAACATCATTTTTAGTGCTTGCGGCAAAATAATAAAAATAATAACTTGTCTTTTAGTCAAACCTAACGAATAGGCTGCTTGCCACTGTTCTTTGGCAATCGCAATCATACCCGCATAAACTGAATGACCAATATAAGCCGCGCCAATTAAGGATAACGCGAATATCACTGTAGCTATAGCTGGAACATCAATATCAAGCAATATAGGTAATAAAAAGTAAGTCCAAAAAATTAGCATAATCACAGGAATAGCTCTTAAAAAACCCAATAAACTAATTAATATATAGCGACATATACCTTTGGCCACCGTTAAACCTACCCCAGCTAAAATCCCCAAAAGTGTGGAAAAAAAGATAGCGGCAATGCTCATTAATAGTGTCAAGAAAATGCCGCCAGGAAAGTTTCCCCACATTAAATAATCCAGGTTATTCCAAATAAGTGCTAAACCTTTAAGTTCCATAACTAAACCTTGTTACCAAATTGCAGTCGTTTTGCCTGATAAATATTGCCGAGCGTACCTACAATCACTATAGCTAAAATATATAAAAACGTTGCAATGGCAAAATCCTGAAAAGTTTTAAGCGATTCAGTTTCTACTTGTCGAGAAACGTAAGACAACTCTAAGACGCCAATGGCCATGGTCAGGGATGAATTTTTGATAATATTCATATATTGACCAATTAATGGTGGGAATGCGATACGAAAACTTTGCGGCAAAATAATAAAACGCATACTTTGCCACCAAGTCAACCCGAGTGCCGATGATGCCTGCTGTTGCCCTTTACTCACACCGGATATTCCTGCTCGAAATTCTTCAGCAATAAACGCACTAGAATAAAATGTTAAAGCAATCAAACCAATAATAAATTCAAATGACGGCATTTTTAAAGTGAACAAAAATAAATTAATCTGTGGTTCATCAAATAACCACATTTTAAATTCAGCAGGTAATAAACTTCCAATGCCAAAGTACCAAAAAAATAGTTGAGGCAATAATGGCGAATAACGAAAAATGGCGTTATAGCTAACTACAACGCCTTTGATAAATTTGATATGACTTTGTTGAGCAATAACTAGCAAAAAACCCAATACAGTAGATAAAATGATTGTTAAAACCGAAATAGCGATAGTGACTAAAAAACCATCCCATAACCACCATAAGTAACGTGGTTCTAGTAACTGCTCAAACATAAATTATAAACCTTGACCTATTTTAAAATCACCGCGCGGCATAGCTGATTTGGTTTCTGGTCCAAACCAACGATTATAAATCGTTAACGCTTCACCATCATTTTCAAGTTTTAATAGTATTTGGTCAACCTTTTCTTTCAAACGGGTTTCCCCTTTTGGAATACCAACAGCTTGATACTCTTGGGTAATACTAAATGGCGAAATTTCAAATGCGGCGCGTTGTTCGTCAGGCACATTAGCAAGTAACCCAATTAATTTAGCATCATCTTGAGTAATAGCTTGTACCACACCATTACGCAATGCAGTAAAAGCAAAAGGCGTATCGTCATAGGAGATTACTTTAGCTGTTGGATACTTTTCACGTAAAGTAATTTCCATTACCGTACCTTTATCAGCACCAATGCGTAAATTTTTTAAATCATCTGGCGATTTTAATAACCCTTTTTTGGCAATAAATTTTTGCCCGGTAGCAAAGTAAGGTAAACTAAAATCGACTGTTTTAGCGCGTTCATCAGTAACCGTAAAGTTTGCTACAATCAGATCGGCTTTTTGTGAGGTTAGTAAGGGAATACGGTTAGCCGGATTAGTTGGAACAAGATCAACTTTTACATTCAATGCTTTAGCAATTTCATTAGCATAATCAACATCAAGCCCTGCAATTTTATTCGTTTTTTCATCAATAAAGCCAAACGGCGGATTGCTATCAAATACGGCTATTTTAATTTCACCGCGTTTTTCAATATCATCTAAACGATCTGCAAAAGCAGAATTCGTTCCTAATAAACTACCAATTAATGCTACTACTGTTAGCGTTTTAGTTAAAAATTTCATCTTGATTTCCCCAAATAAGGATAGTGTTAAGTACAACTAAAGTCTAACAGCAAATAACTGAGGTAAATAAATAATAAATTTTTACATGGTTATAACTAATAGTTATATTGAATATAAATAAGAATTGTAAACATTGATAAATAGGTAAAAGTTTATCACAAAAAAACAAGTTCATTAACTGAACTTGTTTTGACTTTTTTGTAGGATGTTTTTGTAAAGAATTTAAAGAATATTTGCAGGAACTTTAAATACAACTTTTCGTACTTTTTGGGGAACATTAATCATACACAAAGCCTGATGGGCCTCACCAGGTGCAAAAGTAACAAAATCTCCTTCAGTTAAATAAATAGCATTATTTATCTTAGGATTTTCCAAAATATACAAATCAGGCTTTTTCTCATAGCAAGGTTCATTACTAGAATCAATCAAACTGTAACGAATGATTTCTTCACCTTCTAAGATCATTTGAATATCTAAAAATAGCTTATGAAACTCTGTATGTCGCTCTTGCTCAGGTGAAGTATAAGAATCACCGATATTATAAAACCACTCTTCTCCTTTTAGTTGATATCTACCATCAGGTAAAGTCTTTAGATATTCAAAGCTAGCTTCTGGTCGAGCTAAAATACTATATAACGACTTAGGTAGTGTTGCTAAATGTAGAAATTTTGTATTACCAGCAATCATTTTCAATCTCCCTTTGCCAGTTTACCTTTTAAAATTTAAGCCCTTTAAATTTGCTAGGACTTATTATCAATAGTGGACTTAACCCAATCTTCTTCAACCAAAACATATTTAATTGCCATTCTAAAATAGGTATAGGCGATGTGTAACTTACCATCTAAGCCTTGTTTGATACTTGGATATGAAAACTCTCGATTAAGATTGTCTTTAGAATTATTTGACATACAGTAACCATCACCTTCATCCAAATTTCGAATATAGGGCCATGTTTTACCATTATCAGTGGAAATTGCTAACGACATAGGCGCTCGAGGAGCACCCCAGAAAGCATTTTTTTGCCCATCAAGAATTTTTGCTTCTTCTTTATGTGCACTGCTTTCATCTTCTATTTCATCATAAAGAGATACACGCCTTTCTTTGGCATCTTTGGCACTTGAGTTATTAAATACTAGGGCAATATGACCATTATCTAATACTGTGGCTTGAATTGATGAATTATTATTAGGTAATATGGTAGCAACAGGATTGGTCCACGTATAACCGCCATCTGTTGATCTACTTTCATAAATATGATCAGCCCAGCGACTACGAAAAATAGCATACAAAGAGTTATCTTTTAGCATTAAGATATTCATATGCACACAGCCTAGACTTTCAGGGACATCAATATTTGACCATGTTTTACCTTTATCTTTAGAAATCATCACACTGCTAGTGTCATAACTTCCAACCCACTTTTCACCCGGTTTTGCAATACAGTAAAAAACTGGCAATAACCAATCCCCGTTTGGCATAACTGTAATAGGCTGGCGAATAAAAATACCTTTATTGGGGTCTTCCAATAATGTTTCAATCGGCCCCCAGGTTTCTCCATAATCTAGTGATTTTCGATAACGGACAATCGCAGTATCTTGGTTTCCTGAAATTTGCGCAGTATATAAAATCCATAAAACATTATCGGGATCTAAAAAGAATAATGGGTTTTGTTCAGATCGTGTTGGATCGTCCGAAAGTTTAACTGCTTTTGTCCATGTATCACTCCCTTTTTTTAATCTAGAATAATATGCAGAAATGTCAGGAATCCCTTCTTGTGTTCCACCAAACCATGTGCAAAGTAGATCACCATTTGGCAATTGCAACAAATTTGCTGCATGATTTTGCACACATTCGGTCGGCAAATATGCATCAACACGTTGTGTATCATCAGTGTTTTTACATAATCGGCCCGAACAATCTAATGTTACTTTTGTCATTCCTTTATCTCCTTATAAATTATCCGCTTTAACTTTAGTTTTTACAAAAGGACTGATTAGCACTTTGTCTAATAACATAATTAATGCCGGTGAAATTAATGCTACATACATGTTATTAATACCAAATGGGTCACCGCAGTAGAACCAAAGAGACGTTATAATTGCAGCGCCAACTAAAGCCATATTTGCAGCTCGTGTACTATTTAAAAATGGTAGATAGAAGGCTATCATTGCTACAATGGTAATTGATAAACGAATTGCTCTTGTGAAGAATGATAATTTCAAAACTTCAGGAAAAGCAAGTACAAGTAATAATGGAGCAAAACCAACAATAACCGAAATAATTTTTGTTGCTTTAAATTCTTTTTCTGCTGTTGGTTTACAGTAAGGAACATAGAAATCTTTAACAATTAAAGAAGCTATTGCTAATGCCACTGTACTAACACTGATAAAAATTGAAGCAACTAATGATGTAGTAATAATGCCTGCCATGAAAGGGTTCATATCTTGAATAAATACAGGTAGTGCATATAAACTTTTAATGTCAGGATGTAGGAATTTTGCACAAACACCAATAACAGCTATTGCTATCGCAATTGGTAAGCAGAAAAAGAAAGCATACCAACAAGCTCTTTTAGCTGATCTTGCATCTTTAGTTGATGATATAGCTTGAATAACAAATTGCGTACAGAATATTGAGCCTATAGTACCGATTAACCAGGCAAAAATCGTACTAGCACCGATTGAACCATCCCAAGTCCAATAATGAGGCGGCATTTGTTCAATCATAGGACCAAAACCACCAGTAAGATAAAGCGCTGTTCCTAAAATAAATAACACACCAAAATACTTAACTGCGCTATGAATAATTGTTACATAAGCAACACCTTTCAAGCCACCAAAAGCGAAATAAAATGTACTCACCACAGCAGTAATAAAGGCGGCAACGGGTAAAGAAATTTGAAGTACAGTAGAAATAGCTGCTGCACCACTAATATAATTTCCGACATTTACCAGTATTAATGCGTAAATCATTATTAGCGAAATTAGATTCTTAGTTGAATTACCATATTTTTGAGCTATAGCACCAGAAATTGTAATTTCCCCTGTGTTATAAATTTTTTTAACTAATATCAAACCAAATAGAGGAAAACCTATTGCTGCACCTATAACTGACCATGATGCTGCAATACCATTATCAAACGCGGACTGAGCCGTACCTATAGTTGACTTCGCACCAATATACTCAGTCATCAATAAAATACCAACGACAATTGCAGGTACAGCTCGAGAACCTTCCATAAAGTCACTATTATTTTTACTTCTTAAAAAATAAGTCATCCATGAGGTAGCTAAAATATAAAGAACTACAATACTAATTATTATTATCGTGTCAATCGTTCCAAAATAATGCATAAATCACCTTTCATGTTTAATATAATTACAAACTAAGTATTTGTTATAATTCTTTAATAATATTTTTAATTGTGGCTATATGTTCACCCGTGAACAAAATTGGATAACGACTTACACCAACATCTTCGCCCATTAAAGTTAATGCTTTCTTAACAGCTGCTGGTGAAAATACTGTTGCATACAAATTTTTTCTTAAATCCCCAACCGCATCTTGAGCTGCTTTAGATTTAGCCAGATCACCTTTTTTAAAATTTTTCCAGATGGCATTAATATAACCTGGTGCAACATTTGCTAACCCTGAAATTGATCCAACTGCACCACCAATAAAACCCTGATAAATAAGCGAATCTGGCCCTGTTAATACATCAAAACCATCAATTTTATTAGCGACATCTAGGAATGCTTGTAAGCTTTCTGCACTACCTGCACTATCTTTAATCCCTAAAATATTAGGATGTTCAGCTAGTTTGGCAGCGGTTTCTGGTTGAATTGTGTTACCGGTTCTTGCGGGGATATTGTATAAAAAGACTGGAACAGTAAGAGCGTCAGCAATAGCCGTATAGTGATAAATTAGCTCCTCTTGTTTAACGGGTATAAAATAAGGTGCTATGACTGATACCGCATCAACGCCTAATTTCTCAATCTCTTTACCTAATTTGATTGTTTCACGTGTCGAGATTTCTCCAATATGAGCCATAACAGGCGATCTCCCTGCTACTTCATCAACACAAACTTCAGTCACTTTAATTTTTTCTTGTGTACTTAATACAAAAAACTCACCATTAGTACCATTGCAAAAAACACTGTTTCCATTTGTTAGTTGACGTTGGACTTGTTTACGCATCCGTTTTGGACAAAAATCACCATTGTCATCAAAGGTGGTAACAATAGCGGTTAAAATTCCTTCTATTTTTTTTCTCATTATATTTACTCCTGCTAACCAAGTTTTTTATAAAAGCGATCGATAAATAGCTAATACATCTTGTTTGGAAACTTGCTTTGGTACGTTATTCATTAAACGTTTCACATCAAGAGCTGCATCAACTAGATAATGTAGATCGTCTGATGAGATATTGAGTTCCTGTAATTTGCAAGGCAATGCTAAGCGTTTTACTAGTTCTCTAAAGTAGTTAACTAAAGCATGTGATTTTTCTTCTGCTGTTAAGGTTAGAACGGCATCAGGTAAAAGATCATAAGCTTGAGCGAATTTATCAACTACTGCATCACGAACAAATTCCATACAAGGAACAAGTAAAATGGCATTAGCAACACCATGAGGAATATGGTATTTACCGCCAAGTGGGTAAGACATTGCATGAACTAAATGAGTACCTGCATGAGCAATCGCAGCTCCACCATAATAAGACGCCCATAACATATTCAGTTTTGTTTCTATATTGGTTTTATCATTAACTGATTTTTCGAGAGAATTAAATAATTTTTGCATACCGATTAAGGCATAATTGTCACCTATAGGATTAGAAATATTGGCTGTAAAGCACTCTATTAGATGGCATAATGCATCTATACCTGTTGAGGCAGCAATATGATTTGGCATTGACGTTGTTAATTCAGGTACTAAACAGACATAATCAGGTAACATAACGGGAGAAATTATCCCTTGTTTTGTATCTTTTTCTGGAATAGCTAAAATAGCATTAGGAGTTGCTTCCGAACCTGTTCCAGCTGTAGTGGGAATCAATATAGAAGTACAACGCCTAGTTGGTTTTTGCCCATCTAATAACTGTTCAAGTGTAATGTTTGAATCTTTGATACATAAAACAGAAATCAATTTAGCCACATCAAGTACACTTCCACCACCGACACCAATTACAAGATCTGCATTAGAAACTTTCATTTTATTTAATAAATTAGTGACATCATGATGACTTGGTTCTGGTGGGATATCATCAACTATGGTTACTAAAGCGACATTTTCTTGCACTTTTTCGATAAGTTCTTTTGTTACGGATAAATTAATAATATTTTGATCTGTTATAAACAGAACATGTTTACGATCTTTCAATAAAAAATAGAGATCTTTTAAAACTCCTTGCCCACTAAGAATTGTGCTATTTATATGCATAATTATCCCCACCCCAAAAAATGAAAACTATAAATCAAATTGATCTAATTTAATCATTAAATATTAATTTATGTTTGAATTATGAGCAAGAAAAATGTAAAAAAATATGACAAAGATCACATTATGATTATTTTGATTTTTTTTAATCATATTGACTATTATTTTTAATCAAGAATATGTATAATCAACAGAATAAAAGGAATTATTTATGATCAAGGGATCTTAATGATTAAATTAATTATTGCTGATGACTTCACTGGTTCTAACGACGCAGGTGTACAATTAGTAAATAAAGGATTAGTAGTTAATGTAGTTTTCGATTGGGAAAAAGCCAACTTATCGAAAAAATATGGTATTCAAGAAATTAAAAACGACAATCACGAAGTTATGGTCGTGAATACTGAAAGTCGAGCCGTATCAAATGAAGAAGCAAAAAAAAGAATACAAACTGTTATAACAAATAATCCTAATTTAAAACAGATTTATAAAAAAATTGATTCTACTTTACGGGGAAATATTGGTACTGAAATAGCCGCACTACTGGATAATATTAAAAATAAAGTTGCACTGGTTATACCCGCATTTCCCAATATGAATCGTACGACAATAAATGGCAATTGTTACATAAATGGAATCGAGTTAGTTAAAACCGAATTTGCAAGTGATCCTAAAACGCCTATTTACTCATCAAACATAAAAGCTTGTATTGAACAACAAACCAATCACTCATGTGACGAGATCTATTTAGACAAAGTAAGAAGTGGTGTTTTAAAACAACATATTGAAAATGCGATCAATAACGAAAAAAAAATAATCGTTATTGATGCTGAAACAAATGATGATTTACAACATATTGTTGAACAAATTTTACCATTACAAGATAAGCTTTTATTAGTTGGATCGGCTGGGCTGATTGATTTTTTGCCTATACATCATCATGAAAAAAGGTCAACTAAACTAAAAAGCAGCACTCATCCATTGTTAGTCATAGCGGGGTCAATGAGTGAAAAAACACAACAACAAATAAACTATACAGCTAAACATAAAGATAATCTGATAATTTTTGATATTAATGTTGCAGATTTATTATCCAATATATCACTATCTAAATTATCCCAATTGGCCAAAGAGATTCAATCACAACTAGATTGTCAAAAACATTGCATAGTCAGAACCAGTTCTAATATCGCTGAACGTTATAAAGTTGAAGATTATTGTCAAGAATATAACTTAACTCGAGAACAACTTGGTGAACAAATTTGTCAATCTTTAGGTCTATTAGTCAAGCAACTACAGTTTGAAAATCTATTTTTGACTGGCGGCGATGTGGCTATAGCTGTAGCCAAGTCTTTAGGGGCAATAGGCTTTAGAATTGAAGGGCAAGTAAGCCTAGGTGTACCTTATGGTCAATTAATCAGTAACAAGCTTTTGTCATATCGAGTATTTACCAAAGCTGGAGGCTTTGGTTCGAACGATATATTTTTAAGAACATTAGAATTTATTTAAAGGAGAAATACGATGTCAAAGATCGTAGCGATAACAATGGGCGATCCAGCTGGTATTGGACCAGAAATTATTGTAAAAGCTTTACAATCAGAAGTACTTAAAAATATACATTCTGTTGTAGTCGGTTCTGCGGATGTCCTAAAAAAACAATTAAAAATGGGATTATTTACTAATGTAAAAATTAATGTAATTGAACAGGTTAGTAATGCAATTTTTCAACCTAATATTATTAATGTTATTGATATTAAATTGGACGATATTGATACTTTAAAACCTGGAATCATTCAACCCCAAGCTGGTGATTTGGCTTATCGTTGCGTAAAAAAGGCGACAGAACTTGCTTTGAATGGTGAAGTATCAAGTATTGCGACTGCACCACTTAATAAAGAGGCCTTACATTCTGCTGGGCATATGTATCCAGGACACACCGAATTATTAGCAAAATTAACCGATAGCAAAGATGTAGCAATGGTGCTTTACACCGATTCACTTAAAGTCATCCATGTCACAACTCATATTTCATTACGTAAATTTTTAGATACCTTAAGTAGTGAACGTATTGAAAAAGTCATTAAAATTGCTAATGATTTCCTTACAAAAATTGGTATTAAACACCCTAAAATTGCCGTTGCAGGCGTTAATCCTCATGCTGGTGAGCATGGTTTATTTGGTGATGAAGAGATTAAAATTGTTACGCCCGCTATCGAAAAAATGCGTCAATGTGGAATTGATGCCATTGGCCCCTGTGCTCCAGATACCGTATTTTTACAAGCACATCAAGGCAAATTTGATATGGTCGTTGCCATGTATCACGATCAAGGTCATATTCCACTTAAGTTATTAGGATTTTATGATGGTGTAAATATTGCCGCTGGTTTACCGTTCATTCGCACATCCGCTGACCACGGAACCGCCTATGATATTGCTTGGCAAGGTGTTGCAAAACCAGATAGTATGATAGAATCGATTCGATTAGCGGAACTGTTATCTAAGTAAAAAATAGAAGGAGAAATTTTCAGTGGGAAAATACAATCGACTTGAGCAAATCATGGACTACTTAAAAATTCATAATCTGGTGACAGTCGAAGAGTTAGTTATCGCAACTGAAGCCTCTCCTGCTACTATTCGACGCGATTTAATCAAATTAGATCAACAAGGTGTCATTAGTCGAACACATGGGGGCGTAACACTAAACCGTTTTATTCCTAGTCAACCAACTACTTTTGAAAAAATCCATAAAAATTTTAACGAAAAACAACTTATAGCAGATGTAGCTGCAAAGCTAATAAAACCTGGTGACTCAATCGCTCTTGATGCCGGAACAACGACATTAGAAATAGCAAAAAGAATTACGCAAATGCCAGTTAGGGTCATTACATCTGACTTACATATTGCGCTATTTTTGTCTGAATTTAAACAAATTGAAGTCACAATAATTGGTGGCAAAATTGATGACAGTAGCCAATCTTGCATCGGTGAACATGGTCGCTCCTTGTTATTACAAATTAATCCTGATATATCCTTTGTTAGTTGTAACTCTTGGAGCCTAAGTAAAGGTGTAACAGCACCAACTGAAGATAAAGCACTAATTAAAGCCAGCTTTGCTGAAAAAGCAGATAAAGTTGTTCTTGCTGCAGATAGTAGTAAATATAATTCTTACTCTTTATTTACGTCTATACCACTAAACCGCTTTACTGACATTATTACTGATAATCATCTTGATATAGAATCCGTACAAGCTCTTAAAAATCAAACATTTAAATTACATATTGCAAAATAGTCTATTCCACTAATAAAAGATCACCAATGAAAAAACTTTATTTGTAGTATTAGCTTCAGTAAAAAATTATCCCCTATTTACTATATTTGCGCCGGCATTAATTATATATATTTTATTAAACTTATCTTTCATGTAAATTGAAAGGTGACGTATAGTGTAGATGATTAATCATAAATATTTTTAGATGTCTGTTTGTACAATATGTTGTTGCTAACTCGCATAACATCTTCATTTTATAAATCGCTTTAGCTTCCTATTATTTCATTTTCGACAAAAAAGTAAGCAATCTCTCTTTCGGCTGATGCTGCTGAATCCGAACCATGTACTGCATTTTCAGTCACACTGTCAGCAAAATCTGCTCGCAACGTGCCCGCAGCCGCTTTAGATAAATCGGTTGGCCCCATCAATTCACGATAACGTTTAATTGCATTTTCACCTTCAAGCACTTGCACAACAATTGCACCAGATGTCATAAATTTTACTAAATTGTCAAAAAACGGTTTACCTTGATGTTCAGCATAAAAGCCCGCCGCTTGTTCTTGTGTTAATTTCAACATTTTTAATGCAATGATATTCAATTTTGCTTGTGATATACGCGTTTCAATCTCACCAATTATCTGTTTACGAACTGCATTTGGCTTGATAATTGATAAAGTTCGTTCTATAGCCATAAGTTAATCCTCATTAATTGAAGCTAAATTTGACACGTGCAATTTGACCACTTTCATCTAACAATAATAAAAAGTGTTCACCTTTTTGTGATAAAGTGACTGCAACTTTATCACTATCCAACGAATGTGCAATAAGATTGCCATCTAAAAACCACCATTTTTCTCCATATCCCCCCTCTGGTGTTAAATCAACGGTGACTTGATTGTTGCCGGGCAATGCCCTAAGCAATTGTTTATCATTTAGTCCAACAATATTGAGTGACATAAAAACATCTTGCCCCATTACAGGACAACGTTTATCAATTGGTGGCAATAAAGCCCGTCTTTTCTCTTTGGTTAATAGAAAGTTTTCTAAGGATACTGGCCATAGCGCGACTTGTTTTTTTTGCGCGCCAGGGCAATCCGCCGCGACACGCTCACCTTGTTCATTAACCCAAATCGTTATCGAACCAGAACGATAAATATTATTTTTTAACTCACTATAGGTGCTTAATGTTGGTGGAACCATATTATTCAATACCCATGCTGTTTTTTGGCGGTGACAGTTTGCATCTGACTCAGGAAGCGGTTGCCCTAATGGCCAACAAATTTTTATAGATGATACTGATTCTGGTTTTGGATAAGCAATAAGTGGACGATTTAAACGGTTTTCTCGGTTTAATAAAATAGAATTAACATGTTGTAAAATTGGCATTGCAGAGATTGAACCATATTGCCCCACAACAGGTGTTCCATCAGGCCGCCCTACCCAAACGCCAATTAAATACCGTGGATTGATACCTATCGCCCAAGCATCACGATAGCCATAACTGGTTCCGGTTTTATAAGCTAATAAATTATTATTAATTAGCATTTGTCTTGTTATCCAAGCGCTACCATCTGAAATAAGGGGTTTAGTAATTAATGGCGCTTGTTGAGTAAAGCGCAAAGGACTCACCTCACCATGCCTTGCAAATGCACTATAAGCGCTGACAAGATTATCCATTCTTACAGAAGCGCCACCTAATATATAAGAGATATTCGGTTCATTTGCTATGGACGATAACGGTAAACCGATGCCAGCCAATTTACCGGCAAATCGTTTTGGCCCATATAACTCAATTAATTGTACCGCGGGTAAGTTTAATGATTTACTTAACGCATCCGATGCGCTAACCGGGCCATTAAATCCCTCATCAAAATTAGTGGGTCGATAATCAGTGGTAATACGTGGAACATCTTGGAGTAACGATTCTGAATGAATCATACCATCATCAATGGCAAAAGCATAAATGAAGGGTTTTAGTGTAGAGCCAGGCGATCTTAACGCACTAATCATATCCACTTGGCCAAAGCGCTCTTTGTCATTAAAATCAGCTGAACCGATATACGCTTTAACTGTCATATCAGTATGATCGACAACCAAAATAGCCAATGATGTTTTAGGCGGTAGTTGTGAGGCTCGATTGATGGCTAAATCTTCTAAATTATATTGAAGCGAAGCATCAATAGTGGAATGAATAATATCCTCATTCGGATATTTCTGTTTTAGACGATAAGCCAATAAAGGCGCCAACTGCGGTGCTTTTCGTGGATAGACCCAAACTTCGTCACGTCGGACTTGATCGATCAAATCATTAGGCCACACCTTATATTGCGCCAATCTATCTAATACTTTATCGCGAGCTTGCTTCGCTCTTTCAGGAAATCGATCAGGCCTCAATCGACTGGGCGCTTGAGGTAATACGGCTAATAATACAGCTTCACTTCTTGTTAACGCTTTGGGATGTTTACCAAAATAGGACCAGCTTGCTGCGCCAATACCCTCTATTGTGCCACCATAAGGAGCATGATTAATATATAAAGTTAAAATCTCCTTTTTACTATAATGTAATTCAAGTTGCAGGGTTCGAAAAAGCTGTTTTAGCTTACCGAGCAGTGTTCGATCATGTGGATATAATAATCTCGCCACTTGCATAGAGAGAGTACTGCCTCCGGAAATGATTCGATCATTAGCTATATTTTGCCAAGCTGCACGAACTAAAGAAACCGGATTGATACCGATATGATCGTAAAAATAACGATCTTCATAATTTAATAAAACGTCAAGATAATAGTCGGGCACTTCATCAAGGTTGACCGAATAACGCCAAACACCATTTTGGTCTGCAAATCGCCATAAGGGTGTTTCATCTTCAGCAACAACCGTTTGCGTAGTTTTATTTTGGGAAATAGATAATGGAAAAAGAGAATCAGCAATCAAAAAACTACCGACTAATAAAACCAATAATATCAATACAAATTTGAATAATTTATAGAAGTGTTTTTTCATTATCGTTGTTATGTGACCTTGCTAAATATACTTACAAATAAAAATTCCGCCAAATACTTTGGCGGAATAATCAGTTAAGTTTATTGATATTTGATTAATTTTGTTCCTTTTTCGGATTTGAAATTGTCATCAAATCAGGTGATTGTCCTATCGCAAAACGATCTGGACGATACATAGATTCAACATAGGGATAAGGAATCATATAATCGCCTGGCGTTACCGCTCTAACTAAATAAACGATACGTTTACGATAGGTATCACGCGCTACATATGTTTGCAGATTAACGGCGGCAACATATCTATCATCTCGATATTCTTGATATTTAATATCACTAATATCCTCACCTTTCATTAAATCAGCTATAGCAGGAATTGATGATAAATTTACGCTACTATTAGAAAGATTTTGATTTTCAAGTTCTAAACCTGCTGGTAAAAAATCAACAATCAATGCATCATTAACCGGTTTTTTAGCCGTTACATCTAGAACTACAACCATCATTGAACCAACCTCTAAAGTTGTTGGTGATATGTTATTACCCTGCAAATCGTAATAGCGTCGACTGATATTAAAGAAATCATCAGGTGACGTTGGTGCTGGTGCTATTTTGGAATAACCAGTAACAGAAAACTTAATATAAAGTGGTTCACCCGATTCTACATTATTAATCGTTAACCCTTGAGCTTACCCATCATAATCATAAGCGTGTGAAAAGGCCGAAGTCACTTCATTAACTTTACCATTTATCGACACGTTGAATTTATGACCAGTGCTATGTTGTTCTAATGACCAACCAGCAATAAACAATGCGTTTAGCTCTTGTGTTGAAAAATAGCGTTTATCATTTAATAACGCCGATAGATTAAATAAATAACTAGCTTGATTATTTTGAGCCATATTGTTATCTAACAGTAAAGAGAGTATTAATGCTCTATCACGTATTTCACTGCCGTAATTACCTAACCAGTTATTATTATACTGATATGGCGTGCTGAAAATTAATGGTATTAATTGTTCATAGATAGGTTGATAACCATTCAATTTTGCAGCAACTGCTAATTGCGCTAAAGGTAGTGGTGAATAGATAAATGACTTATCACTATTAATTTTGTCTGATAAATAATTTATCTCGTTACGCATTGCTGAGGTAATTTTATTTTGTTTAGTTAGCACCATTAATGCATAAGCTTTAATTGACAACTTAGTAAACTCAAGATTACGCGAATCTCCATAATAATTAAGATTATTAAATGCAGATGCATCATAAATATATTGACCTATGCGCGTCATTGCTAAATCAAGCGCTTTATCACTAACTTGATAACCCCGTTCTTTAGCTTGCAATAAGAAGTCAGTTGCATACACAGTCAACCAATGCTCTTCTTCGTTATGGCTATTCCATAAACCGAAGCTGCCGTTACTGCGTTGCATTGATAAGATACGTGAAATACCCAATTGTACTTTTTCACGACGTTTATCATCAGCATCGGTTTGAATGCCTAACTCTGCAAGTTGTTCACTATTGGCATATAGCGATGGGAATAAACCACTGGTTGTTTGTTCCAAACAACCGTAAGGATATGCAAATAATGCTTTGATATATTGAGCAATATTCAAGGGTGGTTGATTAGAGATAACCAACTGCCCAGCAACAGTGTTATCAATTAATCCCGTTAATGCTTGGTCTGGTAATTGCCAACTTTCATTGGCATTTAATGCTGCTACATAAGATCGCGTTGTACCAGCATAGGCTGGTCTTACGCCAATTGACCATGAACGTTCAATGTTAACCTCTGAATTACCTTCGAGTAAAATACCTTTGACCGCTATCGTCACTGAACCTGCACCATAACCATAATCCGCAATTACAGGAATTTGAATAATCTCTTTTTGTTTACTATCAAGTTTAACCGATATCGTTTGTGCTTCATTTTGCTTAATCAAACCCGCGGTTGATACTTCAATTTGCATAGTTTGTGTGCTATCAGTCAAATTATGCACATCTAACGCTAATACAGCGCGATCACCACCAGATAAAAATCGCGGCGTAGATAATTCAACCACAACCGGCGCGGCAACCTTCATTTTTTTATCCGCCTTACCAAAACGGTTATCATCCCATGCTTGCGCCATTATTCGTAGTTCACCATTAAAATTAGGTAAAGGTAAATTAATCTCACCTTCACCTTCGTCATTTAACTCAATGGTATTGAGTTGTTGTGCAACAATTTGAACGTCATTTGACGGTTTTTTCCCGCCAGCGCCCATCGCATCACCACCGAAGCTCATGTTAACATTACGGCCGGTAGCTTCAATTAATTTGCCATAGACATCATAAATATCGACATTATAACGTTTACGCCCTAAGAACCCAGCATAAGGATCGGGGGTGACATAATCAGTAATATTTAACACGCCAGAATCAACTGCTGAAACCAATACAGTCACTTTTTTATCTTTCTGGATAGATGATGGATCCATTTTAATTTTAATCGGCACAACGCTTTCTGGTTGTACTTGTACGGGTGCATCAATTGAAAAATTTAATTGACGATTAGCCGTATCAATCGGTAAATAAAGCAAACCAATTGCGCGTTTGACAGTTTGCACTGAAGCGTCCGTCGACGGGCGAACAATCATGGCACTAATGTAAATATCATGTCGTCCCCATTTTTCAATAGGAATGTCGACATCTAAACCTTCTTCACCCACTGTAATGGCTTTTTTCCAAATGGTGCCATCGTTGGTTTCAAGAGAAATATAGCCAGACCCTGCGACAGGTGCTTGGACATTAACTTTAGCGACATCGCCTGGATTGTAAGATGGCTTATCAATACTTAACTTAACTTGGTCTGGACGTACCGATTTAGTACCTTGAGTATTATCCTCCCAGTCATAACCAGACCAGAATCGAAAACTTGTTACGACTTGAGTGTTAGTATCGACAACTTCAACACGGTAAGACCCATAATCGGTTGGTTGATAGGCTATTTTTGTGGTACTGCCTGGCTCAATCGATAACTGATCTTCCGAAACGACAAACTCCTTGGAGTTGTAACTTTGGCTCCAGCCATCTACATCTGACCACACCCAATAATAATTATAACGCTCACGAATCAGTCTAGCTTTTAATGAATTTGTACCTAATTTTTCACCATGCGTATCAACGTAAGCGATTTCGAATTCAGCATTACTATTTATGTCTACAGTAGGACGCTGTAAATAATTATCGCTATTCCAATCATAATAAGGCGAGTCTTCAAATAATGCTCGAATTGCCGGCATTTTAGGTGCTGGCCAAATAGTTTGCGTTGCATAACGTGTAACCGGCCTACCGCCAGAATCTAGCAAACTAGCTTGTAAAACAACTTTGACAGGCGATTGCGTTTCGGACCAATAAACTTTCTTCACATCAATTTGAGTTAAGCCATCGTTATCTAACTCCAACCCTAAAGAATCTAGATCCTCATATAGATTATCATCAGTAACTGGACCAATTTTAAAATCAGCTAATCCAGCAATAGTGTCGGCTTTCTTTAAATAAAGATTCGCATCTAAGCGATTACCGGATGCAGGTGCGCCATATAAATACCAACCTTTGATATCAAAGGAAACATCTTCATCCTTTAGAATTGGCTCATCAGATACACTGTGAATTTCCATTGCCATACGTTCTGGCAAAAACTCTTCTACTTTGAAGTTCCATTGGCGAAAGTTATCATCACCTAAATTAAAACGAATTGTCCAATTACCTGTTGCGGCATCATCGGGAATAACAAACTGTTGTTGATATAAACCATTGGTATCTGCACGACTTTTTAAATGGAAAGTTTCAACCACTCGACCATTAGTCGATATCACCTCAGCGATGATGGGTTGTTCAGGTAATGGCTGACCATCTGCGTCGCGTAATAGTGCATTGAAATAGACGGTTTCTTTTGGACGATAAAGATCACGAGGGCCAAAAACAAACAATTGTTTTTGATAAAACGGCGTACCAGATAGATTGAAATCCGTTAAATTGAGTGCGTTTCGATCAATCGTCACAAATGAGGTTTGCTGGCCATCAGTAGCCGTCAATATGTTATAGGCAGAGCTTTTTGTTTTGGTAAATTCAGCATAACCATCTTTATCTGTTGTTGCTGTCAGGTTTTTACATGTTTTGTTACTATTTTCGGTTTGGCATAGCAGTGATAAATTAATATTGGCCAGTGGTTTACCGTTATCTAAACCATGAGCCATTACCGCTAATTTACCATTTTTATAGTGATGAAGTGAAACCCCAATATTACTTATTGAAAATATTGTTGCTGAGTTATATTCATTATAAGTTCCTGCTTGATTAATTACCGCAATATAAACCCCTTCTTGATTGAGTTTAGTAATGTTAGAAAGGTTAACGATAATGGTTTCTTGAGCATTCGGTTTAGGATTAAGATCAAATCTTGAGGAATAAACTAAGTCAGTAAATTCGCTCATTTCTTGCGAACGCCAAATGGATAACATATTAATAAAGCCATAATTATCGATCAAACTGGATAATTTTTCTGGCTTAATTTTGAAAAAGTTTATATCAACTTTGTCAACATTGAGCGTGGTAATAGGTAACCCACTCATCGATTTACTTGGTAATAATAATCCAGTACTTGCAAAGCCGACTGTTGGCTTACGGTCTTGAGTGGTTATCTCGGTTTGATAAACTTCGGGTAAATGACTATCATTAATAGCTGATAACATTTTATCAATAGTTAAAACTAATTTACGATCTGGTTGAAGATAACGAAGTTTTAATTCAAGGCCATTATCAGACAACTCCCAAGCGCCATCAACCACACCACTCTCTTTGTCAACCAATCTCAATAAATTTGAAAAATTCAATTTTGGATTGATAGGAACAGAAAACGTCACAACTAAAGTACTTGTACCATCAATAATAACTTCTGAACTATCGATAACTTTTAGGCTTTTACCTTTATATTTTTCAATTAATTCAGGTGTTGGATTAAACGAACTATGAGATTGCGAATTACCATTCGAATTATGCGTAGTATTATCTGTAATTAATTCCGTTTTATTAGTACTTTCTAAATCGACAGTTTTCTCTTTTTGATCGTCACAAGCACATAACGTCAAAAACAAACCTAACACAGCCAACTGTTTTATCAATCTCATTTTTTCATCTAATCCTTACTATTACAGGTAAATATACTTGTTATTTTATTGTCAATATTATGTCCTATTGCATAAACATTAGCAAAGAATCTTTATCAAGATTTTTAGCCGATCTTGAGATAAATAAATTTTTTAAATTAGTAAAAAAATTGGCAGAACGAGGTTATTGAAGGAGGATTATGACATTTAGAACTTATCATGAGGCCAATAAGCTCTAAATATCTATATTTTCTAATATTATTCGATAATTAATAGCTGATTTACGATGTTTTGATAATTAATTTTTTTAAGATAAAGTTCAAAATAATGCCATAAAGCGGTAAAAAGAATAAGCCACAGATAATAATTTTAAAACTATAATCGATAGCGGCAATTTCAACCCAATGCGTTGCCATAAACTCATCGCTCGTTTTATAAAATGCGATCGCAAAAAAGACAATCGTATCAATACCATTACCTAATACAGCTGATGCCGAAGGTGCTACCCACCATGCTCTATTTTTACGTAAATAATTAAACACAGTAATATCCATCAATTGCCCAACTAAATAAGCGGCAAAACTGGCTAAGGCAATACGGAAAACAAAACTGTTAAAATCAGACAAAGCTGAAAATCCCATCCAATGCCCTTCAAAAAATACAACCGAAATGGAATAAGAGAACAGTAATGCCGGTATCATAACAACAAAGATAATTTTTCTGGCAAGACTAGCACCAAATACCCGAATGGTTAAATCGGTAGTCAGAAAGATAAATGGAAAGGTAAAAGCCCCCCAAGTGGTATGAAACCCGAAGATATCAAACGGGATTTGCACCAAATAATTACTTGAAGCAATAACCAAAATATGAAAAAACGAAAGCCAGCCAAGGGCTTTCATTTGTTGCGTGTGAGTAAATTTGCTTGTTTGCTCTGAATGCGTGTTCAGATACATAAATTTTCCTTTTTTATGGGGTGAGTGAACCCAGTATGACAATTAATTTGAATGATTAAGGTATTGGTTTAAACCTTTCTCGCGAAGAATGCAGCTAGGACACTTACCGCATCCACCCTCTACGCCATAATAGCAAGTATGGGTATGGTTTCGGATATAATCCAAATAACCCAGCTTATCGGCCATTTCCCATGTTTGCACTTTGGTAAGATACATTAAAGGCGTTTTAATATTAAAAGCGTAATCCATAGCTAAATTCATTGACACATTCATCGATTTGATAAAGATATCTCGACAGTCCGGATAACCACTAAAATCAGTTTCACATACGCCAATAATAATATCTTTAATACCTTGTTGTTTGGCATAACAGCCTGCTAACAATAAAAATAGCATATTGCGCCCATCAACAAAGGTATTAGGATAATCCCCATCTTTGGCAGCTTTAATTTCCTGCGCGTCATCAATCAACGCATTATTGGTCGTTTGTTTGATCACTGAAGTGTCGATGACGGTTTGTTTCACACCAAGATCGTCAGCAATCCATTTCGCTTTTTCAAGTTCAATGGCATGTCGTTGACCATATTGAAAACTAATGGTTTCGACGTTTTCACGTCCATAATCTGCAATGGCTTGCAGTAAACAGGTGGTAGAATCTTGCCCACCAGAAAATATCACTAGTGCTTTACGATTTTGCATTTTTAACTGTTCCGATTTGATTTTTTCGACAAAAATTAGCGATTATCAACTTTTTCAGGATAAAGATCGTGATTAGCCAAACGGTTCATCGCTATCTGCTCCCAATTGGTGCCAGCTTTACCATAATTGGCATAAGGATCGATAGAGATACCACCGCGCGGTGTAAATTTTCCCCAAACCTCAATATATTTAGGATCCATTAACTTAATCAGATCTTTCATGATGATATTAATGCAATCTTCATGATAATCGCCATGATTACGAAAACTAAATAGATACAGTTTGAGTGATTTACTCTCCACCATCTTAATATTTGGTACATACGAAATATAAATCGTAGCAAAATCCGGTTGACCGGTTATCGGACAAAGACTGGTAAATTCCGGGCAGTTAAATTTAACAAAATAATCATTACCAGGATGTTTATTATCGAAGGTTTCTAAAATATTTGGACAATAGTCTGTTGGATAGCGAACTGATTGGTCGCCAAGTAGTGTAATTTTGCTCATTAAATTTTCCTTAGTTTTTTAGCGTGGGAGGTTCACGAACCACGTAGTAAGGCGCACACCTTACTATTTTTGATGGCAAAAGTCTAGGATAATAGCTGTCTAACGTGATGTTAAAAACGCTATCAATATTAAAATTGATAGCGTGAAGATAAAAAATAAGTAGGTTAGCAATTCATCTATTTAATTGTTACTTGTTGATAATAATCAGCAAGTTTTTGTTTAGCGTCCGCTAATTCTTGTTCGGCTTTTTGTACTTTTGCTTTTAACTTATCAATTTTTTCTTGATCGAACTTTTTACTATTTTTAGCGTATTTTTCAGTCTTTTGAGCTAATTCGTTTTTTCTTTCAGCAACTTTATCCGTTTTTTCGGCAATATCTTGCTTATATTTTGACTCTAAATCGGCATTACTACAATGCGTATTAACTTCATCAAGCGCTTTCTCAAGCCCGTTAATTTTATGGCTGTTATTATGGCTTTTAGCTTGTTCAATTTCGGCTTGAATAGCCTGCTTTTTGCTTTCACAAGTTAGCCCTTCAGATTGATGATTTTGCGCAAAGCTGTTCATTGAGCAGGTTGTGACCAAAGTCAACATACTTAATTTACTGACTAACTTTATTACTTTTTTCATATTCATTTCCCCAATTGTTTATTTTCTCAGTTGTATACAATCAACTTTATGATCTTTCCCTTTGGTTAGAATCAAACTTGCTCGTTCCCGTGTTGGCAAAATATTTTCGATCAAATTTAATTCATTAATTTCTCGCCAAAGGCGGTTAGCAATATTCACAGCTTCTTGTTCTGGCAACTGTGAATAATGGTGAAAATAGGAATTAGGATCACTAAATGCCCCAGCTCTAAATTTCAAAAATCGATTGACATACCAATCATGTAATAACGGTAATTGTGCATCGACATATATTGAAAAATCGACATAATCAGAAACAAATACCCGATTGTTAGCTTGAGTATAATTGACTAAACCTTGTAAAACATTTAATCCTTCAAGAATTAAAATGTCGGGACTGTCTATAATAATTTCTTCATTTTCGACAATGTCATAAACTAAATGCGAATAAACAGGGGCACTGACCTGTTTTTGCCCTGACTTAATGTCAGCAACAAAATTAATCAATTTTTTGATATCATAAGATTGTGGAAAGCCTTTTTTATTCATTATTCCACGTTGTTCAAGACATTTATTTGGATACAAAAATCCATCGGTTGTCACCAATGCAACTTTGCGATGTTCAGGCCAACGTGTCAAAAGCGCCTGTAATACTCGAGCAGTGGTGCTTTTACCGACAGCCACACTACCTGCGATACCAATAATATAAGGGATTTTCTGACTTTTACCTAAAAATTTTGATAACACAACCTGCCTAGAAAGGCTATTACTAATATAGTAATTAAGTAGTCGAGATAAAGGCAAATAGATTTCACTTACCTCATCCATCGATAAATCTTCATTAATTCCTTGTAACGAAGTTAATTCTTCGGAAGTTAAAGTCATTGGTACCGCATTACGCAAACTTGCCCACTCTTTACGGCTAAATTGCATATAAGGACTCAAATGATTCTTCATATTTTACTTTTCTCTTTGATGATTAATGCAAAAATAATCGGTTCAGATTATACATAATTCTTATTTTTTACAATCACAAATTAGCATTGATGCTTCATCGTAGCTATCTAAGTGAGTTACTGATAAAATATAAACGTAAAATTTAACTTGAATATAAAATTGAGATTATATGTTAAAAACTAAATCGAAGCTAAAACCCAAAAAAAGCCGTCAAGAAATAAATGAAGAGTCGCGTGAACTGAAACGCAAACGTAAACATAAAGGTTTACCGAGCGGTTCACGTTTTAATGGTCAAGATAATAATCAACATAAAAAATCATCCAATACCATTAAAGATCCGCGAATTGGTAGTAAAAAGCCAATTGCCTTAGTTGCGGATGATGCAACAAGCAAACCTGTTTTAGTCAAAGAGTCAAAACCAATAAAAAAACGCTTATCCCCTCAAGAAGAGTTAGAACAATTAGAAAATGATGCAAAATTAGAGCAACTACTTGATTTAGTCGAAAGTGATAGTAAATTAACCAAAGAGCAACAGTCATACCTTGATAGCAAACTAAACCGTATAGAAGAGCTGATGCAACAGCTTGGTTATAGTGATGATGATTTTGATGATGAACAAGATGAAGCGAAAGACGATATCGTCAATTTATTAAAACGTCATTAAAAATCGATTAAATGATCATAATCCGACGTGAATGTGATTATAAAGTATTTAAGTCATATCAATTAAAATACAGCGATTTTAATTGATATGACCTTAAAATCGGTATTGTTCAATACAAATCAGCTTAGATAAATAATGAGAACATAATGCCATTACTAATAATGCTTAGTTTATATTTTGGATTATTGATTTGTACGCTACTATTTTTAAAAAAAACCAATCGTATAAAAAATAGAACCAAAATCAAAACTAAACAAAAACCAATTAAAAAAAATCATGGAAATAGCAATGTTAGATGCCGAATTAAATAAAAATAATAATAAAATTCAAACGCAATTATGGGATCAAAGATTAATTGAAAAATATAATTATTCTGGTCCGAGATATACATCATACCCAACAGCGCTCGAATTTAATGAAAATTTTAATGACCAAGATTTTTTAGCGGCGGCCAATCGTTATCCCGATAGACCATTATCGCTTTATGTTCATATCCCTTTTTGCCATAAGCTTTGTTATTTTTGTGGTTGTAACAAACTAGTTACCCGCCAGACTCAAAAAGTTACTAAATATTTAGATATACTCGATATTGAAATTGAAAAGCGATCACAACTATTCAAAAACCGTATTGTCTCGCAAATGCATTGGGGCGGCGGTACCCCAACCTTTTTGACCAACGATGAAATTACCCGCCTGATTGTTTCGCTAAGAAAGCATTTCAATTTCGCGCAAAATGCTGAACTGTCAATTGAAATTGACCCACGGGAAATTACTCCTCAAACTATTGATCATCTTGCTAGCCTCGGATTTAATCGACTGAGTATGGGAATTCAAGATTTTAATCACGAAATTCAAAATTTAATTAATCGTGAACAAGATGAAAATCTAATCCGCTCATTAATTAAGCAAGCACGTAAAAATCATTTCCATTCAATTAGCTTGGATCTAATCTATGGATTACCTAAACAAACAGTAGAAAGTTTTACCGAAACCTTAAATAAGGTTATCGATATTTCACCAGATCGATTGAGTGTCTTTAATTATGCTCATCTTCCTAGTCGTTTTGCCGCTCAGCGAAAGATCAAAGATCAGGATTTACCTAACGCTAATCAAAAATTGCAGATTTTACAAACCTGTATCGAAAAATTAACCCAAGCTGGTTATCAATTTATCGGTATGGATCACTTTGCTAAACCCACTGATGAACTGGCAATCGCGCAGCAGCAAAATAAATTGCACCGCAATTTTCAAGGTTATACCACGCAAGGTGATGCTGATTTACTGGGACTTGGTGTATCGGCAATTAGCATGCTGGGTGATAGTTATGCGCAAAATCAAAAAGATCTAAAAATTTATCAAAACCAAGTTGAACAAACTGGCAATGGTTTATGGAAAGGCTTTAATTTAAATAATGATGATATTATTCGGCGTGATGTGATTAAACAGCTTATTTGTCATTTTTATTTAGACAAAAAACAAATAGAGCAAAAATTTACTATTCAGTTCGATGATTATTTTGCGCAAGACTTATCTTTACTCAAACCATTACAACAAGATGGTCTGGTCATGATTAGTGATGATACCATTGTTGTACAACCCAAAGGACATTTATTAATTCGTAATATATGTATGTGTTTTGATAGTTATATGCGCCGTATGGCAAGACAGCAACAATTCTCACGCGTGATCTAGTTCACTTTACTCACGCATGAATATTCGATTATCATTACTTATTAATGACTGGCTAAATAGACTTTAAATTTTGTCGTTTGTGCTATCACTTCTACACTCTTAAACGTGTCATTTAAAATCGTTTGATAGGGTAAAAATGAGTTTGCTACTATGCACAAATAACCATTCAATTTTAAATGTTTTTTGGCTTGGCTAATTAAAGCATTAACCGCAGTATAATCGGTCTGCTTGCCATCATGAAAAGGCGGATTTGATATAATCAAATGGTATTTATCATTCAAATTAGAAAAAACATCACTGGCAACAACACTGGCTGATAAATGATTACTCGCTAACGTTGCTTTGCTTGATTCTAATGCCGCACTATTAACGTCAGACAGTGTTAACGTAATATCAGGATATAATTTAGCAAGCACTGTTGCCAAAATACCCGAGCCACATCCGACATCTAAAACATGTCCTTTAACAATGTCTGCATGTTCCATCAATGCATTTAATAGCAATTCACTACCCGCATCTAACCCTTTTTGGCTAAATACGCCTGGTAAACTTTTCACTTCAATGTCGTGATTATCGATTGTTAAATGATAGCTCAACCACCATTTTTCAAACTCAAAGGCCAAACGATGATCGGCTTGAAAATGATATAAACTGCAACGTCTGGCACTATCTATTTTTTGGATGGAACCAAACTCATTTAACAAAGCTTCAACACTTTTAATCCCTGAGCGGTTTTCACCAACAATAAAAATATCACTCCCTTTAGCCATGTTATGTAATAAGTAAGACAACTGAAACTGCGCTTCACTTTTTGTTTTTGGCCAATAGTAGATGACCGTATCCATGTTTGTGTAAAAGGTAGAATCAGGTAGCAAAGCAAAAAGCGTTTCGACCTTATGGGTGTAATTTTTTAGTCGTAAATAGGTATGAAACTGAGAACAATGAATTTTGATGTTATGCGCCGAAAAACTTGCCGGATAACTGTCTTGAATATCGCCAGCAAAGATAACATTTTTATTGTTAAAGATACTCTCGTGTCGCTCTATTACTTGACTTGCTGGTGTAAAAGCAGATGTTGCCATATTACCTCAATGAAAAAACCTTTATAAATTTAGCCGTTGATTATACAATTAACGTCTCTTAATCTCTAACAAAAAAACACTTTCTTAATCATGACTGAACAAGATTGGTATTTAAAGCAATGTAATATCACACAATATGTTTTGCGTGATGCAGCGGCGTTCAAAGGTGAACTTGCAACACATATTAGTGATGAAATCCGCTTAATTGTTGTTGCAGAACAAAAGCCAACACAAAAAATATATCAGGATATTTTAAATGCCATTAGTCTTAGCACTGAACACGTATTGGTGCTTACGCCATCGCAACTCATTATTCCTGCTAATGAAATAAATAAAGTGGTATGGTTTATTGATATTCAACCAGATGAATCGTGGCAAAATCAGTTAGTGATTCAAACAACGAATTTAGATGCCTTAGCCAATGCACCACAACAAAAACGCCAGCTTTGGCAACAATTATGTCAATATGAAAACTATTTCCATCCTAAACAAGCATGATTTATCAGAAGCTTATGCATTAGAACAACTTTGCCATCCTATTGCATGGCCTAAACAGACGTTCTTCTCTAACCAAGGCGATCATTATTTAAATTTGAAGCTCACGATTAATAACAAAATAATTGGATTTTGCATATGCCAATTAGTGGCCGATGAAGCAAACTTATTTAATATCGCGATACATCCTAAGTTTAGAAAACAAGGATTAGCAAAAGCGTTGCTCAACTGCCTTATTGACAAGTTAACGACAATCAACCCATCTAACCCTATCACCACGCTTTGGTTAGAAGTTCGACAATCAAATAAGGCCGCTATTTTGTTGTATCATTCACTTGGTTTTAATCAAATTACGATTAGAAAAAATTATTATCCAACTACAGATGGTAAACAAGAAGATGCAATCATTATGGCTTTGACATTAGCCTTATAAAACAGAGGAATATAAGAATGCAAAACCATACCGCATTACTATTTGTTAATGGGGAGCCGCCAAAGCACTACCCTAACACTAGCGATAATTATTGCTGTATAGCGGCAACTGACGGAGCATATCATAATTATTTATCATCAACCTCAATCATTCCCAATTATATTATTGGTGATTTAGATAGTTTTCACCGTGATCGCAACACACCAAACACGACTCAAGTGATTCACACGCCTGATCAAAATAAAACTGACTTTGAAAAAGCGATGTTATTTTTAGCCGATAAAGGAATAAAACGCTTTATTGTGTATGGTGCCTGCGGTCATGCTAGTGATCATTTTTTAGGTAACTTATCAGTTGCAAAACAATATCATCAACAATTTGATATCACTTTTTATGATAATTATTGCCATTTCTTTTTTGCTAAACACCAGCAAGTTCTCACCGGTATAAAAAATCGAATTATCTCATTGATGCCTTTTCCAAAAGTAATCAAATTATCTATTGATGGTGTTCAATATCCGCTGACTAATGCAACGTTGAAGTTAGGCGAGTTAACGAGTTTACGAAATAAGGCAATCAGTGATTTAGTAAAAATATCATTTAAAAATGGTAATTTACTTATCTTCATTGAAGATTTACATACAGATGATTGACAACATTATTTACATTACTTTACAATACTTTACACACATTGGCAGAAGAATTATTATAAAAGGATCCTCTCCATGCTTATAAAGAAACTTTCGGTTTTTATTTGCTCTTCATTACTTTCTTGCATGGTTATTGCACAAAATGCAGCAAAAGAGAATAACACAGATGAGATAATTGATTCATTTCTTCAATGCGACAGTCAATTTTTTGAACAGTTAGCTAAAAATAAGAAATATTTTAGCCAATATGCCGACTTAGATTCGTTTGAAAATATTGCCTATATTCCCGTTCAATCAATGGAATATGATAATAGCAATACAACAATGTTGAAAAAACCAATTAAATATAAAGGATTAACAATAGTTGGTTATCAAAACATCTATATTCCCACTACATTATCTGGCAAATTTTATTATTGGGGATTTATCTTTAATAATAATTTAGATGAAGTTAAAAATAATTTAAAAAACCTCAACTGGTTACCTTACAATAATCAAGTCTATATCGCTAATCCTAAAATTTATGATCAAAAAAATAAAGCCCTTCTTTGGCAGGATAACCCATACTCAATTGATATGGTTATTCCACGACTTTGGACGGTTGAAAAATCACTCTATTTAGAAAATATTGCCGATAATCAGAGCCGAATAGCTTGTTCAATTCAAGGCGATATAGAAAAAGATATTCTTTATTTAACTCGCCCAGACATGAAACCCTTAGATGCTAAAATTGAAGCTAAACGTCAAGAAAAAATTAAAGCTTATAAGCTAAAAAAACAAAAAGAGAATGAAGAAAATCTAAAATCTCAACAAAAGAAAGACATGAGTAAAACATCAACAGAAAATAAATCAAAAGGCGGGGATAAGATTTAAATGAAAAAATTATATTTATTATTGATTCTGTCTTCTTTTTCTGCGTTTGGTAATAGTGTCGATACTAAAATAGCACCAATCAATGATACTGTTGACGAAAAAACAACATCAGACGTAAATGAAATTTTACATAATGAACACGTTGGTCAGCAATTTATTTCGATAAGTAAATCTAAAGACGACAAATCCACTGGTTATTCATTCATTGATAGAACATCTATTGCCCTCCACCCTTACAACAAACGAATTCGAGTATTTTCGCAAATTGTCAACTATACGCCAGCAATCGAACAAGATAATAGTGATGGTAATAAAATTTCATATCGCTCATTAGTCATTGAACAATTTGCAAATTGTGACAAAATGGAGATGGCTAAAGGAAATATACAGTTATTTGCAAATTACTTCGGCGAAGGTGATTTAATCGGTACTAATGATACTCCAAACCGCTGGGTCGCAATGACAAATAATGACGATGAACTACGCCGATTACTCATTGTTGCCTGCTCTTTACCTATTACTGAATAAATACAGATAACTATTTGACTGCCACTTGATTGTGGCAGGTTAATAGGGTTTATGTTAAAATCTTTTCATTGTCCATTTAGATTATTTTTCTATGAATATAACCGAATTTCATACTATTACCGATCAACTTTATAATCAGATCGAGCTTTTTTTAGATAAATTTGCTGACGAACAAGACATAGATATTGACTACGAAACTAATGGCAATGTTATTACGATCAGTTTTCCTAATCACAGTAAAATTATTGTCAATACTCAAGAGCCGCTTTTCCAAATTTGGTTAGCTACAGCTAAACAAGGATACCATTTTGATTATGTCAATAAGCAATGGATTTGTAATCGTACAGATCAATCTTTTGATAAAATTTTTACCGAATCAGTACAAGAACAAGCAAGGTTGTAAAGTGTAATTCAACAAGGCTAAATATTGCACTTTGTCCTTGTTGAATCAGAATTTTTAAACTTTTTATAGTAATGTAAGATTTGCCAGTTTAACCACTAACCATTTTATTCCTTCATTAATAAAAGCAATCTGCACTCGTCTATGATCGCCTTCACCATCTAAATTAATGATTGTACCTTCACCAAATCGTTGATGTTTAACCTTGCGACCTAATACATAACCATCACTTTCACGTTGCTTTTCAAGGTAAGACTTTTTACGTTCTTGATAAAATTGTGCATCATGACTTAAATCATCAGATTTAAATTCTGATGAAGTTATCATACCTCGATAACTGACCTCATTAAGGTTTTCAACCGGTAATTCACTCAAAAAACGTGATGGTAAGTTACGTTCTTCACGCCCATAAAGTCGTCTTAATTCACATAACGTTAACGTTAAATGTTTTCGAGCTCGAGTAATACCAACGTATGCCAAACGGCGCTCTTCTTCCATTTTATCATTATCTTTAATAGAGCGTTGTGCTGGGAATATGCCTTCTTCTAAGCCAACGATAAACACATTATCAAACTCCAGTCCTTTAGCAGCGTGGAGTGTCATTAGTTGAACAGAATCTTGCTCTTTAATCACATCACGGCTTTCAAGTGAGGTAAAAGCTAAAAATGACTCTAATACTGTTAATGTTTTACCGGTTTGGCTATCTTCAATTACAGTATTTTCATTGATTTTAAAAAACTGTTCTGCTGCCGAAACCAGTTCTTCAAGGTTTTCTAATCTTGATTGACCTTTTATTCCTGGCTCTTGCTCATACATTTGCTGTAAACCAGATAAACGAATCATGACATCAAGCTGTTTATAAAAAGGTAACAAACCGACTTCATCATAGATTGAATCCATCAATTGTAAAAAGCGACTGAGTCCTGAACGCTGACGTTCAGTTAGCGAATTACTTTGGATTAACATTAAGCAAGCATCCCATAATGAAAGACTATGTTGCTTAGCTGTTAGCCTGACTTTATCAAGCGTGACATTGCCAATACCTCTTGTAGGGGTATTTATCGTAGTTTCAAAAGCCATGTCATTATTATGATCATGTAATAATCGTAAATAAGCTAAAGCCAATTTGACTTCTTGCCGCTCATAAAAGCGAATAGAACCATAAATTTGGTAAGGCACGCCTGATTGCAATAACGTATCTTCAAAAATTCGTGATTGCACGTTGTTTCGATATAATATGGCACAACTCGCGTAGTTTTCACCATTTTCATGGTGTTTTTTTATTTGACCAACTACAAATCGGGCTTCATCAATGTCATTAAAACCAACATAAAGTGAGATTTTTTCGCCATCACCACTATCTGTCCATAAATTTTTACCGAGTCTATTTTGGTTTTTAGCGATTAATATATTGGCTGCATCTAATATATTACTTGTTGAACGGTAATTTTGCTCTAAACGGATAATGTCAGAATCTGGATAATCATGAATAAATAATTGTAAATTGTCAGCATTCGCGCCTCGCCAGCTATAGATAGATTGATCGTCATCACCAACAATCATAACATTGGCAGTATGACCAGCCAGTTTTCGCACTAATCGGTATTGAATCAAATTAGTGTCTTGAAATTCATCAATCAAAATATTGGAAAAACGGTGATGACAATAATTTAACACATCATCATTTTGGCAAAGTAATTCGTAAACTCTTAAAATTAATTCTGAAAAATCAACATATCCTACTCTATCACAAATAGCTTGATAATCGCGATAGATGGTTTGCCACATGATTTGTTTAGGATCTTCAGGCGTGATATCATTAGCACGAAAACCTTTTTCTTTTTGGTTTGATATAAACGCAGCGCACTCTTTTGCCGACCACTGTTTTTCATCAATTTTCAATTCTCGAAAAATGCGTTTGATAAGCCGAATTTGATCTTCAGAGTCAATCAATTGAAAATTCGATGGCAACTTAGCTTGCTGGGCAAACATACGTAATAATCGGTGTGTTAATCCATGAAAGGTACCAATCCACATACCACTAAAGTACCCTTCTCCAACTAATGCTTCGATACGCTCTTGCATTTCTGCGGCAGCTTTATTGGTAAAGGTAACGGCAAAAATTGAATTAGAAGGGTATTGTTTTTCCATGCAGAGCCAAGCAATACGATGAACCAAAACGCGAGTTTTCCCACTTCCCGCACCTGCTAACACAACGGTATATTGGTTATCAGTAGTCACTGCATTTTTTTGTTCGGTATTTAGGTCGTCTAATAATGATTGTCTAATTTCCATTATAAATTAACCCATTTTGATAATACAAACCGGTAACCGGTATCAATTTTATATACATTATTCATTCTTTCATTATTTTTTAGATGTCGTATGTAGACGATAAGCAAATAGGATAAAAGATAGGTTTTAAATCACAGTAATTTATAATTACTGTCAGCTTTACTGTCTATTTATACAGACTTTGCAAGAATTATATCAGATTCTCTAATTCAGGCAATTGTGTTATCTCAATATGAGGTAAACATCTTGCATCGGTAAGCTGCAAAATATCTTGATCAAAAATATTTAGCCAGCACCCTAAAAATCCATTATTAACCGCGCCATTAACATCAGTTATTAAATTATCACCAACATGTAAAATATTACCAGCCGGTAGCGCTAGCCTATCGGCGGCTAAATTGAAAATTTCAGGAAAAGGCTTAGAACGACCATTAGCACCACCACGAAGGAAAAATTGAAAATAGTCACCTAAACCGATTTTGTTAATGTCAACGTTTCCATTAGTAATGACAGCTAAAGGAAATTTTGTTGCTAACAAAGCTAATAAAGTGTGCGTAGATTGAGGAACATTCATTGTATGGCGCCAAAAATTAAACGTTGTCATTGCATCATCAACTATCTGTGCAATCTTAGCGGTTGAAATTTTGGCTTTAATACAAAGCGATTTAATTGTCTCAATTCGCCAAATAATCACATCGTGATAAATTTCTGGATTGGCTGATAACACACCATTTTTTTCGACATGAAAATCAGTTAAAGTCACATTCTGTAATTGAGGACAAATATGCAGCGTTTTTATCATTTCTTGTTCAGATTTTTCAACAATTGTACTATTGTCATACAGTGTATCGTCAAGATCGAAAGTAATGGCTTTAATAGAATTAATTGAACGGTAAAAATGCATTATTTACTTCCTCTTTTCGCTCTGGGGTGTGCAGAATCATAAACTTCTGCCAAATGTGAAAAATCCAAATGCGTATAAACTTGTGTTGTTGACAAATCAGCGTGACCAAGCAATTCTTGTACAGCTCTTAAATCACCACTTGATTCTAACATATGAGTGGCGAATGAGTGACGTAATTTATGCGGGTGCACATGAACGCTTAAACCTTGTTTAACTCCCCATTGTGCAAATCGTTTTTCTACGTTGCGTGGGGATATGCGTTTACCTAATTTAGAAATGAACAGAGCATCATCTTGCGGCTCTAAAAAATCACGCATCGATAACCAATGCTTGATCCATTTTATCGACTCTCGACCTAATGGCAATTTACGCTCTTTGCTGCCCTTTCCCATCACTTTTATTTCAGCATCATTTAAATTTAACTGCCGGCAATTAAGATTAACGAGTTCAGAAAGTCGTAAACCCGAACCATACATAAGCTCAAGCATGGCTCGGTCTCGTACTGACAACGGATCGTTGTATTCTATATCCAAGAGTTGATTAATCTCATCAATATCAATATTTTTAGGCAAATGTTGCCCTACTTTAGGATTTAACACACCGCGTGCAGGATTGGCGACAATAAGTTCATTTTTTACCATCCAATCACAAAAACTTCGTAAGGCAGATAATCTTAAAGATAAGCTTCTAGCCTGTAAACCAGTGCGTTTACTCCGGCTAATTAATAATCTTACTGCCGATGAATCTAAATCTTGCCATTTATTCAGTTCGATTTCTTGCGCTAATGAAATCAGTGCATAGAGTTGACGTTTATAATTAATTTGAGTATTTAAACTAAGTTGCTTTTCTGATTTGATATAATTTAAAAACTGTTCGACTGGCTGAGTTAATAAATCGACATTTTTTTGAGATGAAAGATTCATAATCTGCCTTATTTTTTTCGCATGACCCATTTTTCAATTAATATTGGTAATATTAGACTAATTCTTTCTAATAACAATGTTCCTTGCTCAGCTTGATAATGATGAGGATCGGCACTGGTAAACATGAGCAATCCTAAATCGCCAAATTGACCTAATAACGATAAAGCAACTGAACCGACATAACCATGTTCTGGCAATAGAAAATCTAGCTCAGTAGTATTTAAAGTGCCCAAATACTGATGACTATATTGTAAATGCCTAACTCTTATAAAATCAAAACGTAGGCAATTTAATGCATAGTGATGATGAATAGAAGGTGCATTGAGTAACCATTTATCATCAAAAAGATATAAATAAGCGCCGCTAAGACCTAAAGATTTGGCCCAACTTTTTAATATATTATCTAAATCATTAAGATCGTTTGCTTTAATTAATTGTCCCTGCAAATCCATAAATTGATTGAAAAGCAATTCATTATTACTGGCATATTCCATCAATAAGGTAATTTCGGACTCTAACTGACCAATTTTATTACGTTGCCTTGCCATTTGCCATTCAGGTAATGAAACACCACCACGAATGGGATGAGGGATCTGCATGCTTTGGAGATGATTAGCATTACGAATAAAAAAATCGGGATTATCCATCAAATATTGACTGACTATTTCATCATTCAAAGTAGGCTTGTCGGCAACTCGCCTTGTATATTTTGCTTTATGAGCGCGTGTTATTTTAGCAACCATGCTTAATCTCTGTTATCACTTATTTATAATATTTGTGTAAATAAAACTCAAAGAGAATCACTGCATCCATTTAAACTATTAACTTATTTAATGACGAATTTATGATTACAAAACGAATAATCTTATAGTTATATCGCAATAAATCCATCATAGACATGGATTGCTGGCCCTGTCATATAAAGTGGTTGATTCATTCCCTGCCATTCAATTAAAAGCTTACCACCAGGCAAGTTTACATTGACTTTATTATTCAATAATCCTTGATTAATGCCGACTGCAACAGCAGCGCAAGCACCAGTTCCACAAGCTTGTGTTTCGCCAACACCACGCTCAAACACCCGTAAATCAATGTTGTTGCGATTAATGATATGCATAAATCCGACATTTGCTCGTTCAGGAAAACGTTCATGTTGTTCTAATAGCGGTCCAAGTGTGGCCACTTCAGCGGTGAGAATATTATCGACTTGTAGCACACAATGGGGATTTCCCATTGAAGCCACACCACATAATACGGTGTTCTCTTGTGCTCGAATAATATAAGTTTTTTCTTCTTTTATTGCTTTAAACGGTACTTTACTTGGTTCAAAAATAGGTTGCCCCATATTAACTCTGACTGTTTCATCATCATTAACTGTTAGTACAATATTCCCTTTTACCGTGCTCACTTTTAAAACACGTTTTTTGGTTAAACCTTTTAAACGAACAAATCTAGCAAAACAGCGAGCGCCATTTCCACACTGCTGAACTTCACTTCCATCTGCATTAAAAATTCGGTAATGAAAATCAGTATCTGGCGCATAAGGAGGCTCTACAAGTAAAAGCTGATCGAAACCAACACCTGTGTATCTATCAGCAAGGCGTTTTATCATTTCTGTTGAAAGATGAACATTTTGCGTTACCGCATCAATGACCATAAAATCATTTCCAAGTCCATGCATTTTTGAAAAGTTCATCGTCACTTACCTTCTATTAAAAACATTGTTATCTATTTACTTATTTTCACTATCCATTAAAAAGTAGTCTAGGATAATTAACAAGGCGCTGGTTAAGATGTTGATTAACCATAAATAAGATTATAGGGTCTCTCCTCGCCATAAATCATCAAACGATTCACGTTGACGAATAAGTTTGTGATGTTGTTCATCGGTCAGCATAACTTCAGCTGGCCTTGGATGGCTATTATAATTTGAAGCCATACTAAATCCATAAGCACCAGCACTACAAATAATTAACAGATCGTCTTGTTGCACTGAAAGCTCTCGCTGATATGCCAATACATCACTCGATTCGCAAATCGGTCCAACAACATTATAGATAAAACGTTGATCGGATGGTTTCGGTTCTTTTTCAGGTAAAACTCGCATCCAAGCTTGATAAAGCGCGGGGCGAATCAAATCATTCATCCCTGCATCAACAATAGCAAAATGATTATCATCTTGATGTTTGGTATATTCAACTTTCGTAATCAATAATCCACTATTAGCAACAATTGATCGCCCAGGCTCTAATAAAAGCTCAAGATCACGATAATTAGCTAATTTTTTCTTCAATTCGCTAACAATCAACGATGCTGAAGGCGGTTGTTCTTGATCATAACGCACCCCTAATCCACCACCTAAATCAATATGTTTAATATGAATATTTTCAGATTTAAGTTTATCAACTATCGCTAATATGCGATCGGCAGCATCAAGAAATGGTGAGGTTTCAGTCAATTGTGAACCAATGTGGCAATCAATGCCAACAATATGAATATGATCTAACGATGTTGCTTTACGATAAATATCTAATGCGGATTGATGGCTGATACCAAATTTATTTTCACGCAAACCTGTTGAGATATAGGGGTGGGTTTTAGCATCAACATCGGGATTAATTCTAAAAGAGATGTTTGCAATTTTATTTAATTTTTTGGCCACATCATTAATGCGATAAAGCTCGGCTTCGGATTCAACATTAAAACATTTGATGCCAACTTCAAGCGCACGTTCGATTTCACTAATAGATTTTGCTACCCCAGAAAAAACAATTTTTTTAGGATCCGCTCCCGCTATCAGTGTGCGTTCTAACTCACCTTGCGACACAATATCAAACCCTGCGCCTAATTTAACAAGCAAGTGCAAAACAGCAAGAGAACTATTGGCTTTTACCGCATAACAGATTAAATGTTTCCTATCTGTCAACTCCTTTTGGTAATCCAAAAACTGCTGTGTAATATATTCGGCAGAATAGACATAAAGTGGCGTACCGTATTGCTTTGCGAGTTCTGAAATTGCGACCTTACCGGCTAGTAATTGACCCTTTTCGTAATGTAAAAAATCCATTATTAATTCCATTAAACTGTTTGATTAAGCAGATGAGTGTTAATTGAAGCATTTGATTTTTCTGCGGGCATATAAAGTGGCCCTTTCAACCCACAACCCAATAACGTTAATATGACGAGCACTAAGGAGAGTAATTTTATCGATGATTTCATACCAAGTTCACAATTTTTTCATTTTTGTAATGAGCACTATATTACACGATAGCCAAATTCGTGCAAAGCATAAATAAACATTACCTTATTTAAGGGATTAATCTCGACTTAACAAGGCACAAACGACAAAGTGTAGTCAAAAATTATAATTACGAAGGAAAAGAATAAATCAATATAACCAAGCGATTTATGAGATGACTCTTTTGAAATAAAAATGTGCAACTTGATCTTGTTGATAAAAGTTTTATCTCAATTTTATTAACTTAGTAAAAAACATGACAAGATTAATACTTTTTAACCAATTAATTTCACAAGTTACAAGAGTAATAATATTAAGCATTGATATATTTTTGACGATCAGGTAGCCAACACGCTATAAGTTGCTCAGCCATCTGTGGAGAGTTTTGTAGTAAAGGCAAGGAAACCCTCTGTATTTCACTAATTAAATGTTGATCACGAATTAAATCAACCACTTTAAAATTTGCCATACCCATTTGGCGAGTCCCTAAAATCTCGCCACTTCCTCGAATTTCTAGATCTTTTTGGGCAATCACAAAACCATCATTACTTTCACGCATCACCTTCATACGAGCTTGTGCAACCTTGCTCAACGGCGCTTGATACATTAATACGCAATGAGACACTGCACTCCCACGTCCAACTCGGCCACGTAATTGATGCAATTGTGCAAGCCCAAGCCGTTCAGCATTTTCAATAATCATTAAACTGGCATTGGGTACATCTACACCAACTTCAATAACGGTTGTCGCAACTAAAAGCTGAGTTTTACCGGCTTTAAAGTTTTGCATAACCGATTGCTTTTCATCAGATTTCATTTTGCCATGAACCAGTGCTATTGATAAATGTGGTAGTTTTTCACGTAATTCTTCAACTAACATTTCGGCAGCTTGTGCATCAAGCGTTTCAGATTCTTCCACTAACGTACACACCCAATAAACTTGACGATTATCCAAACAGGCTTGATTCACTTTTTCAATAATTTCTTCTCGTCGAGAATTAGGAATAACAACGGTTGTAATCGGCGTACGCCCAGGCGGTAATTCATCAATCACTGATACATCCAAGTCGGCATAAACAGTCATGGCTAACGTTCTTGGAATTGGCGTAGCGGTCATGATCAGTTGATGTGGGTAAATTTGATCTTTAATACCTTTTTGCCAAAGTGTTAGCCGTTGGTTTACGCCAAAACGATGTTGTTCATCAATAATCACGAGACCTAACTTAGCAAACTCCACTTTATCAACAAATACGGCATGTGTACCTATTAGCATGGTGATATCGCCGGCTTTGATACGTTCATACCGATCTTTTTTATTCTTTGCCGTTAAACGACCAGATAACCAATCAACGCTAATACCAAGCGGCTCAAACCACTGCTTAAAATTGTTATAATGTTGTTCAGCTAATATTTCGGTTGGCGCCATTAAAACGACTTGTTGATTATTTTCTATCGCATTTAATGCCGCTAAAGCTGCAACTAAAGTTTTTCCTGAACCGACATCACCTTGAATTAAACGCATCATTGGAATAGATTTTGCCATGTCTTGATATATATCTTGTACAACACGTTGCTGAGCATTGGTCGGTTTGAAAGGTAATGAGGCCAAAAACGGCTCAATATAGTGCTGATTTACCTGCATAGCATAAGCTTGTTGCTTTTGATTATCCGTTTTTAAGGTGAGCATACTTAAATGATAAGCAAGTAACTCTTCAAAAATAAATCGTTTAATAGCAGGGTGATTACCATTAGATAACTGAGCAATATCAGTATCAATAGGCGGATTATGAATAATATTCAATGAATCAAAAGCTGACAAAAATTGATTTGCTAGTGGCGCAGGTAAAATTTCTTCAGGTGGGTTGCGCTTTAGTAATAACAGTGCCGCTTGAATCAACTTACGAATCACATTTTGCGTTAAGCCATAAGTTGTGGGATAAATCGGCGTATATCTTTCTTGGGTTGGATCGGTAATTAATGCATTATCTTCTCGATTCGCTCTGACTTTATATTGTGGGTGGATAATTTCACGATAAGTTTTTCCATTTTTGATTTCGCCATAAGCACTCACCCATTTGCCGATAGCTAAACTGGCTTTCATACCTGCATTAAAATGCATAAATCGCAATATAGCGATTCCTGACTCATCTTGAATATGACAAACTAGCATTTGTTTACGCCGAAAAATCACTTCCGTTTTAATGATACAACCTTCGATAGTGGTGTATTCACCAATGCTACTGCTGCCAATTGCACAACAAGAGGTGCGATCTTCGTATCGCATCGGAAAGTGTAATAATAAATCCTGAATGGTTTGAATGCCGAGTGTATGAAATTTTTTTTCTAAACTTTCACCAATACCGGCTAATTTAATTAACGGAATATGGTTTAAAAAACGGTTAGCCATAATAACTAATTGACATTGCGAGTCACACTCACCACATCTTGCTGTAGCGATAACTTACGCATCAGTTCATTAAGTTGTTGAACATTTTTTACTTCAATTTGTAGAATAATCGTATAAATTTGTCGATCTTTTTCTTCAGTATTCAACCATTGAAGATGAGCTTGTTCATCATTAATGATAGACAAGACATGACCTAATGAGCCTTGATTATTGAGAATATCAACCCAAATTTCAGCAACAAAGAGCTGTTCAATATTTGGCGCCCACCTTAAGGGAATATATTTTTCAGGATTATTTTGATAGCCAGTAATATTACGACAAGATTCATGATGTACTGTTAATCCTTTTTCGGCACTAACATGCCCAATAATAGGATCATTTGGAATGGGATGGCAACATTTCGAAAATGTTACAAGTACACCTTCACTACCTGTGATGACTAATGTCTTATTCGCCTCTGAGTGATTATTCAGTAATGCCTTATGTTCTAAGCCTTTAACAATAAAGTGACTCATCACATTACCTAAACCAATTTCAGCCAGTACATCATCAAAAGTCGGTAATTTTGTTAATTCAACAATTCTTGCAATCTGTTTTTGCGAAAGCTCATCAATGCCACCGGTTTTAATCAAAGAGAGATTGAGCAAACGCCGACCTAATTCGATAGCATCTTCACGCTTTAATGTTTTTAAAGCTTGGCGAATACGAGATCGTGCTTTCGCACTGACAACAAAATTTAACCAATTCGCATTAGGACGACCTTCAGGAGAAGTAATAATCTCAACTGTTTGCCCATTACTTAATGGCTGAGAAAGCGGGAATGGCTTACGGTCAACAATCGCACCAATGCATTGATAACCTATATCGGAATGAACAGCATAGGCTAAATCAACTGCTGTTGAACCCTCTGGTAATTGAACAATACGACCTTTAGGCGTAAAGACATAGATTTCTTTAGGAAAAAGATCGGATTTAACGTTTTCTATGAATTCAAAAGAGTTACCCACGCTTTGTTGTAATTCTAATAAACTTTGCATCCAACGTTGAGCTTTAATTTGAGTAGTGGTGTGATTGAGCTCATCATTTTCGTTATATACCCAGTGCGCAGCGACCCCCATTTCGGCCATTTGATCCATATCCTCTGTGCGTATTTGCACTTCAACGGGAGTACCATGTGGACCAATTAATGATGAGTGTAAAGATTGATAGCCATTTGCTTTTGGAATAGCGATATAGTCTTTGAAGCGGTTAAGTCTTGGTTTATATAAATTGTGTACCAAACCGAGTGCACGGTAGCAAGCATCGACATCTTTAACCACAATCCGAAAGATATAAATATCCATGATAGAGTGAAAGTGTTGTTCACGCATTTGCATTTTTTGATAAATGACATAGATATTTTTTTCAAGTCCTTCAACTTCAGCTTCAATATTGGCTTCAGCCAAACGGCCTCTAATCTCTGATAAGATTTGTTGGATTAATTCTTTTCGAGTACCTCGCGCTGCTTTCACAACTTTTTCTAACACTTTCGCTCTATTGGGGTGCATAGCAGTAAAGCCTAGGATTTCCAACTCGGTCTTAATATGATGGATTCCCAATCGATGCGCTAAGGGTGCATAAATTTCTAATGTTTCTTTCGCAATTCGTCTGCGTTTGTCAGGTCTTAATGCACCTAATGTGCGCATGTTATGAGTACGATCGGCAAGTTTGATCAATATAACTCGCACATCTTCGGTCATGGCTAACACCATTTTGCGAAAATTTTCGGCTTGCGCTTCTTGCCTGTTACGAAATTTTAGCTTATCAAGTTTGGAAACACCTTCAACTAAAATAGCGACATGCTTGCCAAATTCTTTTGTTATATCTTGAAAAGTGACGGGGGTATCTTCGATAGTATCATGTAAAAGTGCGGCAATGATAGTTTCATAATCAAGCCGCATATCCGCTAAAATCGTTGCGACAGCAACTGGGTGAGTAATGTACGGTTCACCACTACATCGGAATTGCCCTTCATGCGCTTTTTGAGCAAAAAAATAAGCTTTTTGAATCACTTCAACTTGTTTAGCTGGAAGATAAGATGCAACAATCTCTTTTAAGCTATCAAAATATTGCATAGGCAATTCTCAAAAAAACTTATTCGTACGAGGGAGTATTTTCGAGCAGAATCGATTCATGAAGTGCAGAACGAACTTCCGCTTCTTCATCTTGTAAAGCTTGGAAATCAGCACTATCAAGAATTTGTTTATTGACAAGACCATCTTCTATTTCACGTAATGCTACAACGGTTTCCTTGTCGTTTTCTTCCGGAACTAATGGCGACTTATTTTCAACTTGTAATTGGCGAGCACGTCTTGCTGCAACTAAAACTAGATCAAAGCGATTACCAATTTTTTCTACTGCATCTTGAACAGTTACACGAGCCATTTTTACCTCTAATTTGTTTTACTAAATTACCTAATGTGAAAGATCGCTTATTGTACTTAATTTTAAGGGGAATTGTCCATATTTATATTATTTCACAATGTAAAATAAACACTCTTATAGTCAATGCCTAATAATATTAGGCGATAACTTCTAACCAGACATTTGGCCCAATTATTGGCATGTTTAGTAAGTAACGCCGTAAAGCATCTAAAGCAATCGCACAAAAAATTTTGCGCTCAGTTTGTCGATTTTGCAAACGACCCGTATATTTTAAATTACATTGCCAAACCTGTTTTGACGTTGCGATTAATAACGTAAATTCGCTATTTTTTTCACGAAAATTAACCAGTCCAAGCACAATATCTGCATGATTATGTTTTAAGATCTGTAAACAATACGATTTTGGATCTTCAAGTAACAAGGGTAGAATTTCTGATTTGACTAAAGGTGCAGCTGATTCAAACAATTGTGAGCCAACAATCCCAGCCGATTGCTGTTCAATAACAGCGATAGTCAAATTTTTATCAAGCAATAATCTAGAAACCAGTTGGGCTAAACCAAACGTATCTTGTTGGCTTAACACACCTTCAAATAAAAAATTGCTAGAAACAATAACTTTGATTTTAGACCATAATTCATCCATTTTATCTTTTTGAGACTCTGGTCCTGTTAGTTTTAATTCAATAATTGGCATTGCGGCACGATAACCAACTATAATATCGTCTGGAATATCAATTTTAGCTTCAATTTCTGTGGCGAGATCACTTTCAGTTCGTCCCATTGTTGTTAATCGATAACACAATTTTTTATCAAAGGGTGGCAAGCGCTGCGTAATCTCGAGTAATATTGAGTTTTGTACAATTTCTTTAAATTCTGATGGTACACCGGGTGTAAAAAATAGCAAACAGTTGTTGATTTCCATTTTAAATCCACAAGCCGTGCCGATTGGGTTATCAATTAAAGAGGCACTTTCAGGCAACATTGCTTGCTTAATATTACTTGAAGGCATGGTTTTGCCACGACTAGTAAAATAATGTTCAATTTTAAGTAGCCAATCATGGTTTAATGTCAGTGATTCATTGTTAGCTTTAGCAGCAGCTTCGGCGGTTAAATCATCGCTTGTTGGTCCTAAACCACCATTAATAATAATAATGTCATTAACTAAGCTACGCTGCTTGAATGTATGAATCAATTGTTCTAAATTATCACCAACGGTATACCTTGATGTGATCGTAATACCTTCTTCAAATAGCAACTGCGACAACCATGTAGCATTAGTATCAATTATTTGACCATATAACACTTCGTCACCGGTGCTAATCATCTCAATTTTAGGCATTTTGCTAATTTGATTCATAATATTCCTTAACATGCTAATTAATGATTATAAGATGGTTTTATTATTACTGATTTAAAGCATCTTCATTATTTTCCATGTGCTCTTTACTTTGTACTAACCGAACTGAAAAATAGAGATCATAAGCAAATTCAATATACTGTTCATCTAACTTAATATTCATCTGTTTAAACCAGTTTTTTAATGTTTTTCGTCGACCTGATAGTATTAAAATCACATTTCTGACTTTCAACGATTTCACCAGCTCTTCAATACCCGACAAAACACTAACATCTTTATACGTAAAACAAGGAATAGCATCGACAATGACATAACTTATCGGTTGCGGTGCTTCGTCAATATAACTGATAATTCTGCGCTTAAAATAAGCGATGTTAAAGTAAGTAAGTGGAGAGTTAAATCGATAAATAATGGTATTATCTAGAGGTTTAACGTCTTTTCCTAAAGAATGAATACGACCACTTTCATCAACCCCAAGTAATTGATCTTTAGGCCTAAATACTCGCCTTAAAAATAAGAATAAACCTAATAACACCGCTAGCGCCATACCGGGAATAATACCAATGACTAACACCGAAACTAGCGTGGTTAAACTTAAATAAAACGCATCACGATCAAATTTAAAAAAGCGAATAATAGTCTGAAAGTTAATTAGCGAAATAGAAGAATAAATTAAAATTACCCCTAACACACAGGTTGGAATATATTTTAATGGGGATAATAAAAACAAGACAACAAAACCAATAATGATAGCTGCAATAATCGAAACTAACTGAGTTTTGCCACCATTAGCATCATTAACCGCCGTACGCGATGACGTACCACTAACCACAAATCCTTGCGATAATCCTGCCACAATATTTGCCATACCTAAGGCTTTAAATTCAACATCAGCGTTAGTTTCATAGTTATTTTTTGAAGCAAAACTTCGTACTGTTATCATCATACTGACAAAACAAATAATCGCGATATTCAGTGATGGCACAACTAAATCACGCATCAAGCCTTTATCAAAATCAAGCCATGATTCAACGGGGATAAAATCACCAGTCACTGCGCCAATAATTCGAATATTGTGAGATTCAAAATTAAATAACCAAGAGAGAAAAGTCATCACAACCACGGCAAAAAGCGGTGCGGGATAACGCGGTTTTATTTTTTTTAAACCGATCAATATCACCAAAGTAAACAGTGAGATTAATGCTGTGAAGAGATGAATTTGTGGAATTTTAAACGGTAAATAGACAACACGTTCAATTAAGTAAGAGTAATCATAAGAAAACCCTAATGTCTTGGCGAGTTGATCTACCATTATGGTGATTGAAATGCCATTAAGTAAACCAATCAATATCGGTTGACTCAGTAAATCAGCCAGTGCACCTAAGTGCAATTTGCCGGCAATGATACACCATATTCCAATCATAATTGTTAATATAACTACCAACTGCCAACGCAAAATAGGATCATTTGATGCTAGTGGTAAAACTACTGCTGCAACTACTGCACATGTTGCAGTATCAGGACCAACAATAAGTTGTCTGGAAGAACCAAAAAGTGCATAAACAATCAACGGTAATATTGTTGAATATAATCCAGCAATTGCACCAACACCAGTGAGTTCAGCATAAGCAATAGAGACGGGTAAAGAAACAGCTGCAACTGACAAACCCGCTTTAAGATCAAAACTAAAGTAATCACGCCTATAGTGTAATAAATTTTTTAAACCTGGCATCCATAAAGCAATTTTTTGCATTAGTGCGCTGTTTGTGACTCTTCCCATATATGTCTTTTATTTCCCTGCTATACTAATATTATCAATCAATATCGATCCACATTGGATATTGGTTCTTGTTTCAATATCATTACCAATGGCTACAATATTTTGATACATATCTTTAAGATTTCCGGCAATGGTAAATTCATTAATTGGATACTGTATTTGACCATTTTCAACCCAAAATCCAGTTGCGCCTCGAGAATAATCGCCGGTAATATTGTTGACACCTTGCCCCATCAATGATGTTACAACAACACCTTTATCTAATTTAGCCAACATAGCATTGAAATCACGGCGAGGCTGGCTAGAAGAGATTAACCAGTTATGAATTCCCCCTGCGTGCCCCGTTGATTTTAAACCTAATTTTCGGGCTGAATAATTCCCGAGTAAATACGTTTGCAATACGCCTTGCTCAATAATATTACGTTTGACCGTTTGGGTTCCCTCACTGTCAAAAGGAGAAGATCCGACACCTTTTAGAATGTGAGGATCTTCAAAAATAGTTAACCATGAAGGAAACACAGATTTGCCAATACTATCTAACAAAAATGAGGACTTACGATAAATTGCTCCCCCACTAATTGCACCAACTAAATGACCAATTAAGCCAACCGCCACCTCTGGACAAAATAGGACAGGTGCTTGCATTGTGGCTATCTGCTGGGCACCTAAATGTGAAATAGTTCGTTGTGCTGATTGTTCGCCTACCCATGAAGGGGATCTCAGCTCACTAATATCACGTGACGAAGTATAAGCGTAATTACGCTCCATTTGACCATTTTGTTCTGCAATAACCGAACAAGATAGAGAATGCGAACTCGCACAATAGCCTTGTAACATTCCTAAACTATTGCCATACATGTAAATGCCATAACGACTACTAAAATAGCCACCATCACTACTTTTTATTTTTGGATTAGCAAGTGCTACTTGTTCCGCTTGCTTTGCTTGCTCAATAGCTCGATCCACATTCAAATCACTTGGGTAAAAAAGATCCAAATCAGGCGCATTAAATGCCATTAAAGAACGATCACCTAATCCTGAGTAGGGATCGGGTGAAGTGTATTGCATAATATTAACCGCCATATCAATAGTTTGAGCAATAGCCTTAGGGGATAAATCATTAGTAGAAGCGCTCCCCTTTTTCTGATTTTGATAGACAGTAATAGCTAACGCACCATCACTATTAAATTCGACCGTTTCAGGTTCACCTAAACGGGTACTAACATTAATACCGGTTGACTGATTAATTGACACTGCAACTGAATCAACACGCGATTTTGCTTTAGCAATAGTATCAGCCACTATAGCCGACAAGTTTGCTTGTTGATCTTTTGCCTCTTTTTTAATTTGTTCAATACTCATTTTATTATTTTCTACAATTCTGCTAGTGATACGTTATAATAAGCCAGAAATGCATTTTAGTTAACAAAAGAAATTATATGAATCAAAATCAAAAGACAACCGAAGAAGCAAACTTTAATGTCGATGATATCGAAGATGAAATTATCTACGTTAGTAAAAGTGAAATAAAAAGAGATGCTGAAGAACTTAAAAAACTCGGTATTGAACTCGTTAATTTAAGTAAAAATGAACTTGCTAAAATCCCCCTTGATGAAGATTTACTCTATGCCATCGAATTAGCTCAAAAAATCAAAAAAGAGGGTTACAGAAGGCAAATTCAATATATTGGTAAATTACTCAGAAATCGGGATATCGAACCAATTACACTTGCCTTGGATAAACTCAAAAACCGCCATAATCAACAAGTCGCGATGTTTCATAAACTTGAAATGTTACGCGATGAACTGATTGAAACCGGTGATGCTGAAATGATTATGGATTTATATCCAAATGCTGACAGGCAGCAGCTACGTACTTTTGCTCGTATAGCTAAAAAAGAGTTAGCGTCGAACAAGCCTCCGAAAACAGCCAGACAGATTTTTCAATATCTAAAAGAATTGAGCGACACGGAATAACTTTTATAATGTGTGCTTATGACTTATCACTAAACAATATTATTAACAAATAAATAATAGAGGATACAAAAATGGGACTTTTGAATGTACCAGCAGGTAAAGAATTACCAGATGATATTTATGTAGTAATTGAAATTCCAGCGAATGCTTCACCAATAAAATACGAAGTTGATAAAGATACGGGTGCTGTATTTGTCGATCGCTTTATGGCGACAGCAATGTTTTACCCATGTAATTATGGTTATATCAACCATACACTATCTTTAGATGGTGATCCTGTTGATGTGTTAGTCCCAACGCCTTACCCTTTACAACCCGGTGCCGTTATTCGTTGTCGCCCAGTTGGCGTTCTAAAAATGACAGATGAGTCAGGTGTTGATGCAAAATTAGTTGCGGTGCCTCATACCAAACTGACAAAAGAGTATGATCATATAAAAGATGTTGACGATTTACCGGAACTACTCAAGTCACAAATTAAACACTTTTTTGAACAATACAAAGCGTTAGAAAAAGGTAAATGGGTTAAAGTTGACGGTTGGGAAAATGTCGATTCTGCGCGTAAAGAGATTTTAGAATCTTTTGAAAGAGCAAAAAAGAAATAAAATTACTGTTAATTTCACAATTTGATGTAAAAAAGTAACCGTTAAACCAGAGTGATGAAATCTTTTTCTGATACTCTGGTTTTTTTTGTAAATTTCACTTTCGAAATAATTATAAAATTTTTAAGATTTAATAATTTGTTTTAGATCAAATTACATTTATTTAACTAAAAATTTATAAAAAACTGCACTCTAACATGAAAAAATTGTCATTAATATCTTGCTTTCGATTATAATTTGTGCGGTAATAGTAACAGACTTATAACAAAGCTATTCATTATGAAAACGATTAACTTTTTAATGTAAATTTATTTATATTTTTTAGTTATGAATTACATAATCTATACTAAGTTTAAGTCTATGCGAGCCGTAAAGGCAAATTATTAATTATTGTTAGGATGTCTAGTAAATGAATAAGAAAACAGGCCAAGTCAAATGGTTTAACGAGAGTAAAGGTTTTGGTTTTATTACCCCTACCGATGGAAGCAAAGACGTCTTTGTCCATTTCTCAGCTATTTCCGGTGACGGATTCAAAACTTTAGCTGAAGGACAACAAGTTGAATTTGCAATCCAAGATAGCCCTCGCGGACCAGCTGCAGCTGATGTTGTCGTTATTTAATAGCTAATTAATTCGTTAATTAGTCTAAGTAAAAAGCCCATTTGCGAAAATGGGCTTTTTTATTTATCGCGTAATCATCATTGACTATTTTAATTACAAAAAAAGGCAACCATATGGTTGCCTTTCTAATATGACACAAAAATGACTTATTTTTTAGAAACAACAGCAATTAAGTCTAATACTTTGTTTGAATAACCAACTTCATTATCATACCAAGAAACAAGTTTAACAAAAGTATCACTTAATTGAATACCTGCTTTAGCATCGAATACTGAAGTACAAACTTCACCTAAGAAGTCAGTTGAAACTACATCATCTTCTGTATAGCCAAGCACACCCTTCATTGGGCCTTCAGCAGCAGCTTTGATTGCTTTACAGATATCTTCGTATTTAGCAGGTTTTGCTAAACGCGCAGTTAAATCAACAACAGAAACATCTGGAGTTGGAACACGGAAAGCCATACCAGTTAATTTACCATTTAATTCAGGAATAACTTTACCTACAGCTTTAGCAGCACCAGTTGAAGATGGGATGATGTTTTGTGCAGCACCACGACCACCACGCCAATCTTTGTGAGATGGACCATCAACAGTTTTTTGAGTTGCTGTTGTTGCGTGAACAGTTGTCATTAATGCTTCAACAATACCGAAGTTATCATTAACAACTTTCGCTAAAGGTGCTAAACAGTTAGTTGTACATGAAGCATTAGATACGATATCTTGACCTGCATAATCTTTATCGTTAACACCCATTACAAACATAGGCGTACTATCTTTAGATGGACCAGTTAATACGACTTTTTTTGCTCCTGCTTGGATATGTTTACGCGCAGTTTCGTCAGTTAAGAATAAACCAGTTGCTTCAGCAACAACATCAACACCCACTTCATTCCATTTTAAGTTTGCTGGATCTTTTTCAGCAGTAACACGGATTGTTTTACCATTAACGATTAGTTTTCCGTCTTTAACTTCAACTTTACCATCAAAACGTCCATGAGTTGAATCATATTTAAGCATATAAGCCATATATTCAACATCTAATAAATCATTGATTGCAACGATTTCGATGTCAGAACGTTTTTGAGCAGCACGGAAAACAATACGACCAATACGGCCAAAACCATTAATACCTACTTTGATTGTCATAACAATTACCTTCTTTTGTGTTAAACGATAAAAATAACTGCAAGTAAACTATCAAATTTTAATAGGTTATTCAAGATCATTAAACACAATAAGGCACGATTTAATTAAATTGTTTATTACGCAATTAATAGCTATAACTAATCATAAATAAAATCAAAAGCGTGTAACAAACAGTCATACCCAACTTGATTATCAAAGTAGATAGATAAAAAATAAAACTTACATTTATTTCAACCTCTTAAAATAAATACTCCGACAAATCCTAATATTTCGCTATAATAAATTAATGTTGAATAAATAATGAGCTAATTTAGTAAGAATTAATACAATGACCGAACAAGAAAACTTTACTGAACACACCCCAATGATGCGGCAGTACCTCAGACTAAAAGCGGAAAATCCGGATATTTTGCTATTTTATCGTATGGGTGATTTTTATGAGATGTTTTATGATGATGCTAAACGAGCTTCGCAATTACTTGATATATCGTTAACTAAACGTGGTTCGTCTAATGGTGAGCCGATTCCGATGGCCGGTGTACCTTATCATGCAGTTGAGAGTTATTTAGCAAAGTTAATTTCGCTTGGTGAATCGGTTGCGATTTGTGAACAAATCGGGGATCCTGCAACGAGTAAAGGTCCTGTCGAGCGCAAAATTGTTCGTATTGTAACGCCGGGTACGGTCAGTGATGAATTATTATTAGAAGATCGTAAAGATAATTTATTAGCATCAATATGGCAATCAAAAAACCACTATGGTTATGCCACGCTCGATATAAGTTCTGGGCGGTTTTTTATCTTTGAAACTGATAGTTACGAATCAATACAAGCTGAATTACAACGCACCAATCCAGTTGAACTTCTTTATCCGGAAGAGTTTCAATCCATGTCATTAATTGAACATCGTCATGGGTTAAGACGTCGCCCCTTGTGGGATTTTGATCTTGAAACCGCTAAACAGCAGCTTAACTTGCAATTTGGTACCAATGATTTAGTTGGATTTGGCGTGGAAGATTGCCTTTATGCACTTAGCGCAGCTGGCTGTTTACTGCAATATGTGAAAGATACGCAGCGCACCGCGCTACCACATATTCGTTCAATCATCAAACAATCAGCTTTCGACTTTGTGGTACTCGACGCGGCAACGCGGCGCAACCTAGAAATCACTGAAAATTTATCGGGTGGCACACAAAATACAGTGGCTGAAATTTTAGATAAAACCCAAACCCCAATGGGTAGCCGCATGTTAAAACGCTGGTTGCATGCCCCAATTCGTGACGTAAACGTATTACAACACCGTCAACAAGCAATCAGTGAATTACAAAATCATATTGATGATATTCAGCCATTATTAAAACTCATTGGCGACCTTGAGCGTATTTTAGCGCGGCTTGCACTACGAACAGCTCGCCCACGTGATTTTGCCCGTTTGCGTGATGCTTATAACTTACTGCCGCAAATGCAACAGTTATTAAGCCAAATGAATACGCCAGCTTTAATTGCTTTGCGAGCTAAAATCAATCAATTTGATCACATTGCATCTATTTTAACGCGAGCAATTGTCCAAACGCCACCTGTCATTATTCGTGATGGAGGCGTCATTGCCAGCGGTTACAATGCCGAACTTGACGAACTACGCAATCTTGCAGATGGTGCAACAAATTATCTGGAACAACTGGAAATTCGCGAGCGTGAAACTTTAGGTATCGACACACTGAAAGTCGGATTTAATGCTGTACATGGCTACTATATTCAAATTAGTCGAGGACAAAGCCATTTAGCACCAATTCACTATACCCGACGCCAAACGCTCAAAAATGTTGAACGGTACATTATTCCTGAGCTTAAAGAGTATGAGGATAAAGTCCTCACCTCAAAAGGTCGTGCACTAGCCCTTGAAAAACAGTTATATGATCAATTGTTTGATTTACTTATGCCACAGCTTGCCGAAATGCAACTTAGTGCCGATGCTATCGCTGAACTTGATGTCTTAACGAATTTAGCTGAACGAGCTTTAACGCTTAATTATCAATGCCCTACATTTTCTGAAAAAGCAGGTATTGAAATTATCAATGGTCGCCATATCGTTATAGAACAAGTATTGCAAACGCCATTTATTGCTAATTCATTACGGCTTTCCCCTGATAGAAGATTGCTCATTATCACCGGTCCAAATATGGGTGGTAAAAGCACGTATATGCGCCAAGCTGCATTAATTGTTTTACTGAGCTACATAGGTAGTTTTGTGCCAGCATCAAAAACCATTATTGGACCGGTTGATCGCATCTTTACCCGAATTGGTGCATCGGATGATCTAGCGTCGGGGCGTTCAACATTTATGGTCGAAATGACTGAAACCGCTAACATAATGCATAACGCCACTGAACAAAGCCTTGTGCTAATGGACGAGATTGGACGTGGCACCTCAACTTATGACGGATTGTCCTTAGCTTGGGCATGTGCTGAAAACTTAGTAAACCAAATCAAAGCGATGACACTCTTTGCTACCCATTACTTCGAGTTAACGCAGTTGCCTGAGCATATGCAAGGCGTTTATAACATTCATTTTGATGCCATTGAACATGACAACACGGTTGCCTTTATCCACGAAGTATCTGAAGGTGCGGCCAGTAAAAGTTTTGGTATTGCGGTGGCCGGATTAGCTGGCGTACCAAAACAAGTATTAAAACGCGCCAAACAAAAGCTAAAAGAGCTCGAAGTCATTTCGAAGCAAGCGGCAAAGAGCCATGTTGACCAATCGCAGCTTAGCTTTGTGACGGAAAGTGAACCTTCTGAAATTGAACAAGCGCTGAAACACATCGATCCTGATGCCTTATCACCAAAACAAGCATTGGAGATGTTGTATCAATTAAAGAAAATGCTTTAACACTGCCGCTCTTAAATTAAAAAGGGCTAACTTGCCCTTTTTATTATCTATCTAGTTGTTTATATAGCTTCACTCATCACAGAATATAAAATAATTATTATCTGTTTGATCACCCCTAATATTGATAATCTCACCTTGCCAACCGATTAAGTTAAAGCGACTAAAGTTGATCATTGTGCATTAAATTATCTTCATCTGAGCTTTGCCAGCTTATATCAGCTGGCAATTGCTTAGATTGGGTTACTTCCAATATTTTTTCTTAGAAGTTTTACCAATACCAGGATTGAGGCTATTAGTCGGATCAAGCTCTTGATAGAATTTTTTCAAATCGGCATTAGCATGATACAGGTGACCAACATTGTGCTCTGCTGGGTATTGTGCCCCTCGCTGATCAAGTAAAGCTAAAATTTGTTCCTTCACTTTATCACAATCTGTGCCTTTTTTAGCAATATAGTCTTGATGAAAGACATAACAGAAAAAATGCCCATAATACATTTTATAGATAAAGTTTTGATCAATGTCTTTTGGCAAAGTTTCAAACCAATCTGTATCATTACGACGCAAAGCAATATCTAACGCTACAATGTTTTCCACTGTTTTACTATGGACATTTCGATAAGATGTCGCTGCACCTGCCGCTGCAAAACGATGTAACATTGCTGCTTGAGCCTCTTTAGCATTACACAAAAAATAACTTCCGTTTTTATTTTGGAAATACGATTTCAAAAATGCTTCAGCTTCGGCTATCCCGTCATCTGCCATTTTTAAAATCAAATGATGTTCATAGCGATCACGGTAGTCTCGAATGGTTTTCGGTAAGTGATTAGGTAAAAATTTAGCAACAAAAATTGAAAAACGATCTGAAAAGTTTTTCGGAAAGAATGGAATTTTACCTGTAACGCGATCAACAAAGTTTTTAAAAGCAAAAAGGCGAGGTATGGTATCAGTACCTAATTTTTGAATAGCTAAAAAAGTCGGTTTGCCATAAACCGCAGCAATATCAAATGCGACTCGATGCATATATTCGCCTGATACCGGTAATGTTTTAAACTGACTTAAAATATGACGACGGATATCATTTAACTCATTAATGTCATTAGTACCAATATAAAATACTTCTGATTTCTTCTCTAATGGAAATGTATCAAGACGCACGGCAAAAACCATTAAGCGACCTGCACTGCCCGAAGCTTCATAATGGCGAGCTGGATCGGCATTAAAACGTGCAGGTGTATCGGCATCAACTTCACGAACATGATCGCAATAATGATGATCATGACCTAAGCCCGCATCACGATTAATATCTTTTTCAGTATAGGTATGATTTTCTAGATTCCGTAAAATGGTTTCTGGCTCATCACCCAGTTCAATGCCCAAGTGGTTAACAAGATGTAATTGTCCTTGCGCATCCAATTGTGCAAACACAGCCATTTGGGTATAAGCAGGACCACGTTGAATCAGGGAACCACCAGAGTTATTACATACCCCACCCATGACAGATGCACCAATACATGATGAACCAATAACTGAATGCGGTCCTCGATTATATTTTTTTAACTCTTTTTCCAAACGGAATAATGTACTTCCCGGTAAACAAACAACCTGCTCACCATTTTCAATAACTTGAATACCTTCTAAACGACGAGTACTCACAATTACAACCGGTCTATCATAATCATTGCCATCTGGGGTTGACCCCCCTGTTAAGCCAGTATTGGCCGATTGCGTAATAACAATCACATCAGCGGCAACACATGCTTTTAATATTTGCCATTGCTCAACTAATGTGCCAGGTAATACAACTGCTAATGCATCACCTTCACCAAAACGAATACCTTGACGATAAGGCAACGTCCGATTAGGGTTTGTTAACGTATATTTTTTGCCAACAATAGTTTGCAGTTGTTCAATCAATGCTGTTTTTTCATTTCCGTTCATTTTATCTTCCCTACCTATATTTAATTTAACTTTAAATTAATCGCGATTATTTTATAATTACTAAATCGTGTAGAAAAGATACATAATGTGCTATTTAATCAGCGCCTTTAAGCTATATGTTTAGCACTATGAATATTAAAATTATTTTTATAATTATTTTTTAAATTAAGGATTAACACAAACCATTTTACCTGCTGTAGAATCTGAATCGATATCACCCACATCAGAACCAACCGCATATTGTATGCTAGCATCATCGGATAATGCCCAATAGTAGGATTGCGTTGAAGTATGCCAATCACTTGTTGGATAATAAAGTTGATAAGAAGATCCCCATTCATTAAAAATGCCACCAATCCATTTACCACTTGCATCTTTAAAGCTTATTTGCCGACGATAATTATTAATATTGCGACCATTAATTCCGCCATGCCAACCTTTGCCATTAGCGTTAGTTAAATCATTGACTTTCGGGAATCGATAACCATTACCCAAATTGTCACAAAAGCGCTGAACATCATCATTAGATGTTGCATCATTTGAACTGGCGATATACCATCTATCAATATTAAAACTGTATAATAATTGCTTTCGTTCACTGTCTGCATAAATCTTAAACAGAACAGGGCTAAATGAAGTATCAGTGGAATTTTCATTCGGACCATTTAAAACCACTTTTAATGCTAACACTTTGGGTGAATTATCCCAACCTGGTGTTTGTTCGGATTTTAATGAAATGGTGACTTTACTCCCACCGTTGACAGGATAAACAGTTTGACCATCTTGAGTATTTGCAGTGATGACTTGTTCAGGTGTAACACCACCTAATATCAAATAAAAATTTAGACCATTTAAACCTGTCGTGGGAAAATTTAAATCCGGATTACTGATATCTTGCACTTTAAATCCTCGGCTTCTGATCCAATCAGGACCATCTGCATCAGGATAATGACGTCCATCATACCAAACATTGGGTTGAACATAACATACATACGGCGTATCAATTTTACGATTAAAATAATAGGTATGCTTAGCACCACTAAAATCTGTCACATTAGGTATACCATATTGGGTAAATAATTGACCACCATTAGACGTAATCGTTAACTTATAAGGGGAATCGCATCCGGTTAATTGAGCATTGGGGTTATTTTTGACTTGCGTAGTAATATCGTTGTTATTGGCATCTAACCATTTAACCATCAAATTACCGGTTGCATTTGGTGATGCATCACCATCTTCATCTCCCCAATAATTATTAGAAGATGCAAGAAGATTACTCAATGAAATACTTGGATAACTACTATTATTGACTAACGGTACCAAGGTTTTAATGCTCAAAAATGTATCATCATCACTCAACAAATCAATGGGGGATTCTTGGCTTGAATCATCGATAATTGCATTGGGATACAAATCACTTTGTCCACCAGCGGCAATAAAACTACGACCGTCAGATAGCTGTAAACCCAGTAACCCTTCAACACTTACCACTTTAGTTTTTCCATTGTCAAACGTTAAATAAGGCGCATGACCATGAATAGCATTTTCAGTCGAAGCCGATAATGCATTGACAGGATTACTATGCACAAATAACCAATAAACAACAATTGCTGAAACTGATTTAATAGTAATAGAAGAACAATAAAATTGATTAATGCGAATTAAAAAAAAAATTAAATAATGTTTGGTGTTAGCAAAAGACAGATAATTTTTACAGAAGACTACTTCAGACATATTGTATCTCCTTTGAAACCGCTTAATTTATTCGTGATAGTGACTATCTAAACAACAAAAAACTCAATTTCGATACAAAATATAAAAGCGTAACAAGTATAAATGACTATTCATCAAAAAAAAATAGATTACAGAATAATCAAACGTAAAAATAGTATTATTAATCAATTGGATGAAATTTTTTACATAAAAATTACAGTAAACGTGTCTGGCATTTTGTTACACGCTAAATGAATAAAAACCTCTATTTTATTGAAAAAAGTTGTTGCCTTTTAAAGGGAACATTGAAAATGGCAAATAACAACAAATAAATAATAAAAATCATCATTAAAAATAGGTAGTTAAGAAAAAGCTTTTTATTTTATACCTTCACTATTTTCATAATGGTTTTGGATAATCGCTTGCCTTTTATCTTGCTGGAAAAAACTCCATGCAATAAAACGACTACTCTTTTGTCCTTGCGCCATTGGAATAATTTTGACTTCAGCAGGTTTAACTGTCATTAATTGCTTATTAAGCACCTTGAGTGACTCTTTTTTAGAAACCAACGACGTAAACCATAAACATTGCTGTTTATATTGTGTACTTTCTTTGATCATATTGGTAATAAAAGCACTTTCACCTCCTTTGCACCATAATTCAGTCTGCTGACCACCAAAATTAAGCGCAGGATTAGATTTTGAATATTGCCATTTACCTAACTTTTTGAGCTTAGTTTGGTTACTCGCCAGTGCGGCTTGTGCCGAATCATGAAAAGGTGGATTACACATAGTTAACATAAAAAATTCTTTCGGCTTTATAATTTGCCTAAAAATTGCTGAGGTATCACGTTGTAATCGACAATCAATTAAACCATTTAATAATGGGTTAGATTGAATGATAAGCTTTGCAACCTTGATTGACATTGGGTTGATATCACTCCCCACAAATGACCAATTATATTCAGCCCGACCAATAATGGGATAAATTACATTTGCCCCTACACCAATATCAAGAACACGGATCTGTTTACCTAAAGGGATTTTATCGTCGTTATCATGAGCAAGTAAGTCGGCTAGATAATGAATATAATCTGCTCGCCCTGGAATGGGTGGGCAAAGATAATCATTGGGAATATCCCAATTGCTCAGTTGATAATAATGTAATAACAGTGCTTTATTTAGCAATTTGACTGCCATTGGATCAGCAAAATCGATCGATAAATTATTGTATTGATTGGGTTTAACGTACGGTGTGAAATCAGGTAACGTTTGGCATAGCGCTAAAAAGTCATAGCCATGGCGATGTTTATTTCGTTGATGTAAAGCAGTTTTGTTTGCTAAGTTCGACTGTTTTTGCATGTTCTATCCAACAATAAAAAGGCTGTCTATTATAAAGGTTTTGCATGCAATATGTGAAAAAGTAAATAAACAATCATCCATCTTTCTTTGATATCAGATCATCTCCGTCTTCTATTAAGTCAATATCACTATTCATCGATTTCAATTTAATCCGTGAATTATTGGTAAAAAAAATTGCTTTGACAACTTTTATAGAAATGATTCTTAAGTCAATATAGGCTATCGTTTTATATTGGAACATAAGTAATTTGTTTTTATGTTGGATTTTTGATCTACACTACGGCTATTTTTTGCTCGATTCGCCAGAACTCCGACGCCGCCGTCTCGTACGTTTACAACGCTCGTGGGCGGCTTTTGCCCTTATCTCGCTTCGCTCTTTTCAGGGCAACGTCGTTCATACCAGTGACTATATTCATCAATTGAGTAATTGAACGCTAACTTTACGCCAAAATCAAACAACTTTGCGTTAGGCAATCGTTCGTTTATTGTGTTAACAGGAAAACCACAAATAATGACTTGCTTATTATGATATTTCTTAATCTGTTTAATATGTGTTTGAAGATTATGCCCAAGATGTTCAGTTAATATATAAACGCCTTGATTATATGTACGAAAAAACATTCCTTCTTTAAATAACAAGATCCCTTTAAACTCTTGTTGTAGTAACACTTTATCATTAATATTCATATTAATCCTCAATAATAAATTTGATGCTTTTAAAATTAATAAAGCTATATTTTTCTTGAAGATGATTTTTTAGATAAAGTTGTTTAAATCTAAGAGTAATCGATATTAGGTTTTCCATAATATAATTAACCTTTACATACTACATAATTGTACCAAACTTTTTTCTAACATCTGGATTGTAAGTACTCCAATGATTATGAGGATTATTAACTGTTGCATCTGGTCTTACATAACCTAATTGCAGCTCAGCTACTATCTGATAATTCTTAGTAAAATTCGATACCATACCTTAACTTTATATTCCATATTGTGTATAAGGCTTTACCTACAATCTAATTTGTAAATTCAACGGCATCGTATAGCTACTTGCACTGCCAATTATTTGGCCAAATGAAATTAAAAATCATAAAATCAATATCACCAAAGAACAAACATGTTCAATGTAAGCATCAATAAAAATTTACATCACTACAGACAAACTAAAAAGTCTGGACACATAGAATCTGACTCGCAATCAGTTCCAATGTTACCGGAACCTGCATTCACATCTAAATGATTGTACATTGGATCAACATCAAAACTATGATTGCTTTGACGGCTCCAATATCGCTCATCATCTCGATCTTCCCAATCTGAATCTGGATAAGCATGTTTAAGCGTATGTCCCCATTCACTAAATAACGTACTATCGATTGCGCGAGTGAATCCGTTATTAATTTCAAAATATTTATTAACACCATTAGTTATTGGCGCATTTGACAGTTGAGTATGCAACAATAAATGATCGCCTTGACAAATTTTTATAGCATCAGACCAAAAACCCAAAAAACCCTTTACAGGTTTTGCCCAAACAATGGTCGGATTAAACGTATAATCAAACATTACTTTTTGATCTCTTTTTAATGTTGCGCGAACTGTCACCGCTCCTGATGGCCTATCATGTATTGTCACATATCCTTTACTATCTACTGAAACCTGACCATTAGGATTTACAGGTACACTAAATAAGTAATCACTTTGTGCACCAGCAACAATTAACTGAAATTTTGCGCCAGGAAAACCTGTTGTAGGAAACTTTTTATTATTTGATTGGGTAGGATTGACTTTAAATCCCCAATCAGGCACATAATCACTAGTATAACCTCCACCAACTAAAACTCTTCGTGTGGTATTATTTTTATCATTCCAACCTATAAATTTATTGCTATCATCAAAGCTTAACCATTGTTTATCTGGAAAGATTTCGGTCGAATTAGGTCTGGCATAACATAATCCAGTAGCGGTTATAAGATATTTTTTAGAAAACGTAACATAATCACTTTCCCTTGGTATACCATATTGTGAGCGTGCCTTAACTTTTTTTGCAAAAACCAGTGTTAAAGGCATTGGATATCCACTACCACAACCTATAGGTTTATCTTGTGTACCAGCAGTTAAATGACCATTGCTAGCTAACTCAACATTATTAGCGTCATACCACCAATAATTAGTTGTTTCAACAATGAAAGGATCTTGTGAATCGGCATGATCGCCATCTTCATCGTTGTAGTTTGTAACGGTATCAACCACTGAAGGATTATTAACATCTACTTTAAAATCACTAATCTTTAAATTGCCATCAAACCCCTTCACAACATTACCATTTATATTGCCAGAAGATTCACTATAAAACTGATCTGCTACCGTGAAGCCTAATCTATCGGCGGCAACTTGTTCTTTAATTACTTGTGGAGCATTACCATGAATAATATTTACAGTTTGAACATTTAAAGCATTTACTTTTGATAACAGTAATAGATTAACAAGAAAAAATAACAGTATGAATTTAAGATAAGTTTTATCAACTACATCACCGATAAAACCATTTTGTGGGGATGAAGAACTTAAAGAAAAATAACAATAGTGAGCTTGATAATTAAATAAGCAATAAATTAATTGCCCGATGCCCGATGCCCGATGCCCGATGCCCGATGCCCGATGCCCGATGCCCGATGCCCGATGCCCGATGCCCGATGCCCGATTAAGACCATATTTTAACATATTTTCGCCTCTCCATGTAGATATTTGCTTGATTTTTTTCAAATATTTCTATCGGATAACTTTTAATACTATACAAAAATCCTGCTTATTAAACCACTTTAGCATCGATTAACGCTAAAGTGATATAGTATAATAAAATAATAAATTTAGTTTGCAATGGTTTATTATATAAAATTTCGTTACTGCAAAAATGACACAGTCTTGAAATATACTAATAAGTGCTAATCATTAACTAACATGAAGGTGACAATAAAAAAGATAATTTGTTTACAATAAGTTATTTTTCACCAATCAACGTTGAGATAGCATCATAAAATATAAACAACTTACCCATAAAGAAAGATACTAGATTTCTTTATGGGTCTTAAGAAAAAAGTCATTGCCCAAATATTAGAAAGGCATGTATCTACGATTTAGCTAGAACTTAAACGCAACAAAGACCATCGAGGTTATTACTACGCCCTTAAGGTACATGGATTTTCGGTAGATAGACGAAAAGAGAGCAGTAAGCGAGCAATTTGCATAAGTGAAACGGTTTGAGGCTATATTGAACATAAGTTTTTGGAGCTATGAAATCCTGAGCAAATAAGCCATTTTGGTTGCGTTAGTCATGAACATATCTATCAATATGTTCACCAGAACAAACTACGAAGCGGAGATTTGTATCTAAATCTTGATCAAAAAAGGAGTCACAGGAAGAATAAACGATTAAGTCGTTACCAAAAAGAGGTCATATAGTGGAGACAGTGAGTATTGAAAATCCCCCTAAAATCGTGAATAAAAGCGTCTGGGTCTGTAATTTTGAGATATATTCGATTAATGATGGCAACCGAAAACAAACATTGATACCGATTATTGAACCTAAGAGAGGGCTGGCTTTTATTAAAAAAAGCCGATGCAGTAAAGGGTGCCATCATTGAGCCATTAAAGCCGATAAACATTGGGGTAAGATAATCACCTCACATAATGGTTTAAAATTTGCGGAAAAATAATAATAACAAGATTATTAGATTACTAAAACTATTTTTCTCGTCCTTATTATTCATGGGAACGAGGAAGTAAAGAAAATTTAAGCGGATTAATCAGGCAATACTTTTTAAAGAAACTAGAAACTAGAAACTAGAAACTAGAAACTAGCATTTGATAGTATCAGCGATGAAGAGATTAAAGCCGTTAAAATTGGATTAATCATCGTCCCCAAAAAGCACAAGTATAAAAGACTTTATGAAGCTTTTTTAAACTGGATTCGTACTTAGTAGCTGAATCTATGTAGTTATTTTTTACTAAAACACATACATTCACTTAAAGTTCTTATCAAAATATTGATAGATAATACATTCCATTCGAAAACGCATTGATATTTGTTATAATTTTCAACTTTTAATCCAAACGGACATGCCATGAGAATCCCATTCAAATTATTCTGTGTACCTTTTAGCTTATTGTTAGTTAGCTCTTTTGATCTCTATGCTTCCGAATTTAACGGTGAACAGTTAAGCTTGGTTTGGGCTGTACCTTTTGTTGGTATTTTGCTTTCGATTGCTTTATGTCCACTATTTTTAGCGCGATTATGGCACTATCACTACGGCAAAATTATTATTTTTTGGACGACACTGTTTATAGTTGCTGCCATTTATTCATTCGGTATGCAAACTACCCTCAATCTAACTGCTCATGCAATATTAGAAGAGTATATTCCTTTTATCGTTTTACTACTTGCCCTGTTTACTGTATCGGGTGGGGTGTTGATTAAAAGTGATATGATTAGTACGCCTAAATTGAATGTTGTATTGTTAGCAATCGGCACGATATTAGCCTCAATTATGGGCACTACAGGTGCGGCAATGTTAATGATTCGTCCTTTAATTAGAGCTAATCGTTATCGTAATCAATCTGTTCATATTATTATCTTTTTCATCTTTCTTGTTGCTAACATTGGCGGAGGATTAACGCCATTAGGTGATCCACCGTTATTTATTGGTTTTTTAAAAGGGGTTGATTTTTTTTGGACTGTTAAGCATATGTTTTGTCCGGTATTATTGACGACGATTTTATTATTGATAATTTTCTATATTATCGACAGTTATTACTTTCGCCAGCAATATGGTCAATCGTCAAACATAAAGACTAAACCTACTCAACCGTTTAAACTCTACGGTATAACAAACATTTTTTTATTGGTAGCCATAATTATTTGTGTATTGATGTCGGGGATTTGGCAGTCTTCAATCACTTTTACTATTTTAGCGACCTCAATTGCCCTACCTGATTTGGTGCGGGATCTGTTACTGTTAATCATTACAGTTACTTCTGTCATGATCACACCCAAGCAAGTTCGTGCGGGTAATGAATTTAATTGGGATCCCATTATTGAAGTGGGTAAATTGTTTATTGGTATCTTTATTACGATTGTACCGGTGTTAACTATTTTACGCGCGGGCAGTAATGGCGCATTGGCGGCAATTGTAACGCTCGTTAACAACGACCATCTACAGCCAATTAATAGTTTGTATTTTTGGTTTGCGGGATTACTCTCGGGCTTTTTAGACAATGCACCGACTTATTTGGTGTTTTTCAATCTAGCATCAGGCGATGCTATGACGTTAATGACCACCATGGCAAAAACACTATTAGCCATATCAATGGGATCGGTGTTTATGGGAGCGCTTAGCTACATAGGTAACGCACCTAACTTTATGGTCAAAAGTATAGCAACACAACAGCAAATTAATATGCCAAGCTTTTTTGGTTATATGAAATGGTCAATTAGCATATTGATTCCGGTGTTTATCATCAATAATTTGATATTTTTTCTCTAACATGACACAAAATATCGCTAATGCTGCTATTTTGCTAAACATAGCAAATTATAAAATGAAGGAATGATAGATTATGTATACTGGGTTATAACAATAACTAGCATAATAATATTAGGTTGTCATTGACAGAGTCAACACCAGATAATAAAAATTATCTGGTGTAATTCATCACTCAAGTTTAGAAAACTAGTCAAAGTATCATCTTGATCTATAACGGTTATTGTTACTGTTACCGTGTTTTTCATCGCGTTTTAACGGCAAGCAATAACCGTCTAAATAAAGGTAAAATTGTACATAACACCCATATTAGGAATCAATTAAGATGCATTAATGGGATGTCATTTTTATTTGCCTTTAGCATAACTTTTACTTTCTTCGTTATAATTTGCTGTAAAAGGTTTGGGGATATCGTTATCGGCGTAAATATAACCAATGCCAATATTATTCCAAATGCTTTTTATTGCTATTGTAATCAATGTTTACTTTATCAAGTTTGATTTTGACTAAACAGAGCTGCCACTTCACATAAGTTGTCGCCATATCAAACAAGCCTCAACCTTAACATCAAAACAGTATATTAAGCGTTTAAAATTATTATCGACAAAGCTAAAAATACAAGTCAGTGAGATGGCTATTAACGAAATTTTATTGTTATGTAGATTTGCCAACAATATACATTTCAAAAGTTTTATAAAAAAGTTTTAATATTAAGCCATCAGGTGAACGTAAAAATGAAAAATAACAAGCTAGCTTTACGTAATACTCAGTAACAAAAAACGGTTATACAGTTAGTAAACTTTGCCCATTGAATTTGTCACATTCGCCGAGTAAAAATGTGAGTCTTCGCACAATTTTAATAAAAAGTCTTAAGTTACTATAAATTACAGCCAAAAAAAGATTTACCATGTCCGAATTTTGAAGGTCAGATACACTTTTCCTTTTTAGAATGAGGCTTGAGTGATTTGCAATAAAGTGAGGATCGCGCATGATACAGAAGTTACTCGATAAAGATTTTTTTGCTTCTAGTCAGCAAAATATCACTATAGAGCCTCGAGAGCCCCAACCTGTGTACCCTGAACATACACATAATTTTAATGAAATAGTCATTGTCACAAAAGGTAATGGCAAGCATATTTTAAACGGTCGATTATTCGATCTTTATCCGGGTATGATGTTTTATATTCACGCTAGTGATTGCCATTTATACGAAAACGTAAATAATTTACATTTAACGAATATTTTATTTAGAGATCCGGACAATTTTCATTTCATCAATGGCATTAATGAATTGATTCCAAATCAAGATTTGTGCCAATCTCACTTCTTTTTTGATAAAAATTGTGACAAAAATATACAAACCATTTTAGCGCAATTGAATCAAGTATCAGTGCAAAGCGATGCTTTGCAAGAAAGCCTTTTTTTACAATTATTACTATTATTCAAACAAAATCAATATGTAAATCAAGGCACGGGCAGCAGTGATAACCGAGTCAAACAGCTATTACGCTATTTACAAATCCATTTCAAAGAACCGATTGATTGGCATAAGGTAACCGAGCAATTTTCATTATCATTACGCTCTTTCCACCGCCATGTGAAAAATCAATTAGGCATAACTCCGCAAAAATACCTTATAAAATTACGTTTGGCTGATGCCTATACACAATTAATTCAGACCGACAAAACCATCACAGACATTGCGCAAGAATGTGGATTTAATGATAGTGCTTATTTTTCGACTTGTTTTAAACAGGAGTTTACTTTTGGACCACAAATATTACGTAATTATCCAGAGAAACGTTATCATTGATTGGTAAATCTATACGGCAGGAACAGCTTATGAATCACTATTTGCATTTATTTAGACAAGATTATTTTATTGCAGATATCAATACTGTGACTGTCGAAAAAAGAGATCATCAACACCCCTTTCCGTTGCATGACCATGACTTTCACGAAATTGTCATTGTCTGTTCGGGTAATGGATTACATCACTGGAATGATTATATTTACCCAATCACTAGTGGTGATATTTTATATATAAACCCTAAAGATGTTCATGGTTATGAGTCGGTAAATAATCTAAAACTCGACAATATTTTATATTTACGAGATGCCTTATTTTTATCATCAATCATTGAACAATATTTGCCAAAACAAAATGCCAAGCATACCGAGCGAGGCTGGCGTATTAAACCTTCTTTAATTAAAATGGTCTCCCCTTTAATTGAACAGCTCGCGATTGAATCAAAAAAAAATAATTTAGCTTCCGTGCATCTGGCCGAAGCGCTATTTTTACAGTTAGTCATTTTATTAGATCGTATTAAACAAATGCCTAATACTCAATCACCAACCGCAACTCATCAATTGGATTTATTATTTACAGTACTGCACAATAGCATAGCTACGCCATTTAATTTAGACATATTTTGTAAGCAAAATCATATTGCCGCAAGATCACTTAGCCGTTTATTTAAAAGTCAAACAGGCATGACAATTTATGAATATCTACAAAAGCGGCGCTTGTGTACAGCAATGTCATTACTGCGTAACACGCCATACTCAATTAGTATGATTTCGGCTGAATGTGGTTATGATGATAGTAACTATTTTTCAGTCGTATTTAAAAAAGAAACCAAGCAGACACCGTCACAATATCGAGCAAAATTTAGAAATAAAACCAATAAACGTTAATGAAGGTAAATACTCTCTTTTAATTTTATAAAAGAGAGTCTATTTTTATTCAAGATAAAACACAGGTAAAAGTGCTTCACTTATTGGGCTATTATCAGCATTACTTGGCATAATATCTTGCATAAATGCCCACCACTTTTTGCAAGCAGCCGTATTGGCAATAGCATCCCAACGCTCTTCTGATTCAATTTCAACGTAAGCAAATAAAAGATTGCGCTTTGCATCGAGAAAAATCGAATAATTATGTGCGCCATGTGCTTTTAACTCTTTCACTAATTCCGGAAAAATTTCATCGTGCCGTTTTTTATATTCCGCATGTTTATCAGGATTAACCTGCATGATTGAAGCTTTTCTTAACATAGCCATTCCTTCTTATTAAGCATTACATATGAAATAGGTCGATATAATATTGACTAACCTATTTCATAATTTCAAATCGGCAACTTATCATTAATAAATAGCCTGATAGAGTTGTTCAATTTCGTGAACATTAGTTTCACGTGGATTACCACCGGTACACACATCATCAAAGGCAGCTTGTGCTAGTGCTGGAATGTCTTCGAGTTTAACGCCAATATCTTTCAATGTTGCTGGAATACCGACATCTTTGTTAAGCTGTTTTACTGCATCAACAGCAGCCTGCCTGGCCTGCGCTATTGTCATTTTTTCAGTGTCTGCGACTCCCATTGCTTTAGCAATATCACGATATTTATCGCCAGTAAATTCGGCATTGTAAGCCATGATATGCGGTAGCAATACGGCATTAGCAACGCCATGCGGGGTACTATAAAAAGCACCAAGCGGGTGTGCCATTCCATGGACTAAACCTAATCCCACATTTGAAAAACCCATACCAGCAATATATTGACCTAATGCCATATCTTCTGAACCTTTTGCAATCCCTTTTACTGAGTCACGTAATGAGCGTGCTATTACCTCAATGGCTTTTAAATGAAACATATCAGAAAGTTCCCAAGCCCCTTTAGTAATATAACCTTCAATGGCATGGGTGAGTGCATCTACCCCAGTCGCTGCTTTTAAACTTGCTGGCATGCTTGTCATCATATCTGAATCTATGATTGCAACAGCCGGAATATCATGAGGGTCAACGCAAACAAATTTACGTTTTTTCTCTTCATCGGTAATGACGTAGTTAATGGTCACTTCAGCAGCGGTACCGGCTGTTGTTGGTATGGCTATCGTTGGAACCGCAGGTTTTTTAGTTGGTGCAACGCCTTCTAAGCTTCGCACATCAGCAAATTCAGGATTATTAATAATGATACCAATGGCTTTGGCCGTATCTTGCGGAGATCCACCACCGATCGCTATTAAATAATCAGCACCTGACTGTTTAAAAATGTCTACCCCTTTTTTAACAATTCCAATTGTTGGGTTAGGCATAACTTGATCAAAGATTTGATAAGCAAAACCATTGTCATCTAATAATTTTGTTACTTTTGTTGCTACTTTGAATTTGATTAGATCTTTGTCAGTAACCACCAATGCTTTTTTAAAACCCCGTTTTTTAATCTCATCAACGATATGTTGGATTGAACCTGCACCAAAATAAGAGGTTTCATTTAAAATCATTCTATAAGCCATAATCTGTTTTCCTTTCAATTAATTTGCCATGCCTAAGCCAACGATATTGGCAGCAAAAATAATAACTAAGCAACCTATACATAATACTTTTACTGGTTTCTTTCCTGTGCCAAACCACTCTTTTAAAACTAAACCAACAATACCACCACAAAGCACATAAAAGCTCATATGTAACATCCAACTCATAAAGCCATATTCTGCTGGAATATTGGCATGGCCCCATGCATAAAAGAAGAATTGAAAATACCACATTGCACCGCCCAAAATGGCAAACAATGCATTGCTAATGAGTAACGATTTAGCAACCGAGATATCTTGTTTGAATGACAACTCTTTTTTAAAACAGAGGCGGGAAATACAAAAACCGAGATTAACTATCGCGCCACCACCCATGATGACTACATAACTAGGTAACGCAACATACAGATGGGAAACACCTAATTGAGCGGCCTTAGTATGCATAGGTACCGCGGCGCTCATAGCAAAAGACATACCGGCAGAAAAAATCCCACACATTACCGCTAATAATAAGCCTTTGCGTAGATTAAAATCCGCTACCTGTACACCTAATGTTTTTTCTTTTAAGAGCCCGGCATAAGTAACAATGGCTACCCCAATAACAGCGACAACTACGCCTAGCAGTGTCATTTTGCCGCCGGTTGAAGCGATAAGTTCACCAAATTTACCTTGTAATATCGGCGTCATTAACGTACCAACAATTAAGGTAATGCCAATTGCAATACCTATCCCCATGGACATACCCAAATAGCGCATGGTCAGTCCATAGCCGACATTACCAATTCCCCACATTGCACCAAATAGAAAAACAGGAATTAATACATCTGAACTGAAACTACCGTAATATTCCCAAAAATCAGGCAATAAACAGTAACTTATAGACCAAGGTAAAATAATCCATGAAAAAATACCCGCGATTGACCACATTGTTTCCCATGACCAATTTTTAACTTTTTTCAATGGCGCATAAAAACAAGCTGCCGATGTAGCACCGACAAAGTGCCAAAATATACCTAAAATAATTGAACTACCCATATATGTGTCCTTATATGTTTAGAATATAATTTAATATATTCTGAGCTAAACCTAACTAAGGTTTTAATGCTTCCTCAATTGGATTGACATCAAAGCGCTGTGCCAACAGTCTAAATTGCTCGGTTGATATAGTTTGTCGTTTACCGCCCATCGATAACACTTTTACTAATACTTCAGCTGATTTTTCTGCTGTATCAATAAGGCCAAAGGCTTCATCCAATGTAGGGCCAGTACCGAAAACACCATGAAAAGCCCATAAAACCAATGTGTGTTTTGCCATTTGTTGTGCTGTTGCATAACCAATTTCATCTTTTCCTGGCACCATCCAAGGCACAACACCGACACCATCAGGAAAGACAACCAAGCATTCAGTGCTCATTTCCCATAGTAAACGGGTAATAACTGCGGTATCGAGCTCTAAAACATAGGTTAATGCAATTAAATTGGTTGCATGACAATGCATGATCACGCGATCTTTACCTTGGCTTTTTTCCATGCGAACAATGTGAGACTGTAAGTGAGCAGCTAGCTCAGAAGTGGGTAAACCACCATTAATCAACCCCCACATAATATAGTAACCCTTGCCCTGTTCATCGATTTTGACAATAGCTAAGGTATCAGCGGGATCTAAAATGACATTTCGGAAAAATTTTCCAGAACCTGTCACAATAAAGTATTGATTGGCTAACTTAGCCACATCTTGTGTTAATGATACGTGCCTTGGATTAGCATAAAAGTCACCTTGAAATGAAACGACATCGGTGTCTAACAATCGTAAGCTTACGTTACCACCATTACGTTCATCCCAACCTTTTAACCACATGTCGTACGTTGCTTTGATCATGCCTTGCACAAACCAAGAAGATAGAATCTGTTGCATTGTTTTCACCTTTTATCGTTGAGTTAATACTTGTTGTTCATATTGACGAACTTCATCAAGCCAAGCACGTCCAACTGGTACGCCGTTTTGTTGGCAATATTTGTCCCAAACTGCTTGCCAAGGTAAAGATTTTTGTTCTTCGAGTAATGCTAGTCGGGAAGTAAAGTCTCGTTCACGTTCAAATTGTTTGAGTTGCGCTGTGGGTTCTAATAATGCTTTTAATAGGCATTTTTTCATATTGCGAGTACCAATTACCCAAGCGGCGATACGGTTGATTGATGCATCAAAAAAGTCCAAGCCGATATGAACTCGATCAAATAAATTATTACGAATGATTTCACTGGCAATATTTTGGGTTTCATCATCGAAAAGTACGACGTGATCACTATCCCAACGTACAGGGCGGCTTACATGCAGTAATAGGTGTTCAACAAATGGCATAACGGCAGAAATCTTATCTGAAATGACTTCTGTTGGATGAAAATGCCCCGCATCTAAACAGAGTGCAGTTTTACGTGATGTAGCATAAGCGAGATAAAATTCATTTGAACCAGCAGTATAAGATTCAAGTCCAATACCAAATAATTTGCTTTCTACTGCATCAATATGATATTTGGGATCGATTTTTTCACTGATAATTTCATCTAACGATTCTAATAAACGTTGTCTTGGCGCAAATTTATCGACGGTAATATCTTTCATGCCATCCGGTAACCAAATGTTCATGACCGATGGCGTACCAAGCTCTTTACCAAAATATTCAGAAACTTTACGACACGCTTTACCATGTTCAATCCAAAATTGGCGAATTTTTGCATCAACATGTGTTAACGTGCCTTCATTGCTTAATGGATGAGAAAAATAAGTTGGGTTGAAATCTAAACCAATGTGCTGCTTTTTAGCCCAGCTCACCCAATTTGCAAAGTGTTCCGGTTTTACTTCATTGCGATCGACTTTGTGATCGGCTTCTAAATATGACGCATGTAGATTTAATCGTTTTGGTCCCGGAATTAAGCTAAAGGCTTTATCTAAATCGGCTCTAAGTTCACTTGCATTACGTGCTTTGCCCGGATAATTACCTGTCGCTTGGATACCGCCCGTTAACTCACCTTCTTGTTTTTCAAACCCGGTAACATCATCACCTTGCCAGCAATGTATTGAAATTGGTAATTTAGCCATTTTAGCTAAAGCGGCATCGGTATCTACCCCTATTTCGGCAAATCTTGCTTTAGCACTTTGATAGGCATTTTCAACTGTACTCATTAGTAACTCCTTAATAAATTACGTAAATTTTAAATTAACTATTTTGTGGATAATAATATTGGGTATCAAAATTGTGTGAGATAATCTGTCTTAACGTCTTAACATCATCGATAGCCCCTAACGAAATTAATTGGTATCCGACATTACCTAAGGCTGACGATTCAATAGGACCTGCGGTCACAGTGATATGACAGAGATCGGCACATAACTGATTGAGAAAAGTATTTTGGCAACCACCACCAACAATATGTAAGGTATTAATTGGTTGCTGAATAAGGGTGGATAATTCTGCAATTACATCACGATATAAAGTGGCTAAACTATCAAATATACAGCGCACTAATTGTGATAAACGTTCAGGCGCGTGCGTATATTTTTCGAGGCAGACCTGTTTTAGTGTTTCGGTCATGGACGCGGGATTTAAAAACCTATCATCATTAGGATTAATCACATAGGTAAAGGGTTGTTCTTGCTTTGCTGATTCAATAATGTGACTAATGTTATTAATGTTATGTTCTAGGCAAACACGCTGAAATAGCCACAAACCCATAATGTTTTTTAAGACGCGATAATGCCCATCAACTCCACCTTCATTGGTGATGTTAGCGTTTAAAGCTTGGGCATCAGTGTATGAATGATTTGACTCGATGCCCATTAAAGACCAAGTCCCCGAACACAAATAAGCGCTTTGTTTATCCGTTATGGGAGCGGCAATCACGGCACTTGCCGTATCATGACTGGCTATAGCAATAACCGGAATTTTATCGCCATTTGGACTTTGCCAATAACCGACTTTATTACCGGGCATGGTAATATCACCAAACCATTTACGCGGCACGCCTAAGTAATCAAGTAATTGCTGATCCCAATCACGCGTTGTCACATTAACCAGTTGCGTTGTCGTTGCATTGGTATATTCTCGGTTTAACTTGCCAGTTAAACGAAAAATTAAATAATCGGGTATCATCACCCAATCCGTGACTTGCGATAACCAAGTTGGATTGTCCCTCATCATCGCTTTAAGCTGATAAAGGGTATTAAAGGTTAAAAATTGAATACCGGTTTTTTGGTAGATGTTCTCAATTCCAAGCTCTGATTGAACTTGTGACATAACATTATCGGTGCGATGATCACGGTAAGCATAAGTCGGGCCAACAACTTGTCCATGTTTATCAAGCAAGACATAATCCACGCCCCAAGTATCAATGCCGATACTATCAAGCTTAATACCTTGTTGAATAATTTTGTTCAAACCGGTAATGATTTCATGCTCTATATAATTAAGATCCCAACAAAAATTGGCATCCAGTGATTTAAAATCATTCTTGAATCGATGCACTTCTTGAAGGGTTAAATGTTGATTGTTCGCTTGATAACAAGACAACATGACCCGTCCACTTGAAGCACCTAAATCTATTGCGGCAATATATCTATCAGCCATTATCACTATCCCCATTATCGCTAATGGGAACAGTGTAAATAACGTATAACATAAATTCTTTCAATTGATTGCCACTGTTTTATTAGTGTTGGCAAAATTCTTAAACTCAGTGTGATCTACCGCACAAATTATCGATTTATGCTGGTTTTATACATTCTTAATAATTATTGGTATAATGGCGCATTTATAACATAATTTGAGAGTAACCTATGTTTAATCAGTTAAAAGCAATTATTCAATATTTACTACCTAAACAGCTATTGACCCTAATATTTGGTTGGCTTGCTAATAAGCATTTAGGAAAAGTGACAACATGGATGATTTTAGGCTTTAGTAAACTGTATAAAGTTGATTTAAGTGAAGCCAAAATTAGTGATGTAAAAGAATATAAAACTTTTAATGATTTTTTTGCTCGTGAGCTAAAAGACGAGGCCCGCCCTATCGATTCAGCGGCGAATTCTATTGTCATGCCTGCCGATGGTGTGATAAGCCAATTTGGTGTCATTCAAGATAATTTATTATTACAAGCTAAAGGGCATTTTTATTCTTTAGAATCATTATTGGCTTGTCATCCAGATATGATCAAGTTTTTTAAAGATGGCGCTTATGCTACAACCTACTTATCACCTCAAAATTACCATCGCTTTCACATGCCTTGTGATGGCATTTTACGTGAAATGATTTATGTACCAGGTTCGTTGTTTTCAGTCAGCAAAGCAACAACCGAAAGTATACCGAATATTTTTGCACGTAATGAGCGCGTTATTTGTCTATTTGAAACCGAATTTGGACCGATGGCGCAAATTTTAATTGGTGCAACGATTGTTGGTAGTATTGAAGTGGAATGGGAAGGCTGTATCACGCCTCCTCGCGAAGGCATTATGAAACGTTGGACCTATGCTGGCGAAGTGAAATTAACTAAAGGACAAGATATGGGCTGTTTTAAATTAGGCTCGACTGTCATCACCTTGTTTGCATCTAATGCTATTGCATTTGACAGTCATCTTAAAGTTGGTGACATAACGCGTGTTGGTCAAAAGCTAGCGGAAAGGATCTAACATTATGTGGATGCGTGGTTTTTGCTGTTTTGTATTATTGTTGTTATCTTCTTTAACGTCTGCTGAACAAGCAATTTTAACTATTGATAATGAAGAAGAGCTATCACAAGTTGTGAATCAATTAAGTGATAAAAACGATGAACTTCGTCAAAATATGGAGTTTCAAAAATCGCATTTAACCAGCATCATTAATGAACAAAATAACATTACCACGCAAATTTCACATGTACAAAATACGTTAGCGACACTGGCTGAACAAGGTGAATGGTTAAGTTTTTCAACCGCGCTTGGCGAAACCCTTCGCCAACAGCTACTGCGTTTACCCGAAAAACCCAAGTCTCAACCGCTTGATGCTGAAATCGCCGAAGCAAAAGTCCAACAGCTTAATTACTCCAATACGTTAACCGCATTAGACAACTATCCAACTTTAAGTAGCCCACTTAATAGTGTAAAACTCGCTACACAGTACCGACGCTTGTTACGCGAACAAAGCGAATTACTTAAAACATTAATTTCGGGTACTGATACCACTATTTTAGAGTTAACGAAATTAAAAATTTCAAATAAACAGTTAACCAATGCAATTGACGAAGTCAATGACGCGGCACACCGCTATTTCTTCTGGGTGGCTGATGTTAATCCTATTTCACTTAAATTCCCAGTTAATTTGGCCAAAGATGTTGTTTATGTCATTTTTTCAATCGATACCTTAACTCAGCTATATAATGCCAGTTGTGAAGTATTAACAACACCTAAACCATTATTTTTATTGATTTTAGCAATGCTATTTGTGGTTACTCATTTTAAAATGCGCACAAAATATTATGCATTTTTAAACAAATCCGCCTCACGCGTGGGTAAAGTAACGCAAGATAGTTATTCTTTAACATTAAAAGTGATTATTTATTCGCTAATTATGGCGCTGCCTGTACCTATTTTATGGGCTGTTTTTGGTTATGCACTGCAAATTAACTGGGATTACCCTGTCGCAGTAGCGCTGGGTTATGGGGTAAATGCTGCTGCGCCTATTTTATGGGTCTTTATTATTACTGCACATTTTGCAGAACAAAATGGTCTATTTATTACCCACTTTGGCTGGTCCAAATCAAGTGTTCGAGAAGCAATGAAATACTATCAACTTTCGGTTTGGGTAGTGATTCCACTTGTTATGATTGTCATGAGTTTTGATCAGTTTAACAACCGCCAATTTGCCGCCACTATAGGACGAACAGCTTTCATTATTCTCTGCTTTGCTTTAGTATTTATGACTAACTCAATTCATCGAGCGGGCGTGCCTCTTTATATTGATAAAAAGGGATCGGGCGATAACTTATTAAGTCACATTCTTTGGTTTATTTTATTAAGTGCGCCTTGGTTAGCTATTATTGCGGCTTGCTTAGGTTATTTATCTACAGCGCAAGTTTTATTAGGTCGACTTGAAGCATCGGTTATTATCTGGTTTGGTTTATTAGTTATCTATTTTATGATTCGACGTTGGATGTGGATCCAAAAACGTCGTATTGAATTTGAACGAGACAAACAACGCCGATTGGAGCGCATGCAACGCGCGAAAGGACACGAAGAAGAGTTAACATCGGTGAATGAAGGTGTCGATGAGCCAGTTATCAACTTAGATGTCATTAGTGCACAATCGTTACAATTAGTTAGATCGATTATTATGCTGATTGCTTTAATTAGTATGATACTGCTCTGGTCTGAACTACATTCGGCATTTGCCTTCATGAATAATATTAAACTTTGGGGTACAAGCACCATTGTCAATGGCGTTGAAATCGAACAATATATTACCCTTGGCGCGGTATGTATTGCCATTTTAGTCATGACAATTACCGTGCAAGCCGTTAAAAACCTACCAGCATTACTCGAATTAGGCATTTTACAACATTTAGATTTAGCACCGGGCACCGGTTATGCTATCTCAACAATTTCTAAATATATTATTCTAATGATCGGTTGTATGATTGCATTTTCATTTATTGGGATTGATTGGTCAAAAATACAATGGCTTATTGCTGCATTAGGTGTTGGTTTAGGTTTTGGTCTACAAGAAATTTTTGCTAACTTTATTTCTGGCTTAATCATTTTGTTTGAAAAGCCGGTCAGAATTGGGGATACCGTCACTATTCGTGACTTAACCGGTAATATCACTAAAATTAACACGCGTGCAATTACTATTGTTGACTGGGACCGCAAAGAAATCGTCATGCCGAATAAAGCTTTTATCACTGAACAATTAGTTAACTGGTCGTTATCAGACTCAATTACCCGTATTGTGTTAACTATCCCTGCAACTATTGATGCTGATAGTGATTTGGTAATAAACCTATTACAACAAGCCTGTATCGAATGTGAATATGTGTTAAACGATCCCGAACCGCAAGTCTTTTTAGTCGATATTCAAGAAGGAATACAATTATTTGAACTGCGAGTGTTTGCAGCCGAAATGGGGCATCGAATGCTTTTACGAACAGCAATTCATAAATTAATCTTAGAAGCTTATCGTCAGCATGATTTAAAATTACCATTTCCACCATTACAAACCAATTTGGAAGCGCTTGGTCGTAAAAGTGGACGCCGTAGTTATACCGTTGGCACGCTTTAACCGAAAAGCGTTTCTAACCAAGGTACACCAAATGCACCTGGCGCTAATAACACAAATGCCCAAATTGGCGCAGAAGAGATATTGGCTAAATTAAACTTAGTTGCTGGCATATGCATTGTGCCAGCAATTAACGGCACTATTGCTCGAAATGGTCCAAAAAATCGACCAACAAAAACCCCTAAAGCGCCATAGCGTTGAAAAAATTGTTCAGAACGATAAACCAATTTTGGGTACTTACTTAATGGCCAAGAAGCGATTACTTGTTTGTGATAATGCTTACCTAACCAATAAGAGAGCCAATCACCAATCACAGCGCCTAGCGATGCAGCAATTAATACCGGAATAAATGAGATAACGCCAGTACCAATTAAAGCGCCTGCACCCAATAAAATTGCTGTTGCTGGCACAATCAATGAAATAATGGCTAAAGATTCGCCAAACGCCAATAAAAAAATAATTGGCAATGCCCATATTTGATGAGCTTGAATAAACTGCATTATCGCATAGGTAAATTCATGTATTGACATAGTTGAATTAGGTAAATTATTAATTGATTAGACTCAAGCATTTTACCATAATAATATAAGTTTAAGATTGTGTTAACCAAGTATTGGCAGAATCTTATTACGTAACTCAATTGCTTTACTGATTATTCACATTAGCAATGTAAAACTAAAACAACGTTCAATGCTTAAAAATAAACAGCCCGAGACCAGCCATGACTAGCGGTATTAACACAGTATTAGTAACAAAATTTAGTAATAGCACGCTAAATAATCCTCAATTTGATACAATTGCCATAGAAAAACCTATTGCATTAATTTATAACGGTATTTCTCATGTGGTTATGATGACGACGCCGAAAGATCTTGAGTATTTTGCGATTGGTTTTTCATTAACTGAAAATATTATTGAATCGGTTAATGACATTTATGGTATTGATATAATCGACTCATTAAAAGGAGTAGAAGTTCATATTGAATTATCTTCCAGACGCTTCAATCAATTAAAAGAAAAACGTCGCAATTTAACCGGCCGCACTGGTTGTGGTATCTGTGGAACAGAGCAACTTGATCAGGTATGCTCAATTATTCCTACTTTACCATCCAATGACAAAATTCAGTTAGCAGATTTTGCGCATTCACTGGCCTATCTAAACCAAGTACAACAAGTTGGAGCGCAAACAGGCTGCACCCATGCAGCAGTTTGGCTTGATTTACATGGTAATTTTATTGCAGGTTTTGAGGATATCGGCAGACATGTAGCGTTAGATAAACTGTTAGGTTATCGCGCGAAATACCTCGCACAAAATAAAAAAAATATACCAGGCCTAATACTCGTCTCAAGTCGAGCTAGTTATGAAATGGTACAAAAAGCAGCTATCTGTGGCATCGAAATTCTCTGTGCGGTTTCAGCAGCTACATCAATGGCAGTTGAGCAAGCCAGAACAAATAACTTGACTTTGATTGGATTTTTTAGAGGTGATAAAGGGGTAATTTATACCGATAGCAATCGGATCATTGAGTAATAATAATTTTATAAGATAAACACGGTTGCCAAATTGAAGCTTAATGTATCATAAATAATGTTTATATTTTAATTTTTTAAATTAATTTTTAAGATAATTAATTGATTAATAAAGTTAAATATAGCAATTTAATTTTTAAAACTAAACCAAACCTAAAAAGTCCCTTTCATTATTGTCAGAACATCATCATAATATACCCTGAAAAATGACAACTACGTTGTTTTTATTATATATTCTTTTTATGTGATCGTTTTCTCGTTTTGAGAAAAAGTCAATTATTCACATTGTTTTCTATGACATACTAGATCGATGTAAACAATTGCGATACGTATTTTTATTTATGATAAAAATATAAACATGTTTTAAGTGATTATTTAATATCACTGCGTTTTATTTATCAAAAAACTACTTCAATTTGAAAGGATACACTCATGCATCAAACAGCAGATATTCAACAAGCAGTTAATTATATTCAACAGCAAACCGACAAAAAACCAACAATCGGAATTATACTTGGATCGGGTTTAGGTCCTTTTGCCGATACTCTTGAAGATGCCGTCCATATTCCTTATGACACTATTCCTCACTTTGCTAAATCAGCAGCTGTGGGGCATGCGAATGAATTAGTGATTGGTAAATGTGGTGATAAGACTGTTGTCGCGATGAAAGGTCGTTTTCATTATTATGAAGGTTTTTCATTAGATCAAGTTACCTTCCCTGTGCGTGTAATGAAAATGCTAGGCGTTGAAAAACTGATCATTACCAATGCCTGTGGTGCAGTCAACACTAGCTTTAAACCTGGTGATTTAATGATAATTACTGACCACATTAACTTAACTGCTAACAATCCATTAATGGGTCCGAATAATCCTGAATTAGGTGTTCGCTTTTTAGATGTTAGTGAAGTGTATAACAAGCAATTAAGAGCGACGGTTAGCGAAGTAGCTAAAGAGCTGAATATCACTTTACAACAAGGTGTTTATGCTTGGTGGACAGGACCAACCTACGAAACTCCAGCAGAGATTAGAATGATCCGTACATTAGGTGCTGATGCAGTGGGTATGTCTACCGTTCCTGAAGCAATTATTGCTCATCATTCAGGGATTAAAACTATCGGCATTTCATGTTTAACTAATATGGCTTGTGGCATTTTAGATCAACCACTCGGTCATGAAGAAGTGATTGAAACCGCTGAACGTGTAAAATCCACTTTTTTACAACTCATTACTAAAACCATTGCACGTTTTTAGTTCATAGTTTTTAATTTTATATAAGCAGTTCAATTTATTTAGGATTTAAATAATGAACATAAAAAATAGATTAAAAATAATGATGTTTTTCCAATATTTTATTTGGGGAAGCTGGCTAACGACTTTAGGTATTTATCTTTTTAATACACTAAAATTTTCTGGTGCCGAGATAGGTATGATCTTTAGTACTAAAGGCTTAGCCGCATTAATTATGCCCTGTATTATAGGGATTATTGCTGACAAATTTATTCAAGCAAAATATTTGTACATGCTGTGCCACTCGATTTGTGCTGTTGCGCTTTTTTATGCTGCATCAGTGACAACATCAAGTTTACTATTTTGGTTGATGTTTGCTAATGCAATGGCTTTCATGCCAACTATTGCTTTATCTAACTCAATTAGTTACGCGTGTTTAGATAAAAATAACTTAAATACTGTCGAAGTGTTCCCTAAAATACGGGTGTTTGGTACAGTAGGTTTTATTATTGCTATGTGGATGATAAGTTTACTGAAGTTAGATTCCAGTAATGGACAACTTTATGTGGCATGTGCGGCTTCGGTCGTATTAGTGATCTACAGCGCAACGTTACCAAATATTGAAATCAAACAAAACCAACAACAATCTTGGGCTTCTCGTTTAGGGCTTGATGCATTTGTGTTATTTAAAAAACCCGTCATGGCAGTATTCTTTTTATTTGCAATGTTACTTGGCGCAATATTACAAATCACCAATACTTTCGGCGGGGCATTTTTAAAAGACTTTGGTAAAATTCCCGAATTTTCTGACAGTTTAATTGTACAGCATCCAGCAATTTTATTATCCGTATCACAAATGGCAGAAGTGGCATTTATTTTAACTATTCCGTTTTTTCTTAAAAAGTTTGGAATAAAAAAAGTGATCATGATAAGCCTAATAGCTTGGACGCTCCGATTTGGTTTATTTGCGTTTGGTGATCCAACACCATTTGGTTTTGTCTTACTGTTGTTATCCATGATAGTTTATGGTTGTGCTTTTGATTTCTTTAATATTTCGGGATCAATTTTTATAGAAAAAGAAGTTAATGCCAATATTCGAGCAAGTGCACAAGGGCTCTTTATGACAATGGTAAATGGAATTGGTGCATATTTGGGTTCAATCTTAAGTGGTATGGTGGTTGATAAATTTACTTACACAACTGGTCGAGATTGGCAAACAATATGGTTAATATTTGCATCTTATGCACTGGTGTTGGGAATTATTTTTTACTTTACCTTTAACTATGACCATAATAGAAGCGAAACAGTTAAGCAATAACTTACCACAATCAAACTAATGGGCTAAAATCACAAGCTTACATTCTGTTCTGATTCACTTAGTATTCGTTATTCTAATATGTTAAAAAATGAAGAGTGACACAGGGTCTTCACCCTGTGGTCTCTTATTGTGTTTGCTTTATTGTTAGCTACAAAATTAATTTATATAAATTATGAGATTTAACTATGAAAGAAAAATTTTTAGGTGGTTTATTAGTTTTTTTAGGAGCGTGCAGCTTTGGCGTGCTCTCCTCTATTGTGAAAACCGCTTATAAAGCTGGCTACTCCCTTGGTGAAGTTACGGGCGTACAATGTTTTTTGGGTATGCTAATATTATGGATTATTCACTTGATAGTTAAAACATTCATAAAACCCAAAAGTACAGCAACGACAACGCATAATCCCAAAACGAACAAATGGAAGGTATGTGCTGTGGGTATATTCCCTGGGTTAGTTGGCATTTGCTATTATCAATGTGTTCAACTCGTTCCCGCATCAATTGCTATCATACTATTAATGCAGTATTTGTGGATTAGTATTATTATCGATTATGTTATTTTCAAAAATAGACCGACAACAACTCAAATTTTAACGGTGATTACCATCATAGCCGGTAGCTGCCTAGCCGCTGGACTATTTAATCAAGATATTCGTTTGAATTTAACGGGCTGTTTTTTTGGTTTTTTAGCGGCCTTAATGTATTCACTATTTATTAGTACAAGCAGTAATGTTGGTAATGCATTACCAAAACTTGAAAAAAGTGCCTTGATGATAACCGGAGCGTGCATAATAACTTTTATTATATTCCCACCTTTATTCTTCTTTAAATTAAATTTGAATGATCAACTCTATCAATTAGGATTTTTATTAGCACTACTGGGCACCGTATTACCTCCGTTTTTGTTTTCTGTTGGCATTCCCAAAATTGGTATTTCATTAAGTGCAATCTTATCCGCAGCTGAACTACCTGTTGCCGTCACCTGTTCATATTTTTATTTAAAAGAATCGGTCTATTTTAATCAATGGATTGGGGTCATTATTATTCTACTATCTATCGCATTATCCAATTTGAAACATTTAAAACGGAATAAATAATATGCTTAGACTAAAGGGAAGCCTAAACGCTGACCTTTAGCCTAGCATTACTTTATTAAACTAGGCTTTTTAGCCATTTTATAAAGATATCTGCTTTGGGGTTATATTTGGCTTGCGCTCGTAAGATGTAATAGCGCTGTTTACATAACATTTCCATTTCAGGAAAAGGTGTAATAAGCTCACCCGATTCAAGTAACTTGCCGATTAATTTCCGTCGACCCATAGCAACACCACCATGATTAATAGCGGCAGTAGTTGCAAGATCAGAACGATCAAAATCGATTTTGGGTATATCATTAAAATCAAAGGGTAAAGAATAATGATTAGCCCACCCCATCCATTCATCACAATTAGAATCATATTCCCATGCTTGACTATCGTGCAATATTGTACAGTTAGATAGTCTTTCAACGTTATTATATAAGTTATGTTTTTTTGCATAAAAGTCACTACAAACAGGAATGATTGTTTCGGACATTAAAAAATCGTAATTGAGCTCTTCGTACAGTAATGCATCATAATAAATAGCAAGATCGATTCGATGACGACTAAAATTTGTAACTTCATTTCCAGATAAAATATTTAAAGTAATATAGGGATAGTGACGTGCAAAGTCAGGTAATTTTGGTACTAGCCAACCTTGTGCAAATGACGGTCTAGCATAAATTGTCAATATTCCAGAAATTTCTTGATTTGAAATTTCTAAAATTTCTTGATTCAAATTTCTTAGTGATTTTCGAACCACATCAAATAAATGTTTACCATCATGAGTAAGTTCAATTCTTCGGTGAAACCGTTTAAATAGCTTAAAACCAAGTTCTTGCTCTAATTTTTGAATTTGATGACTCACCGCGCTTGGACTGATACACAGCTCTTCAGCAGATAAAGAAAAGGAAAGATGACGAGCAGCCGATTCAAAAGTATATAATTTCGCTAACTGATAACGATTAATCAAGCGATTTTTTGTTAGAAAATTATCATACATCAGCGATTCTCCTTCACCTTGTTTTAAACAACGTAAATATCTATTTTATAAAATCAAACTTTGCAGCTTTATAGCAAAACTAACTTTAATGTTAAACTTCGATTTAAATCACATTTTTGAATGAATTTAATTCATGTTAAGTTGTTTTTTTATCATTTGTCAAATACCTAATAAAAACATTTAATAGGTTAAATTTTAACTAACTTAAAAATCAAAACATGAACTCACAGCTTTGGGTTATGGCAGTATTAATGAGTAGTTTAATTGTCATTGTGATATCAATTGTAAAAGTTAAACTACATCCATTTTTAGCCTTGTTACTTGCAAGTTTTTATGTAGGGGTATTAATGGCTATGCCTCCACTTGAAATACTTAGTGCAATTGAAGCTGGAATGGGTAGTACCTTAGGTTTTTTAGCTATAGTAATTGGATTAGGATCCATTTTAGGTAAAATGATGGAAATTTCTGGTGCATCTGAAACTATAGGGTTGATGTTACACAAATGCCGGTTACTTCCGCCACAAATAATGATAGTGTTAATTGGACTAATTTGTGGCATTACCTTATTTGTTGAAGTCGGTGTAGTATTATTCATTCCATTTGCCTTTTCCATTGCTAAAAAAACAAATTCATCACTTTTAACAATTGTTATACCACTATGCTCTGCATTGATGGCCGTTCATTGTATTGTTCCCCCTCATCCGGCAGCATTGTTTGTGACCAATGCGCTTGGTGCAGATATTGGCAGTATAATTTTTTATGGTTTAGTAGTTGCTCTATTAGCATCACTAGTTAGTGGGCCTCTTTTTTTAAAAATCATTAAAAATAATATTCCATTTAAGCCTGTACCTGAAACATTTTCCCAACCAAACAATAAGAATGAAAATGAATTACCGTCATTATTGCCCACTTTGACTATTATTTTGTTACCTATCATTTTAATGTTAATAAAAACAGCCACAGAATTAACAATCGATAAAAATTCAATTTTTTATGCCGTGTTCGAATTTATTGGCACCCCAATTACAGCTATGCTTATAGGTATTTTTGTCGCCTATTATGTCTTAGGTATTCGCCAAAAAATGCGAATGTCAGATTTATTAATAAAAACAGAATGTGGCTTTTCTTCAATCGCTAATATCTTGTTGATTATTGGTGCGGGTGGCGCATTTAATGGCGTGTTAAAAAGTAGTGGTTTGAGTGATGGATTAGCGGGTATTTTATCACAGCTAAATATGCACCCTATTTTATTAGCGTGGTTAGTTGCCATTATATTACATGCTGCAGTGGGCTCTGCAACGGTTGCCATGATGGGAGCAACAGCCATTGTATCACCTATGTTGCCACTTTATCCTGATATTAGTCCTGAAATCATAACGTTAGCGATCGGTTCGGGCGCTATTGGTTGTACAATTGTAACAGATTCACTTTTTTGGCTTGTAAAGCAATATTGTGGCGCTACATTAACTGAAATGTTCAAATATTATACATCCAGCTCTTTTATTGCTTCATTAGTCGCTTTAGGATGTACATTTTTATTATCGTATATTGTTTAATATACAACAACATGGATTGGATTTATGATTGCTAAAAGTCTCACAAATACATTGCAATACATTTTTTTACTGATTAAAATTGTAAAATTCCAAGTAAAAAAGTGGTTTCAGAAAAATATTACTAGCATAAAACAAATTTTAAGTTATAATAGTGAAACTTCGATTAGGAATCGACTTATTAAATATAAAGGATTAATTAACCATCTCTTAATTAATGTATTAAGAATTACTATTAAAGTTAAGCTTAATATTTACCCCAAATTTGTTGAAAAACATAAAGTCAAAGATTTATATAGTAATCAACACCAATCTAACATCATAAATAGTTTATTTAAAAAACAACTTGTTAAATTTACAGAATGTAATTTTCTCTTGCTTGATGACGATTATAAAATGAATTTTTTTGATCTTATCATGCTATCTCAATTCAATTGGTATTTATTCATAGTTCTACTTGATATAGAAAAATGGAACAACCACATTAAATTAACATTCTGTAAAAGAATACTATTTTACATTCTATACAACATTAATTTACTAGTGAGAATAAAAAGAGAAAACAAAATTTTAGTCTAAATCGAAATATCAAAAAGCATAAAACATGAAACATTAAAAGGAGATAAAAGTAATAATCAGCGCTTTTAGTTGTTTTTTATACTAAAACGTTATGTTTACCTCAAGTTTTTTTGCGATAGAGTAACAGTCGTTTTTTAATGTTCTACAGATCGTTATCTTATTGTCCTAAAAAAAGGAAGTTATAGAAATGAAGACACATAAAAAACCATTATTTACCTTAGTACAAAGTGATAAATTATTACCTCAAAAAAATACCTTAAGTGATTTAGATTCTAAATTAAATTATCCTGAAAACATAAATAAAATTATTGCATTACATGTTAAGGAGCTTAAGTTACACCATGGCGAATATAAAGATAATGAATACAATAGTAAAGCTAAGATCGAGAATAATCGAGAAATGCGTTTTATATTTCCTGAGATGTTCGAATCAGAGCATCATAAAAGACAAATAAGCCTTTTGAAAGAGGAATTAGCCTTTGCTAAAGAATCGAATAAAGTTAAAGAATTATTAAGCATGCGGTTAAAACAAATGGCAAAAATTTATCCACACGTGCAATTGGATTTAAATGATATTACTGTTATGCCTAATAAAATTAAAAAATACCTATTCGCGCCACCGTTAATCTTAACACAAGATAATGCAATTATGCTTTGGGAAGATGGGAATTACTCTGATTAAAAGTATTGATAAATGAATCAATAATAGAAATATGTCATCAATTTTTGCAAAAGAATTGATGACATTGAGTAAAACTATTTTTAGAATAAAAACAATAATTTTTATTATTCAAGAATATAGGTTGTGAATTAATAAATGACATCGAATAAAAAACCGTTATTTACTTTAGCATCTTTTAATGAGTCAATTCCTGAAAAAAAGCAATTAACAGATAAAGATTCAGTTTTAGATTATCCGGATCAAAAAGATGAAATTATTGCGTTACGTTTTGAAGCATTGAAACAACGTCATTCAAAATATCAAAAGTATGTTTTAGAAGATGTTTTTAAGGATATCGATGCTTTCCAGTTTATTTATCGTGAAGCATTCAATGAACCTGATTTAGAAACGTTAAAAAATCAACAAGATTTAGAATGTGAGAGGATCAATCAAATATTATCAAGCAGAATAGCAGAACTTAGCCAATCAAATCCTGATCTTAAGCTTGATTTGAATGACTTAAATGCATTACCAGATACCATTAAAGAATATCTGTTTTCACCATCGTTAATCCTTACGCAAGATAATGCAATTATGCTTTGGGATGACTAAAAGACATTCACATAATTAATATAAGCAAAAAATCTACAGTGTTAATTTCACTGTAGATTTTTTTTATAATTAAATTAGTTATATTTGTTTAAGAATTAATTGTTAAATGCGCTTTCACCGTGGCTATTAATATCTAGACCTTCACGTTCATGTTCTTCTGACACACGTAAGCCAACACAAATATCTGCAATCTTATACGAGATAAAAGCAACAACAGCCGTCCAAATAATGCAGGTTATTACACTCATTAACTGTATACCAATTTGACTTGCCATGCTGGTACCTTCTGTATAACCAATGCCGCCGAGTGATTCTGAAGCAAAAATACCAGTCAATAGACAACCTACAATACCGCAAACACCATGTACGCCAAATACATCACAAGTATCGTCTATTTTAAGAATTCTTTTTAGCGAAGATACGCCCCAAACCCCTGCAAAGCCACAAATCAAACCAATCAACAGAGCACCACCAACACCAACAAAACCCGCTGCCGGTGTTATTCCAACTAATCCCGCGATGATGCCTGATGCGGCACCTAAACATGATGGTTTACCTCGTAAAACCCACTCAGCAATAGACCATGCTAAAACTGCTGCTGCCGTTGCTGCCACGGTATTAATAAAAGCAAGCCCAGCAATTTGGTCAGCGTGAGTTGAAGACCCAGCATTAAAGCCAAACCACCCAATATATAAAATAGCAGCACCGATATAAACATAAGGCAGATTGAAAGGTTTTAACGGTTCACGATTAAAGCCTATCCGATTTTTTAGTAAATACGCCCCCATTAAACCTGCAACGGCTGCATTGATGTGAACAACAGTTCCTCCGGCAAAATCTAACGCACCTTCATCACCTAAGATGCCTCCACCCCATACCATATGGGCCATTGGAATATAAGAGAAGGTAAACCATAACACCATAAAAATTAATACCGCTGAAAAACGCGTACGTTCAGCAAATGCACCTGGAATTAAACAACAAGTAATACAGGCAAAAGATCCCTGAAACGCAACCCAAATCAATTCATAAATCGATCCTGATACATCTGTAATATTAATACCAATTAATAAAAAGTGTTCAAAGTTACCAAAAAACCAGTTTCCTTCACCAAATGCCAGTGTATAACCATAAATTATCCATAATACCGCAATAAGTGAAAAGGTGACTAATATCTGCGATAACATTGATAAGACATTTTTAGCACGTAATAATCCACCATAGAACAAAGCAATGCCAGGCACCGACATAAAAAGAACTAGAGCTGTACAAATCATCATAAAACCGTTATCAGCATTATCGGCGACGGTTGCTTCTTGAGCAATTGCTGAGCTTGAAAGCGCTAAGCCCAAAGGTAAAATAAATTTTTTCAACATAATGATATCCTTTTATAATTATAATGCTGACTCATCCGTTTCACCGGTACGAATCCTAACCACATGTTCAAGTGGCGTCACAAAGATTTTGCCATCGCCTATTTTGCCGGTATAAGCCGCTTTAGTAATAGTATTAATCACTTCATCAAGCTGTTCGTCACTGATTGCTAAATCAATTTTTACTTTAGGTAAGAAGTTGACATTATATTCAGCACCACGATAAAGTTCGGCATGCCCTTTTTGACGCCCGAATCCTTTAACTTCAGTTACGGTTAATCCCGTAATGCCAATATTGGATAATGATTCTCTCACTTCTTCTAATTTGAAAGGTTTAATAACAACAGTCACTAATTTCATCAATTGCTCCTCATTAATAGGGTGGATAACCGAACTTATGCAAAACTTATGCAAAGCTTATGCCAGAAATTTCAATTTGTAGTTTTTGACTATATTTATTAATAAGAATAACGATGTAATTCATAGTGTTAATGTCAATTGATAGGAATAAAAATGTTAAATCAAACCGAAAACAAGTTAACTCAATGAGCAAAATCAAATAATAAAGTGTCATCAATACTCACTCTCTGGCCAAAACATTAACGACACCAACTCTCATTTCAACCATTTTGTTTATTAAAGAGGGTGAGCAATATAATTAGAGGTGTTTGGATATGTTGATACTAATACTGTGATTATCGATAGCGTTTGAAAATTAATGCACTATTGTAGTGCTTATGCTTTTTTTTGGTGCTAATACTTTGATCAATTAACTAAATTAGAATGTGACCATCAATTTACGATATTCATCGTAAGCAAAATGATCTGTCATGCCACTAATGTAATCTTGAATTAAACGACAACGGTAATAAAATTCCCAACAATCAAAAGCCGGCTGATTTTTATCAAGTTTGCTAATAACTTGTTGGTAAGCATCACAATGTTTATGGGATAGTTTATGATATAGTCGGGTTTCTATTGGGTATTTTTTGTGGTTGCCTGTCGTCGATAATTTAATAAAATCCTCAACCGGCATCGCAAGTAATGGGCTATAAATATCGAGCAAACCGGTAATAATTCGATGACCTTGTAGTTCAAGATTTTCAACTGATTCATGATTGAAGACATGTTCAAAACCAACAGTTTTAAAAATATTGAGGAGTTTGTATTCAGCGTCGTGATCTTCAAGCAATGCATGATTAAATGAGCCATGATAAATGGCTTCAATATTTTCAATAAAACGTTCTGCGGCATGGGGAACAAGTTTATTGATAGTATTGACTCGCAAATACATAAAAAACTCATCGATACCAATAGCGGTAGACTCAATTTGCTTAAAATTATCAAAAGGCCGATTGATCACTTCATCAAATAAATCACCTGTTTTAACTGGTCCCCACGCTTGTTTTAAATATTGATAAAGTTGTTGTACAGTAAAGATTTTCTTTTCAACGGCATCTTCAAGATCGGCTATGCAATATGAGATATCATCAGCCGCTTCCATAATGTAGGTTAGCGGGTAACGATGAAAAGGTTTTATATCAAGTTGTTGATATAATTCATTGATAAAGGGCTCTTCCGATAAGTAAAAACCGGGTTTTTTCATTAAATAAGCAAATTCAGTCGGTACAGCATGATTCCAATAAGCGGGTTTTGAATATTTAACAATTGAGGCGATTTGAGAATAAGTTAAATTAAGACGTAAAATCGTATGAACTAAACGAATAGCTTGCGCATTCCCTTCAAAATTGGACAAATCTTGGCGGATTTTTTGTTTTAATTCAGCAAGTAACTCATCATCTTGTTTGTTTATTTCAAGAATACTGTAGCTGCAAGGTTTATCAAGACCTAGTCGTAAAGTAAACCACTGATTAATTGCCGATTCACCAAAATGACCAAAAGGGGGATTACCTATATCATGCATTAAGCACGCCATTTCAACTAAACTTTCAATCGACATAATCGATTTATCCAGACCAAACGCCTTTAATTGTCCTGCTTTTATTAAACGATTAACAATTTCTTTAACAATATAGCGCCCAACTTGTTGAACTTCCATTGAATGCGTCAAACGGCTTCTGACAACTGAATTACGTTCAAGGGGGAACACTTGAGTCTTTTGCTGTAAGCGCCTTATAGCTGCAGAATTGATAATTCGTCCACGATCACTTTCGAAACAGCGTAAAACTGAATATTCATCTGTTAAACTGTCATATTGTTTACTAGCATAACGTTGGTAATTAATTTTTTTGCTAAAGTTGACCATGGCGCTACCCTTTTCGTTCAACGAAGCTATCACGACTCAAATTGCTGTTTTGCCCAACAAATAGCTGGATGATATTCAACAGGCAACATAGGTAACAATTTATCTAATGAATCGATCAATGTTGATATTTGATGGTGAGTTAAATTTAAGTGACCCACTTTACGACCAGTTCTCACTTCTTTTTCGTACCAATGTAAATGGACTAAATCAATTGATAACCAATCATAATTTAACTCAGTTCCAATCAGATTAACCATGACAGAAGGCGCAAAAACATTCGGCTTTGGTATTGGTAATCCCAAGATTGCCCGTAAATGAAGCTCAAATTGGCTTATTGAAGCGCCATTTTGGGTCCAGTGACCACTGTTATGGACTCTTGGTGCTAATTCATTGATTAATAGATTTTCACCGACAACAAAACACTCCATTGCCATTACACCGACATAATTGAGCTTTTGCATGATAGCAGATAACATTTTTTCAGCTTTGGCTTGTAATACAGACATTTTATCGGGTAAAGCAATACTCATTCTTAAAATACCATCTTGATGTAAATTATGCGTCAATGGGTAAAAAACGGTTTCACCTTTCGCATTGCGAGCACCAATCAATGATAATTCGTTATCGAATGCAATTGCCTGTTCTACAATCGCTTGTTCATAGATATCTTCAGGTACGTCAATATCGTCATCAATCGCTATACGCCATTGACCTCGACCATCATAACCACCAGTACGACGTTTAACAATTAACAATTGACCTAACTGTTGAAAGAGCGTTGGCCAATCTTGTCTATTTTTCAATAAAAACCATTTAGCTGTGGGTAAATTAAGTTCATCTAATAGTTGTTTTTGACTCAAACGATCGGCAATAATCGGAAACACATCCCGATTAATAAAATGCCCATGCTGAGCTAAAATATGAGTAAAAGGCGTATCAGGCCAACGTTCAATTTCAGCAGTAATGACTGAATTTTGATAAGGAATCGTTGCTGGATCGACATCTAAACCAACAGGAAAAACATGGATACCTAATGGCTCGCCAGCTTGCTTTAACATTCGGCCTAATTGACCATTACCTAAAACACAAACTGATTTAGTTATCATATTATGCATCGACTCTTGGATCGGGGTTATTTAAAACTTCATCAGTTTGACTTAAACGCCAAGTTGATAATCGTTGATAGATGTCTTTATCATGTAAAGCCAGAATTTGCACAGCTAATAATGCAGCATTAGCAGCCCCAGCCTTACCAATCGCTAAGGTACCAACCGGAATACCTTTAGGCATTTGTACAATGGAATATAAGCTGTCAATACCATTTAGTGTGGCACTTTGTACGGGTACGCCTAATACGGGTACCAGTGTTTTCGCCGCTAGCATACCGGGTAAATGAGCAGCACCACCAGCACCAGCAATGATGACATCAAAACCTCGACGTTTAGCATCTTGAGCAAATTGAAACAATTTATCAGGCGTTCGATGGGCTGAAACTATTTCAACATGATAACTAACTGTAAGTGTATCGAGTATATCGGCAGCATGTTGCATTGTGCTCCAATCACTTTTCGATCCCATTACAATGGCAATTTTAGCTTGAGTATGCATAGCAAATTATATCAATAGATGAAATTTAAAGTTTTCAAAGTATACACTAAAATTTAGCAAATGGGATAATAATCAATATGTAAGATGACAAGAAAAACTAACTAGTAGTGATAATATTATTACTAAAATAAGCTAATAATATTACCATTTTAGTCTATCTAGAATAATCAAGTAATTATTCACCAACTATTATTGAGTTGTTTATTTTACAACATTAAACCTTCACTGCTGCAACGATTTTTATTTCGACTAAATACTCACTTTTCATTAATCCGGTATGGACTGTGCAGCGCACGGGAGCATCGCCGTGAGCAACCCATTCGTCCCACGCTTTATTCATAGCAGCAAAATCGCTTTTGTTTACCAAAAATAGAGTTGCATCTAAAATACGGGTTTTATCACTATTTGCTCTAGCTAAAATTTTGTCTATTTCAGCCAAAGCACTTTTGGTTTGTTCATAGGCATTATTAACTAAATTGCTTGGCACACTCGTGTAATAAATTACATTATTGTGAATAACCGCTTCAGACCAACGGTCTTGTGGATCGAGTCGAATAATTGTCATCATGTTTTCCTTTTTTGATGAGTTTTTTAAGAGACTTTAATAAAATCAGCACGTAATTTTTTTATTTCATCACGTAATACACCGGCTTTTTCAAACTCGAGATTTTGAGCAGCTTCGTACATCATGGCTTCAAGTTCTTTCACCCTTGCTTGAACTTCTTTTATAGAAACATAATGATAAGGTTTACCCGGTTCAAATGCTTGTACTTTAGCCGTTGATTTTTTTGTACTTAATCCTGCATCTAAAATATCTTTAATCTCTTTGCGTACTGATTTTGGTGTTATACCATGAGCTTGATTGAAATCTTCCTGTTTTTTACGACGACGAGCTGTTTCATCAATGGTTTTTTGCATAGCTGGCGTGATTTTATCAGCATACAATATGGCTTTACCATTTACATTTCGGGCTGCACGTCCAACTGTCTGAATGAGTGAACTTTCTGAACGCAAAAAGCCTTCTCGGTCCGCATCCAAAATAGCAATTAACGACACCTCAGGAATATCTAATCCTTCACGTAATAAGTTTATACCAACCAATACATCAACTTTACCTAAGCGTAAATCACGAATAATTTCCATCCGTTCAACCGTATTGATATCGGAATGTAAATATTTCACATTCACATTATGCTCGGATAAATAATCTGTTAAGTTTTCAGCCATACGTTTGGTTAGTGTTGTTACTAATACCCGCTCTTCGTTTTCCATTCGAATTTTAATTTCGGATAAAAGATCATCAACTTGAGTCGCGACAGGGCGAACTTCAATAATCGGATCTAATAAACCAGTCGGTCTCACTACTTGTTCAATAATTTCACCACCTGATTTTTCAATCTCGTATTTAGCTGGCGTTGCCGAAACATAAATAGTTTGTGGCATAATGTTTTCAAATTCCGTGAATTTCAATGGACGGTTATCCAGTGCTGACGGTAAACGAAATCCATACTCAACTAAATTTAATTTACGTGAACGGTCGCCATTATACATTGCACCAATTTGGGGTATTGCAACGTGTGATTCATCAATAAACAGTAAACCATCAGCAGGTAAGTAATCAAATAAGGTTGCAGGCGGATCACCGGGTTTACGCTGAGATAAAAAGCGGGAATAGTTTTCGATACCTGAACAGTACCCAAGTTCAGTCATCATTTCAATATCAAATAGTGTTCGCTGAGTTAAGCGCTGCTCTTCTAACAGGCGATTATTCTCTAACAATACTTTTTGCCGTTCTTTAAGTTCTTGCTTAATTTCAGCAATAGCGTTTTCCATAATGTTTCTTGGTGTAACATAATGGGTTTTTGGATAAATAGTAATCCGCGAGACATCATTAACACTACTGCCTGTTAAAGGATCAAACATAGTAATGCGTTCTACTTCATCATCAAACAGTTCAACTCGTACAGCTAACTCGTCTGAATCGGCAGGAAAAATATCAATCACATCACCTCTTACTCTAAACGTACCACGACTAAAACCCATTTCATTGCGAGTATATTGTAGTTCAGCCAATCTGGTTAAGATTGAGCGTTGATCGGTAATGGTGCCTTTAGTCAGGTGCAAAATCATCGCCATATAGGTCTCGGGCGCTCCCAAACCATAAATTGCTGATACCGATGCAACAATCACAACATCGCGTCGCTCCAATAGTGATTTAGTGGCCGAAAGGCGCATCTGTTCAATATGTTCATTGATCGACGCATCCTTCTCGATAAAAGTATCGGTTGATGGCACATAAGATTCAGGCTGATAATAATCATAATAAGAGACAAAATACTCAACCGCGTTTTCAGGAAAAAACGCTTTCATTTCACCATATAATTGGGCGGCTAACGTTTTATTTGGCGCCAAAATAATTGTTGGACGATTATGCTGAGCAATAACATTTGCCATAGTAAAGGTTTTACCCGACCCCGTTACACCTAATAATGTTTGATGGGCAATACCGTCATCAAGATTTTGACTTATTCGTCTAATGGCTTCAGGTTGATCGCCAGCAGGTTTAAATTCAGAACATAATTTAAATTTTTTCATTACTTGTGACCTAATATTTTACCTATTAATAAAAATTATCCCCAAAAAGACTTGACCTTTTAAAATCTTATATTTTTTGTTCAGTTAACTTAAAAACTCACCAAACACACCTTAAAAAGATAACTTGATTTAAGATAACTAATTGATTAATAATAAAATACAAATTCATGCTTAACTTGTAACCAAACCAAGCTAAAACCTGATGGTTATTGAAGTTTGAGCGTTTTTCAATAAACTATTCACAGAGTTATCCACAGGCATCGGGGATAACTCTCTAAGTATAACCGTTATAAACTTTTTTCAATAATCAAGTAAAAATTTCATGATTAAAATACGTTTTTTTTATTGATTATTTCTATTTTTAATACTGATTTTAATAGCTATTAACTAATGATTACTTAAGTGTCTCAATTTGGTATTGATAGCTGAGATCGAAATTAGGAACAAAAGTTAAACGATGAGTGATACATTTTGGCGCATCTTCGGCATGATGCGACACAAACAATAATTGCGTGTTTCCTTCCTTGATTAATCGATCTATCCAACCTTTGACTAATTCTCGGTTAAGATGATCTAATCCTTGCAATGGTTCATCTAAAATCAGCAAGGTTGGATGTTTAACTAAAGCACGAGCTATTAGCACTAATCGTTGCTGCCCCCACGATAGAGATTGAAAAGGCTTATCAGCTTGTGTGTATAATCCTAACAATTTAAGCCATTCATCGGCTAGCTTTGCTTGTTTATCGCTTGTGGCTTGATAGACACCAATTGAGTCAAAAAAACCCGAAACGAGTACTGTTTTAACGCTGGAACTGACACGATAATCAAGGTGTAAACTACTACTAACATAGCCAATATGCTTTTTAATGTCCCAAATAGTTTCACCTGAACCTCGTTTACGACCAAATAATGTTAGATCATTACTGTATCCTTGAGGATGATCACCGGTAATTAAACTTAATAGCGTTGATTTACCTGCACCATTAGGTCCAACTATTTGCCAGTTTTCACCCGCTTTTACCCGCCAAGTTAACCCATCGATAATAGCTTTATCATCGTAATGGACATAGCCATTATTTAAAACCACACGATCAATTTCGTTGGATAATGCAGCGGAAGGCACATCTGCATCAGGTAAAGGTACATTGGGTAAGCTTTCTAGATCAGCTAGCTGTTTAACTGTTTCGTCATTTAATATTGTTGCTTTGCTACCAAATTTCAAGAGCTGACAGTCAACAAGCAGACCAATATCTTCAATAAAAATGGGAATTTCATTAAAACGATTTAATACTAATACGATTGTTACCCCCTGTTTAGACAATTCACCAAGCTTATCAGCTAAATTTTCACGCGATAAAACATCTAAACCATCAAAAGGTTCATCTAAAATTAATAAATCGGGATTTGACATTAACGCTTTGCAAATTAGCGTTTTTCGTGTTTCACCTGTTGACAAGTATTTAAATTTTCTAGTCAGCAGCTGACTAATACCAAATTGTTTAGCCAACTGTAAACATCGCTCTTCATCTGTTTTAAATTCCTGTATGATTTGCGATGTCGTTAATCCTGTATCATTTTCGCCTTCACTAAGCATATCAGTATTATTGCGCTTCCATTCTTCATCGACCAACTTTTGTAATTGTTCAAAAGAAATATACGCTATTGATTCAAACTCATTAATCACATTACCCGATAGCAACGGTTGTTCACCGGCTAATGCTTTAGCTAAAACTGATTTACCGCTGCCATTACGTCCAACAAAAGCAACACTATGCCCCTGATTGATGGTTAATGATTCGATAACAAAAACTTTATGATCATTAATTTTATAGTGTGCGTGTTCAATATGTAACATAAATACCTCAAATTAAACTAATGTAGCAACAATAATATGCTGAGGATCAATTGATATTGTCAGCTTTTTGCCTGCAACTAATGCATAATCTTTAACTGTATTCGTTAATTTACTTGCATAAAGCATCATACCTGATGCTAAACAAAAGGCAATTTCAGTCCACTCACCATCTGTTGTGACTTTCTCAACTGTTACTGATAAACAATTTTCAAGCGAATCATTTAATTCAATCAAGGGAGCTTTAATTAACAGTAGCACAGTCTTGTCCATAGTTAACTTTAACCTTTCGAGACTTTTGTGAGTTATATAAGCTTTTAATTCCGTTTGATTATCGCCAAGCAAAACCGTAATAAAACCGGCAATGTTATTGGTCTCAATCCGTTTAACACTGCCATATAATTGATTACGTGCACTGGTTTGTAATGATAATTTTGCCGTAGCTTTTAAAATATCATCCAGGGGAACGTTATCATCACTTAAAATATTAAACGCGTTATGCTGTATGTGAGTCAAAAGATCATAAAGTTGAATAAATCTGACGGCATAAGCACTGAGTTTGGTTCCCCCACCATTTTTACCTCCAGTTATCGTTATCAAAAATGGCGTAGGCGCTAAACGATTAATTTCGCTCATTGCATCCCAAGCTGTTTTGTAGCTTATGCCAATTGATTTGGCGGCTTGGCTTAAAGAACCGGTTTGGTCAATGGCTTTAAGTAATGCTATACGCCTTGGATCAGTAAATAATTGCTGATTTGAATTTATAGTTAATAAAATTTCTGGAGAAAAGCTCATGACACCACCTTGATAAACTGAAAAACATCTTATTCAGATAATTTCAATTATTGTAGACGTTTTTTCAACGACCTTCAAAAAACTTACATCAAGTGAATTATGTTCTTTTTCAACGATCTTTTAGATCAATTATATAATTAAGTTATTTTGAACAATCCAATTTACAATCATTAACTTATGATTAAATCTGAAAAAGGTTTATCAATTTATCGATATATTTTATTTTATATAACGGAAAGTTTATTATAATATGATGCATCTGATGAGTGAGCGATATGATAGCGGTTTTAATTATCGATTTTTATGTTAAATCTCAGTTACCGCTTTACGCATCATCATCAATTTACAAAATTACATAAGTTATTTTTAGCGTGAGGGATATGATGAAAACACGTATTAACATTTTTTTAATGATAACAACCTTATTAACCACATTTTCCACTTTAGCTATTGAAAAAGTAACCCTATTTGCAGCGGCATCATTAACCAATGCGATGCAAGATATTGCAGCTGAATATAAAACAAATCACAAAAATCAGGAAATTATATTTTCGTTCGCTTCGTCATCGGTATTAGCCAAACAGATCGAACAAGGTGCGCCCGCTGATATTTTTATGTCAGCAGATCAAAAATGGATGACTTATTTAATAGAACATAATTTAGTTAAAAACAAAGAAGATTTACTTAAAAATTCTTTAGTATTAATCGCACCAAAACAGTCAAAATTAGAAAAAATCGATATTAATAGTAGCACTGACTGGAATGCAATTTTACCTAAAACAGAAAGATTAGCGATTGGCGATCCTGATCATGTTCCGGCTGGATTGTATGCCAAAGAATCCTTAACTTATTTAGGTGTATTTGATAAATTAGCTCCACAATTTGCACCAGCAAGTAATGTACGTGATGCGTTAATGCTGGTTGAACGTAACGAAGCTGCATTAGGCATTGTATATAGCACAGATGCAAAAATTAGTGATAAAGTCAAAATCATTGGTGTTTTTCCTACTAACTCATTTGATCCTATTGAGTACCCAATAGCATTGTTAAAACCCGAAGCGAAAGAGTTTTATCAATATTTAAAATCACCTGAAGCTAAACGCATATTTGAAAAATATGGTTTTGTAACAAAATAATAAAAATCATGATATTGACCGAATATGAATGGCAAACACTGCTACTGAGCTTAAAAATCGCGGGGGCTGCAATTTTATTCAGTTTACCAATTGGTATTTTGACTGCATGGATTTTAGCTAGATGCCAATTTTTAGGTAAATCACTTTTTGATAGTATTGTGCATTTGCCTCTAGTTTTACCCCCTGTCGTTTTAGGTTATTTGCTGCTAATAACCATGGGACGACATGGCTTTATAGGGGAGTGGTTAAGTTATTATTTACAGATAAGCTTTAGTTTTAATTGGCAAGGTGCCGCATTAGCATCGGCAGTTGTGGCATTTCCATTGATGGTTCGCTCCATTCGTCTAGCAATTGAATCCATCGATTTACGTTTAGAATGTGTTGCTCGAACATTAGGTGCAAGTCCATTAAAAGTATTCATAACTATTACACTACCATTAGCATTTCCTGGTATTTTAATGGGGATTGTATTAGGTTTTGCAAGATGTTTAGGTGAATTTGGTGCAACTATTACTTTTGTTTCTAATATCCAAGGTGAAACGCGAACACTACCGCTTGCTATGTATACGCTGTTACAAATGCCTAATGGCGAACATGCTGCATTGAGGTTATGTATAATATCCATTGTGTTGTCTTTGGCGGCACTATTTTTATCCGAAATGCTCAATCGTTGGCACAAGAAGAAATTATTTGGATAATGAGTTATGTTAGAAATAGATGTAAAAAAACAACTATCTTCCTTTGCATTTGAATTTAAACACTCAATACCTTGCCAAGGAGTGACAGCAATTTTAGGCGTATCAGGCTCGGGAAAATCAACTTTAATAAATCTTATTAATGGACTGATTAAACCTGACCATGGCAATATCTCGCTTAACCAAGTGACGTTGGTTGCCACCACTCAAAATATTTTTATTCCGCCTGAAAAACGAAACATTGCAACCGTCTTTCAAGATGCTTTGTTGTTTCCTCACTATAACGTGTTGAAAAACCTGACATATGGCATGAACAAACTCCATTTGCAAAAATTAGATGAAATGATTGAAGTACTTAATATTGGTCATTTATTAAATCGTTATCCTGCCATGCTATCTGGCGGAGAAAAACAACGTGTTGCTATTGGACGAGCGTTATTAACTAACCCACAATTATTATTAATGGATGAACCATTATCAGCCCTAGATATGCCGAGAAAAAAAGAGCTGTTAAGTTATATCGACCAGTTAATTAATGAAATAAAAATACCCGTCATTTACGTCACCCATAACATAAATGAAGTTAAGCGTATCGCCAACTATGTATTAATCTTAGAACAAGGTAAATTAAGAGATTTTGGCGAAAAAGATAGCATTTTACAAACTGATTATTTAAAAGAGTGGTTATAAAGTTTTAAAATATTACTGTTCGCTTCTTGCTTAATAAAAGATATACCGTCATGCCAAGCCCCAAGGACCAGACGAGTTACTGGCTGATTGTTAATAAAAAAATGATGAGTTGCCGGTTTATGCGTATGACCATGTACCATTATGTTAGCATTATAATTGCTCATCATATTTTCAACGGCATCTTGATTAACATCCATAATATTTTCTGACTTGATTTGATTATGTGCACTGCTTTCTTGACGTAGTTTACCTGCTATTTTTAAACGAATACGAAGTGGCAATAATAAAAAAAGGGTTTGTAACCATTTTTTATGCATTACTTTACGGAATTTTTGATATTGTGGATCATCAAGACATAACACATCACCATGCAAAAATATAATATTGCTATCTTGATTAGGTAAACAATTAATCTCTGGCAATATTGTCATATCACAGGCATTAGCATATTTTTTACCTAATAAAAAATCACGATTACCATGTACAAAATATTTTTTTATATGTCGGTTAGAAAGTTCATTTAGCGCATCGGCAATTTTACTATGTAAGATTGAATTGACATCGTCTCCAATCCAATAGTCAAAAAGATCACCTAAAATATAAAGTTCACAGTGATCGGGTAAACTGTCTAAGAAAGATAAAAAACCTGCTGTTATATCAAAATGATCGTGAGCAGGTTCATTATCAGTAAGATGAATATCTGCAATAAAATAACGAGTAGGATTATTCAACCGTTACACTCTTGATAATCACATCTTCAACAGGCACATCGGAATGCATGCCACTTCGACCTGTTTTGACTGCTTTAATTTTATCTACCACATCCATACCATCAACAACCTGCGCAAATACACAATAACCATAACCATTTACATCAGGTGATCGATAATTCAAATAATCATTATCCACTACATTAATAAAAAACTGTGCAGTCGCTGAATGAGGATCAGAGGTGCGAGCCATCGCTAAAGTACCCCGATCATTTTTCAGACCATTATCAGCTTCATTTTTAATAGGTGCTTTGGTTTTTTTCTGTTTCATACCGGGTTCAAAACCACCACCTTGAATCATAAAATTATTAATCACACGATGAAATACAGTGTTGTTGTAAAAACCCTCTTTGCAATATTCAACAAAATTTTTAACCGTTTCTGGCGCTTCATTATCGAAGGTTTTAATTTTAATATCACCTAAAGAAGTGTGAAATATAATCATAAAATGTTCCTTATTTCCATTTTTTTAATGTACATCTACCAATCCAAAATTCATCGAATCTATCAAATCAATGACTAAATTTTTCACATGCTTCAAGGGTGTTACTCATAAGCATAGCGACAGTCATAGGGCCAACACCGCCTGGAACTGGCGTTATCCATCCAGCTCGCTCAACGGCAGTTTCAAACTCTACATCACCAGCAAGCTTACCATTTGGTAATCGATTAATACCAACATCAATCACTATTGCACCTGGTTTTATCCACTCACCTTTTACATAATTAGCTATTCCAACACCGGCAACAACAATATCAGCATTGCTTACATGTTTAGCTAAATCTATAGTACGGCTATGGGTAATAGTCGTTGTACAACCTAATAATAACAGTTCTAATGCCATTGGCCGCCCAACAATACTCGACGCGCCTACAACCGTAGCATTCAGCCCAGATAAATTGACGCCTGTTGATTGTAACATTTTCACGACGCCATAAGGCGTACAAGGACGTAAAATTGGGTCTCTTTGTAGTAAATGTCCGATATTATATGGGTGAAAACCGTCAACATCTTTACTTGGATGGATCCGTTCAAGGACTTTAGTTTTATCGATATTATCAGGTAACGGAAGTTGCACTAAGATACCATGAACATCTTTACGCTCATTGAGCTCGTCAATCAGTGTTAACAAAGCTTCGGTCGTTGATTGAGGAAAATCATAAGCAAATGATGCAAAACCAACTTCATCACATGCTTTTTGTTTATTTTGCACATAAATTTTTGAAGCCGGATCCGAACCAACTTGGATAACAGCAAGTCCAGGAATAGATAATCCTTTAGCGACGCGTTCTTTTACTTTATTTGCAATGTCATTTCTAATTTGCTGAGCTAACTGTTTGCCATCAATTATACGTGCTGTCATAAATCTCTATGTCTTTCATTCTATCGTTTAAGATAGGCTATTTTCGCAAAAGTTTGTATCAATGTCTATTGACTTATTTATCAATGCTCGAGTTCGCTTAATATTTGCTGATATTGATTATTTATATCAGTAATAACTGAACAAATATGGGCATCAAAAGCCTTAAGTTTTGGCTTTTGTGCTTTCCATTCATTTTTTGAAATTTCATTGATTGTGGCATAATTTTGAAAGAAGTTAAAATTGACTAGACTCCCCCCCACAACATTATAAAAAATTCGTTGGCCTATCTCTTCGCCATCTTTTTTCAAATTATTAAAATTTTGATAGTGAAATTCTGTTCTACCATTTTCCGTAATAATCGACTGGTGTAACAATTTTACTAATCTTTTGTATAATTTATTTAATTCACTTTGTAACTTACTATCATTGCCAAGCTTATTTTTAATCGCATTTTCAAAACTAAATTTAACGCTAGACAACATAGTTAAAGCCTGCTGTTCAAGTTGTGGTAGCTGTTGCCTAATATTCTTTTGAAACATTAACGTCTGTTTTTGTTGTTGTGCATTTAGCAAAACGGGGCTTTGATTGAGCTCGACATTTCCATTAGATAAAATAGTTAGATCACTATTTTTATTGAAAATTCGCACATTTTTTTCAGTTATAGTAATATCATAGCTGGGTTTAACAGCGCATTGTTTTTGTTTAGCTACGGCGATAACTGGGAATATTAATAGAATTAACAATAATTTTTTTAACATATATACCCACTATTTAATAAGTTTACTGAATAAAAACTTTACGTTTGATACAGATTGAACACAAACGCATAAACCAGATGCCATTTTATATTAAGCTACTTGAAATATCATTTTTAATAGATAGTTTTCGCAAAATGAAACCGATCAAAACAGACAAATATTAATCTATTTTTATGTTAAAAAATCTCGCCTAAAATCAAAATGACTGTCGACTACATGAATAATTTTTAATTTTGTGGCGTTGATGTTTTATTTAAGTGCAACTTATTTCATCTAAAGTATAAAATTCACGTTAAACGCAATAACGCTCAAATTGACATATAAATAATCAATCTGATGTTAATTATTAAATTTGAGGTTCTATTTACTTTCAAAATTTATTATCAATAGATATAATCTATTTAATTAACTATGTTTAAGTGCTTTTTTTTCTATCAAAATTCAGTATAGTGAAATAAACTTAAATAAATGATTAGAGGTGAAAAATGTATACTGTAATTTTTGGCCGTCAGGGCTGTCCATATTGTTCAAGAGCTAAAGAATTAGCTGAAAAGTTATCACAAGAACGTGATGATTTTTCTTATCGTTATGTTGATATAAACGAAGAAGGCATTACTAAAGAAGATCTGTCTAAAAGCGTGGGTAAACCTGTCGAAACCGTTCCACAAATTTTCATTGATGAAAAACCAATTGGTGGTTGTACAGATTTTGAAGCTTATGCAAAAGAACATTTGGGACTTTTTAAAGAATAAAAAGTAATCTACTAAAATAAAAGCCACAGTTTGTGGCTTTTATTTTATCGACCGGGAAGCTTTTTCCAAGTGACTTCATTGCGCAAATAGGTCGGTTCAACATCCTCTACCGAGACCCATTCATTGTTTTGCCATTTTTGTTGAGCTAAAACAACCAAATCTTGAGCATGGGGTAATAGTATATCACTTTGCTTGATAGTGTTTATCATATCAGGATAGGTTTGCCAGCCGGTTCCCGCACTATAGGTATCGCTACTAAGATTTTCTACTTTGTCAAAAACACATTTAGGTGCAATTACGCATTCTGGAATCATAGCTTGCCATTGATTATGCTCATAACGGTATTGCCCTAAATACACCTCACTCATTCTAGCATCAATGGCGGCTAAAACGTGCGTTGCATGATTGGTTCGATAAGCACCTTGAGCTAAAGTCATTAACGTTGATACCCCTATCATGGGTTTATCAATGCCTAATGCTAACCCTTGAGCAACACCAATACCAATACGTACACCCGTAAAACTACCCGGTCCTTGTCCAAATGCGATTGCATCAATTTGTGACAGGGAACAGTTAGATTGTTTAAGAATATTATCAATCATCGGTAAAATTTGTTTAGTATGATCGCGGGCCGATATTTTAAAATCGTGCGTAATTTCATTACAATAAAGTAAAGCTACTGAACAAGCTTCTGTTGAGGTATCAATGGCTAAAATAGTACTCATGTTTTTTCCAATTTTTTATCCGTTAACTTTTTTTAATAAAAATTCTTTAACTTTGTTTATATCACGTGTTCTTGGTGATGGTGGTAAGCTGTTAATAAATGTTGCACCATAAGGTCGCATAACTAAACGATTATCACAGATTATAATTGCACCGCGATCATTATGATGACGAATTAATCGCCCTACGCCCTGTTTTAAAGTAATCACCGCTTCAGGTAACTGCACTTCGTTGAAGGCATCACCACCTTGCATTTGACAATCTTCCATACGGGCTTTAATTAACGGATCATCAGGTGATGTAAAAGGGAGTTTGTCAATAATAACACAAGACAAAGTATCTCCCCTAACATCAATTCCTTCCCAAAAACTACTTGTTGCAATTAATAGTGCATTACCACTGTGGATAAACTGATCTAACAATTTGATTTTACTGGTTTCACCCTGTACTAAAACGGGGAGTTTTGTCAATTCTCGAAACTGTTTAGCTAAAGCATGCATCATTGCATATGAAGTACATAAAAAGAAGCAACGCCCTTTGTTTGCTTCTATGACTGGCAATAAGATATCAACTAATTTTTCAGCATTCCCTTGTTCATTTGGCGATGGAATATAACGAGGTACACATAAAACCGTTTGATGTATATAATCAAAAGGACTTTCTAAAATAAGTGAATCGGCATCGGTTAAACCTAAACGTTTAGTAAAATAATCTAATTGATTATTGACAGAAAGCGTTGCTGAAGTAAAAATCCAACTGCCTTTACGTTCTGCTAATAGTTCTGTAAATTTATCCGCCACCGATAATGGCGTTAAAGCAAAAACAAAATAGTTATAACTACTTTCATACCAATAACTGAATCCTGTTACATCGGTTTGCTGTAATCGCTTTAATAACATGCTGTATTGACCGACTCTTTCAAAACAGTTATCTAAGGTTGAAGAACGTCCAACAGCTAGTTGCAATACTTCATGACAAAAAGTTAACGCATCAATGAGATAAGATAATTCTTTTTTAACGTCTTCTTGATGAAATAAATAACGCAAATTACCTTTTGGCGATTGCTGATTAATTGCTAGACGTAAATCTTGAGTACATTTTTGTAATTTATCTGCACATTGTTGTAGTTGCGACATATCTTTTACTTCAGTGCGATAAGTGAGGTTAATTTCTTTCGCAAGATCAAAAAGTTGACGACTAGTCAATTGTTGGCCAAAATAGTGACAAGCCAGATCCGGCAATTGATGAGCTTCATCAAAAATCATAACATCGGCTTTAGGAATCAATTCGCCAAATCCCGTGTCTTTTACAACAACATCAGCCAAAAAGAGATGATGGTTAACCACCACTACATCAGCATTTAATGCTCGTTTACGGGCTTTAACAACATAACAATCATTATAATGTTCACAATCACTTCCTAAGCAATTATCATTAGTGCTGGTTAATAATGGCCAAATGAGATTGTCTTCAGTTACAGTTGTACATTTGCTAATATCACCATCTTTAGTTTTAATCGACCAATTTTTAACACGGACTAAGTCAACCCTTAACGTTTTATCAAGGTCCCCCGCGGCAGCATATTGATGATATAAACGTTCCAAACAAAGATAATTAGCTCGACCTTTAAGCAATGCTATTTTACCTGTAAAATTTAATGCCTTTTTGATAATTGGCAAATCTTTGCTATATAACTGTTCTTGAAGATTTTTTGAACCAGTAGATAAAATAACTTTTTTATCACTACGAAGAGCGGGAACAAGATAAGCAAAAGTTTTACCGGTTCCTGTGCCAGCTTCAACTACAAGAGAGCGTTGTTTTTTTATTGATTCCGAGACTTTATTGGCCATATTGCGCTGCGGCTCTCTTGCCACAAAACCATCTATTGCTTTCGCCAGTAAACCATTCTCGGCAAAATCATCAACCACTTAACATGCACCTACTAATGAATAAGATAAGTTCAACACATCAATAAAATTAAGAAAAATATTTCAGGAATAACGTCAGAATAAAATGATTTCATCATCAAAATTATGATGGATTTATTGTAACTGAATTGAACAACTAACGACTAAAATAAGTTGTATACTATACCAGTAACCACCGAAAAAAGATATATCTAACCATGGTCGGTAATAGATACGCTATTTTAATATAATAAAATATATAACTATTACTCACTCATCGAATAACCATAAAAAAATCAACTTTTAAAACTGTAATCCTGATTTACCGTTAAAACCAATAAAAAAATAGCATATTATTTTTTTAATTTTGTTTTTAAATAAATAAGATAATGTTTAATTCCCGCCAAATATTTTTTTTGCTTGAACATCAACCGAGAGTATGCCCGAATTGATGAGGTCTTTTTATTGTTATAGGGGATTAAAGAGGCATTTTTCCATGGTGATTTTTCTAAATAATAATCAAATAATTTAGATCGATAAGGTTCATGCCAAGGTTTATTTTTAGTAATGTAATGAATTATTACCGTATTGTCTGGCACCATAACCATAGCATCTTCATTTCCATTAATTGATAATGCTAATAGATTATTAAATCTATTTTCTAATATCACTCTTCGTTCACCTATAGCAATATTTAATACATCTTGGTCTGGAAATTGGTATTTTTTACCACTATTTAATAATTGTAATGTTTTAGAGGTAATATTTTCCTGACACCATAACGGAATATTAATTAACATAACACCTGAATTAAAATAAGAACCAAAGGCAATATTATATTTAACGCATTGAGACTCTTGCATATAAGCGACATCGGCAACAGAAGCAATAATTGCCGAATCTAAATTAGTTTCATTGATAAATTCCAAAGACTTAAGACAAAGTGTATCACTATCAATATAAAGTAATCTGTCAGTGACATGTTTCAAAATCATAGGGGCAATTAATCGAACACATGCAGAAATTGGAAATTGCTCTGTATTTTTATGATCAACTTGAAAATGATCATTGATAACATATTCAGTTATATTAACGTTATTAGAGTTTATTGAAGCAAATTTTTTTCTATTTTCATCTGAAATACTGTGTGTAAACAAATGAAAATGAAGCTGATATTTTTTATTATTTTCGATAACTGAAATAATATTTACACCAGCAGGTAAGGCATAATTATCATCAAAACATAAAAGAATATGTAATACATCTTCATTGTTAATAAAGTTAGATAATAATTCATTTTTTGTAGTAATAAATTTATCAACATCAATCACAAAATAAACCTTTAGTGTTTTTTAAAAGCTTTATGTTTTAAATACAATAAATAATATTTAAAAGCTGAAAAATATTTATGCTCCTTAGCAAGCATTTTGGCATAACGCCTTGTTGTCGACGGTGCATTCTCATTGGCTAGTAATAGTTTATCATTTGCCCAAGGTGATAATAACAGATACTGTTGATAAAGTGGCGTTAGATACAATCGATACCAAGGTTTATTTCCGGTAACATAATGAATAATAACAGAACGTTGTTCAACTAAATCATCCTCTTTTCCACCAACAGTGAGTGCAGTTATATTATTAAATCGTCGAGGTAAAAATACTGTTTTACCTTTCATTAAAATGTTCAATACATCCTGATCAGCAAACTTATAGACTTTACCGCTATTTATCATAGTAAATGCTTTATCGGTTAAGTTGTTTTCTACCCACATATCTGTATTGATATAAATCATACCCGCATTAAAATATTCGCCATAAGTAATATTACATGCAGTGCTCTGTTTTTCTTGAGTCTTATCTACATCAGGCACCACAGCTGCATATTTATTATTTAAATCTGTATTGATTAATTCATTAAGATTATCAGTGCAAAGCACATCACAATCTAAATATAACACTCGAGAAGTCACTTTGTTCAAAATTTGAGGAACAACAAAGCGCAAACAAGTCGATGCTGACACATGTAAAACCAATGTGTCGGGATTAATTGAAAAATCATCACTAATTTCGTAATAAATGATAGAAACATTTGTTTTTTTTAATTCATTAAATTTTAGAATTTTTTCATTTGAAACATGATTACCAAATAAGTGGAAAACTAGATTTTTATCGGGGTTATTTACTATCACTGATGACATTGCAATGCCAGCCGGCATAGCATAGTTATCATCAAAACAAAAAGCGATGTGCAAAGTGGGTAAAGATTCGAGGGTATTGTTGAATAATGTTGTCATTTTACTGACAAAAAAATTTTCTTTCATCTTATACTGTTTTTTAGGTTATGGAGAAATAACTAAAAATATTGTAACATACCTTAATCTAAACTATGAATATATAATTAATTTTATAATTTAATAACTGAATGAAGTGAACTATATAAAGTAAAATCCAATATGGACAAAGAAATTATCAACATTGCTTATTGTACAGATTCTAACTACTTGGAACATGTATCAGTTTCAATAAAATCCATTATTTTAAATAATTTAACTGAAAAACTTCAATTTCATGTTTTTTTATATGATGTAAAAAATGAAGATATCGAAAAACTAAAAAAAACATCTTCTCTAATTACTATTTATGAAATAAAAAAAGATGAAATGAATCAATATCAGCATAAATTTTCAACAAGCCACATCTCAAATTCAACTTTCATTCGTCTCATAGTCCCTAGGTTGTTGTCAGGTAAAGTCGATAAATTACTATATCTTGATGCTGATGTATTATGTTTTTCAAATATCTCTGCTATTAATAAAATTAATATTAACAATATTATTTGTGCCGCAAGTTTAGACTCAATGCAGGAAAAACAAGATCCTAATGCAATTCGATTAAATATAAATTCTAATAGTTATTTTAATGCTGGCGTACTTTACATTAACATTGAAAATTGGATGAAATTTAATGTCGAAGATAAAACAAATGAGATATTGTATAAAAATAAAGATTTAAAATATGCCGATCAAGATGCCTTAAATATTGTGTTACAAGATCACATAAAAATAATTGACGCTAAATGGAATTATTTATTTACTTGGATGACTGATAAACAAAAAGAGACTTTTTTCGATAATAAAGAGACATTACCTTACTTTATTCATTTCACGGGCCCTAGAAAAATGTGGTACATCGAGCATGAAGGTTTGTCACAAAATGTATATCAATTCTATAAACATTTCACGCCATGGAGTAATGATGTCTTAAAATCTTACAAAAATAAAATGAGAGCGGTTGATTATAGAGTTTATGCCAAACAATTGTTTCGAAAAGGGGCGATAGTTAAGGGAATAAAAAGTTACTTAATGTATTTATATAGAAAATTAAATCGTCATTAAATTAAGAAAGATCTTAAAGGTTATATTTCATGCCCCAAATAAAGAGTTTAAATATCAAAATTCTAACAAAGCAGAATGTTTTTATTTTTATGTACTTTGCAATTATTTTTATCGCATATTACATAATAAATGTCGATAAATTAAAAAATTTTAGTTATACGTTTCTAATTTATTTTCTGTTTTTATTCATTTCCCCAAAAGTTAAGTTAATAAGATTAATAATATTTGGGTTATTCAATTTTATTTTAGGCATTGAACTATTTTTTAATTTTCGATATGGCCATATCAGTGAATCACTTTTGAAAACGGCTTTGGAAAATGATACAAATCAAAGCTACTTAATGATTCAACATGAATTTTTTGCAATCATACTACCCGCTTTTATTTTTTCATTCACTTATACCTATTTTATTTTTAATAAAATAAAAATATCTTTAAAAAATAGAATATTATATTGGTCAATAATTTGTGTCTGTTGCTTTTTCTTGTTTAAAAACACTCTATACTACTATTTATCAGATAAGCGACATGTTGTTGAATTTCAGGTCGATCCTTTTTTTTCAATAAATAAATCTGTACGTGTAAAATACCCAGTAGTAATTGGTAATTCGATTATTTTAGTCATTGATTATTTGGGTTTTAGCGAAAAATATACAAACGTCATTGAGCACGAAAACTTTAATCATTCAATCGTAAATTTACATAATGAAAATACATTTAACAAATATAAAAATATTATTTTCATTTTAGGTGAATCAGCCTATAAAGGGCGACATAGCATTTATGGATATAATAAAAATACAACACCAGAAATGCACAATATTTTTACTCAATCAAATAGCTGCATAGTACCAGAAGTTCATTCTCCTGCTTCTATCACTCGAGATTCAATCCCTATGTTATTCTCATTCGCCAAACCAAATGACGAGCAACCATTACTAGAAGAAAAAAATATAATAGAAATGGCGAACAATCAAAGCTATAAAACATCATGGATATCAAAAAATGGTGAATCAGGACCCCATAGTAGTAAATATTCAATTATTGCCAAATTAAGTAATATATTTATAGAAGATTTAAAAGACGATCTAGAGTTACCTAAACAATTAATTGAAACCAATTTTCAAAATAATGAAAAAAATTTCATTGTCATTCACTTAGCTGGTAGTCATAAACCTTACAAACTTGGGTATGATGAAGTTGATAAGATAAGTTTACCTGATGGCGATGATTATGATCGAACAATTCACCATACAGATCGAGTCATAAAAGAAATTTATACCATTTTAAAAGAAAAATTAGATGATTTTATTTTAATTTATACACCCGATCATGGCGAAATAGTTAACTTGGGACATGGATTATTGAGAAAATCCAAAGAATTTAGTAACCAATTTGAAATCCCACTAATGATATATTCATCTTATGATAATTATCCTTGTCAGGAAACCGAAAGTTACCGAAATGAAAACAAAATGATAAATACATCTAATCTTGTTTATTTATTAAGTAATTTACTTGGTTATTCTGTAAATATTGATCCATCCTTTATTAACAAAGATCTAATATTATCAGTAGATGGGAAATCTTACGAATATAACGACATTATAAAACAATACCAACCCTAGTATTGTTTTATAATGAATTTATTAGATAGTAAAATTAGTAATTGGTTTTCAACTTTCTGTAAGTCAATTAGATTAAAAATTTTTTTTAGTCAAATAAAGATAGTAAAATTTCAAAGCCGTTGCTATTTTACCCTTCTTAAAATTATATTTAGCAAAATGGCGTAGCCATGATCTTTTTAACGCCAAAGGACGTCTTGTATGACGCCATGGAGATAAATTAAAATACTTTTTGAATAAATTAGAATCAAATGTTTGGTACCAAGGTTTATACCCTGTAACATAATGTAATAATACTGTATAAGGTGGAATAGATTTTTCTTCACGGCAAGAAATTGTTATTTGAACTTTGGTATTGAATTTAATAGGTAATAATAACGTTTTACCTTCTAATAATATATTCAAAACATCCTGATCAGCAAAACGATAGATATTTCCGTCATTTATTGTTTGCATACATTTAGCAGAGATTTCGTTCTTAACCCATTCTTTTGTGTTAATGAGTAAAACTCCAGCATTAAAATATTTTTCTGAATTAATAGGATATAAATCTTTGATAACATTTCTCATTACGTCATCATCGGGAATTACTGCAGCAATATAACTCGTAATTTCAGTATTATATAAAGTATTTATAGGCTTTAAACATAAAATATCGCTATCAATATATAAGAATTTATCCGTTTCTTTTTCTAATATATCAGGAATAATAAATCGAACACATGACATAAAAGATAAATAACCCAAAAGTAATGTTTCTGAATTAACCTGAAAGTTATTATTTAAGTAATATATCTTAATAGTACATTTGTCACTTACTAACTCATTAAATTTTTGTAGTTGCATTGAAGAAATAGTATCCACAAAAAGATGGAAACAAAAATTTAAGTTATTATTATTTTGAATGATTGAAGTTATTGTAATTCCTGCTGGCATTGCATAATTATCATCAAAAGCCAATGCAATGTGCATTAAATTATTATCTTTGGTACTTTTTTGAGAAAACTCTTCAACTTTACTTATATATTTATTGGAATTAAACATTTATGCTTTCACTTTAAAAAATTTTTTTTATTTTAATTAAATACTTTAAATGTGTAAATTTATTTAACCTTTTAAATGTTTTCAAAACATCCAAAATTTTATTTATATAAAATTTTCACCTATATTTTGTTAAAAATCGAATATATAATTAACGAAATATATTGTAAAAATAACTAAAATTAGAACGAATTTAAATGTATAATGTAAATAACTTTATTGATCAAATTGAACCTATAAGTACGAATCATAATCCACTGTTTCCTACTCTTAACATTGCCTTAGGTTTTGACAATAATTATGCACTACCAGCGGGAGTTGCAATATCATCTGTAATTAAAAATACTCCAAATTATAATCTTAATTTTCACCTTTTTATTGATAATGTTTCTGATGCAAATATATTAAAATTTAAAGAGTTAATATTTGATAATGTATCAATTACACTTTATTACTTAAATAATAATTTTATTATCAATCCCAAAACATTAGTTTTGCATATTCCAACGGTATCAACTTGTATTCGTTTTATTATGCCAAAACTTCTCGTTTCAGTAACGGATCAATTAATTTATCTTGATAGTGACATAATTTGTTTACAATCATTAAATAAAATAACTGAATACAATATTGACAATTATATTGCAGGCGTAATTAGTGATACTAAAGATATGCAGCAAACTATTAGCAAAATGTATAATATTGATTCAACAAAATACTTTAATGCTGGAGTTTTGTTAATAAATACCAAGAAATGGTGTGAAGAAAATATTTCTGAAAAAGCACTAACTATGATAAATGATGGAAATATTTATAAGTTTGCCGATCAAGATGTTTTAAATATTTTACTGGAAAATAAGACACTATTATTACCAATAAAGTTTAATACTAAAATAAAAATTTCTATCGATGCCCATCAGGAAAAACAGATAAGGCCCTATACTGTTATATTACACTATATTTCACAAAATAAACCTTGGTATAAAGTCTATCTTTCTGAAATTTTTAACGACTATTTAGCTCTCTCTCCCTGGAAAGATGAGCCATTACCTTTAAGTGGCGATAGTTCATCAATAAGAAACTATGCTAAATATCTATTTAAACAGAAATACTATTTTAGATCTGTTTATTATTATATTATCTATTTAAAATATAAATTATTTCTTAAAAAGTAATTATCTGACCGAATCTTATGATTAATAAAACCATTTGTCTTTCTATAATTATACCTTGTTATAATGTTGAAAATTACATTAAAGATTGCTTAGATTCTTTAATTAGCCAATCTTATGTATCTAAAGAGGTTATCTGTATAGATGATGGTTCTATTGACAATACAATCTCAATTCTTGAAAAATATGCATCATGCTATGAGTTTATCAAAATATATAAACAAACAAATCAAGGGGTAAGTGCAGCTCGAAATAAAGGGATTGAATTAGCCACAGGTGAATATATCTTATTTATTGACTCTGATGACATCCTAAATCCCGATTTACTGAAATATTTCGAATTATCACTAAAAACAAATCCACAGTTGGAGTTATTTTATTTTGATTACACAGCTTTTACAGATAAAAATATATTAAAGTTAGAACATATAACAGGCATAGAAACAAAAACATTTGAATCAGGTATTAGCTTGTTAAATTATCTTTTAGAAAGAAAAAATTACTCTGGCGTTGTATGGCGTTATATTTTTAAAAGACAATTAGTTACAGAAAAATTTATAGAAAGAAATCATGAAGATCATTTATTTTCTCTTTCGATTATAACAAAAGCAAAAATTTCTCATTATCTAAAGAATAAGATGGCATATTTTCATCGTATAGGTCATTGTTCACTGTCAAATCTAGGTGTAGACAATCTTTATACTAATACTCTCAGAAGCGTTTTACATAAATGTATACAAAAAATTACTACGTTACCTTTATCTGCTATTGCTACACGTAATTATATATTAGTTATGAATGCTACTTATTTAGAAACAGTATTAAAATCAGAGAAATTTATTAACAAAGACGAAAAAGATAACTTGATTAAGGAATTAGGTTTATTGAAACTTCTCATACGCATTTATATCAACAACAAGTCTAACATCATCGGTAATATTTGTTTTATCTCAAAATTTTTAAAACAGCACGATTGTTCAATATCAACAAAAATAGCATTATTGAAATGTGCTATATCCAAACAGCATCCCTGTTCGGATATTAAAAACAACTACAAACAATATTGTTCATTGGATAAATTTTAATAAAAGCGAGTTCAAACCAACACAATAAGATCAAAAAAGACGTACATTACTCGTTGAAATTACTTTTATGCAACCTTGTATATGTACCATTAAGGCTCAATAACTCTGAATGAGTGCCTTTTTCAATAATTTTACCATCATTCATAACCAATATCTCATCTGCATTTTCAATAGTTGATAATCGATGGGCAATTACAATAGCTGTCCTTCCTTTTTGCAGTTCATCTAAAGCTTTTTGGATCGCACGTTCTGATTCAGAATCTAAAGCTGATGTTGCTTCATCAAGAATTAAAATAGGCGTATCGCGTAATAATGCTCTTGCTATTGCAATACGTTGACGTTGACCACCTGACAATAAAACACCACTTTCACCAACCTTTGTGTCAAAGCCATTTTCAAGGTCCATGATAAAATCATAAGCATAGGCTTTCTTAGCTGCTTCTTCTATTTGTTCTTGAGAATATATTCCTAGCCGTCCATAAGCAATATTATTAGCAATTGTATCGTTAAATAAATGAACGTTTTGAGACACTAATCCAATCTGATTTCTTAAAGAGTAAAGAGTATAGTTTTGTATATTAATATCATCAATTAAAATATTTCCTTGAGATACATCATAAAAACGGGTTAATAAACTGGCTATTGTAGTTTTTCCTGATCCTGAACGCCCCACTAAAGCAACAGTTTTACCAGCAGGGACAGTAAAACTAATATCATTTAAAGCCAATTCATTTCTTGTTTCATAACCGAATGATACGTTTTCAAAAACTATATTACCTTCTACTCTTTCAACATCTAAAGTCCCGCGATCATTTTCTACAGGTTGCTCTAATATTGCAAACAACGTTTGACACGCAGCCATACCTTTTTGGAATCCAGCATTAACACTAGTTAAGCTTTTTATTGGTTGCATTAAAGCAACCAATGAGGAAAAAACGACGGTGAACTCACCTGGAGTGATATTCAAATCTGGATTACTCGCAGTTAATAAAACAAATGCAATAGCAAATGAGATTACTAACTGCACAATAGGTGTTGATAATGCTGATATTGAAACTAAACGCATTCCATCACGTCTAAATTTATTACTTACTTTTTCAAAATTTTTCGATTCTTCGTCCTGTGCACCAAATATTATAATTTCTCTATGCCCTTTTAGCATTTGCTCAACAGACATAGTGACATTACCCATCGAATTTTGCATATTTTTGGCTAATCGCCGAAATCTAACAGAGATATAAGTGATTAAAGCAATTACAATGGGGGTAATGATAATCAAAGATAGTGATAACTGCCAACTATTATAAAACATTGTATAAAACAACCCACAAATAAAGGCTGATTCACGAATTATTGTAATTAAAGCATCTGATGAAGACGCTGCGACTTGGTCAGTATCATAAGTAATTCTTGACAACAATCTACCTGTTGAATTTTGATCAAAATAACTAACTGGTGCATCAACAAAATGGCTAAATAATTTTTGCCGAATTTTCATCACAATTTTACCAGAAACTAATGATAGAAAAATGGAATAACCATAATTAGCAATCCCTCTCAACAAAACTAAAGCAAAAATATAAAAAGGTGCCATAAATAAAAATTCTTGATCATTCATAGAAAAACCGCGATCAAGTAATGGTCGTAATAATGCAATTAATGAAGTATCAGCAAAAGCACTAGCAATCAGCAAAATAACAGATAAAAATAAGATAAATTTATGTTCTGCAATAAATGGCCATAACTTTAAGAAAGTTCTTAATGTTGATGAATCTTTATCTATTTCATTTATATTTTGTTGTGTCATATTCAATATTATCTTTTGTTTATTCTAAGAATTAAATTGCATTTTATGCATTTGAGCATAAATTCCGTTTGCGGACATTAATGATTGATGGTTTCCATCTTCTACAACCTTACCATCATCGATAACTAATATTCGATCTGCTTTTTCAATAGTAGATAAACGATGAGCAATAATAATTGATGTTCTATTTTTTTGTAGAATATCTATAGCATCTTGAACCAATCTTTCAGATTCATTATCTAATGCTGAAGTTGCTTCATCAAAAATTAAAATTGGATTATTTCGTAATAAAACACGTGCTATAGCAATTCGTTGTCGTTGCCCACCAGATAACAAGATACCGTTATCACCGATCTCGGTATCAATTCCCTTATCCAATTTATCAATAAATTCAATTGCATTAGCTAGTCTTGCTGCTCTAATTATATCTTCTTTACTGTAAAGGTGTTTTTCACCATAAGCAATATTTTCAGCAATCGTTCCATTAAATAAATGTACATTTTGAGAAACATAACCAATTTGGTTGCGTAATGATCTTAATGTATATTGTTGAATATTTATAGAATCTATTAGAATTTCACCTATAGATACATCATAAAAACGTGGAAGTAAGCTTGCAATAGTCGATTTACCTGCTCCTGAACGACCAACAAGAGCTATGGTTTGACCGGCTTCAATCTTTAACGAAAGATTATTCAGTGCTGGTGCATTCCTTGTGGGATAGGTATAGGTTACATTTTTGAACTCAATATTTCCTTTAATTTTATCGGCAACAATACTACCGCGATCCTCTTCTAAAGGCGAATGCAAAAGATCAAATAGTGATTCACAAGCAATTGCACCTTTTTGTAATTCAACATGCAAGCTTGTTAATTCCCTTAATGGCCGCATAACCGCCACCATCGCAGAAAAAACGACAGTAAATGAACCTGGCGTAATATCAAGATGTTGACTAGCAACTAAATAAAGTATAAAACCTAATCCTAAAGTAGCAACTAATTGAATAATAGGAGTTGACAATCTCGAGACTAACTCTATTTTGAGCATACCACGCCGAACACCATCTGTAATATAATTAAAGTTACGTTTTTCATATTTTTGAGCATTAAAGATTAAAACCTCTTTATGTCCCTTCAGCATTTCATCAGTTGCTGTGGTAATTTGTCCCATTCCTTGTTGCATGGAGGCAATGGTTTGTCTGAACTTTTTAGCTATATATTGAGCTATCAAGATAACTAATGGAACTAAAATAATAAGTACTGAAGCCAATTTCCAACTACCATATAGCATAACAATACATAATCCTATTGCATAAGCTATCTCTCGAATAAGAATAATCAGTGCATCGGAAGAAGCTTTTGATAACATTTGAGTATTAAAAGTTATAATGGAAACAAGATCACCAACGGATTGCTTATCATGAAAACTGGTAGGACTTTTAATTAAATGATCAAATATCATCTGCCTAAATTTAGTTACCACTTTACCCGATAACCAAGAAAGACAATAAGTTGACGCATAATTGGACAGCCCTCGCAATAAAATTAAACCGATAATTGCAATCGCTATTGCAATCAAAAGAGAATAATTTTTATCCATTAAACCATGATCAAGCAATGGTTTAGTAAGTGATATTAATGTGGCGTCAGTTGCAGCATTCAATAAGAGCCCCAAAACAGCTACAATTAATGCTTTTTTAAAGGGTTTAATATAAGGCCAAAGTTGTATAAGAGTATTTAGAGAATTATATTTTTTAGACATAATGAAAAAGTAAATTTTAAATTAATATTTATTATACTATAAATAGAAGTTGCCTCGTTAGCTTTATTACATTGTACAGAACTACATTTGAATGACAAAGATAAATTAGTCCCTTGGTATTACCATTAATAAATTAAAATTTAAGTTAGCTTGAATAATAAGTTATATATTATATTTAAAGGATAACGTCCTATCTTTATTATTAATAAAAAGATATAATATTAAGAAAATTTATAATAATTTTGCAAAAAATGAACATCACAGCCGTAATAATTTTGTATAATTCAGATATAAAGAGTTCTGAAACTATCCAATCGCTATTGAATACTCAAAAAAAAAATATTAACCTAAATATAATTATTTGGAATAATGGACCCAAACAACTTGAAATCAATGAATGTAAAGAATTTGAATCTATTTTTAATAAACAAAATGTTCAAATTTCAATTTATGAAAATACTAATAATATTGCTTTAAGTAAAATCTATAATTTTTTTATTATTAAAGAGAATTTTGATTTTTTTTCAATTTTAGATCAAGACTCAATTTTAGCTTCAGACTTTTTCCAAAATATATTATTAAATAATACTTTCGATATAATTATCCCTTTTATATATTCCGCCAACTGGAGAACAAAAGAAAAATCGCTCTGCTATCCAATTTATGCCCAATCTGAAAAATTATTAGATAAAGCTACATTTGAGATGGGTGAAATCGAATCTATTGCTTCTGGATTAACAATATCACATAAATTAATAAATTATCTATTCCAAACTAAAACTCAAATATTTAATGAGAGTTATGCTCTATATGCTATAGATACATGTTTTTTCATTGATTTAAAAAAATTAAATAACACAAATTTTAAAGGATTGTGTATTGGCAAAATTAATCATTCTTTGAATTTCAATCTACATAATCAAGCCCAAATTAGTCCAACTCGAAAACTTGAAATGGACTATTCAAAAATATTGAATAAATTACTTTATGAAAATAAAACTAGTATAAAAGTATTGTTATATATACTAAGAAAATTTGTTCGAAAAGAATACTCACTTAATGTTTTCCTAAAATTATCGCGATGCCTAATAGCCAAAAAACACCCAAGATGTTATAAACCTATCAAAGCAAGACGTTTATTATAAATTTATTTTAGGAATAACGTGCATAAGCGCCTTGTTCCAATTAGAACTTTTAATGCCTAATAACTTTATTTTTTCCATACAAAGCACGGAATACTGAGGCCTAAGTGCCCTTGTCGGATAATCTTTAGTTAAAATTGGCATAATCTTAATATCTGAATGTTTAGTTGATAGATTTAATCTTTTCTTAACATCAAAAATACGTTTAGCAAAATCATACCAGCTAACTGTTTCGTCGCCACAATAATGATAAATTCCACTAGGGCTATTATTTTCAAGCATATTAAAAATAGTTAATGCTATGTCTCCTCCATAAGTTGGATTGCCTTTTTGATCATCAATTACAGACAACTCTGTTCTTGTTTTAAATAGCTTTAGCATAGTTTTAACAAAGTTATGACCATATTCACTAAAAACCCAAGAGGTCCTAATTATAATAGAGGATGGATTATTATCTAGAACTGCAATTTCACCATCACGTTTTGTTTTACCATAGACATTGATAGGATTAGTTATATCATTCTCATTATATGGAATATTTTTTTTACCATCAAAAACATAATCAGTGGATACATGAATAAGTTTTATATTATATTTATTTGCTATAACAGCTAAATTTTGCGATCCAAGGACATTAATTTTATTAGCTAAATCTTGCTCTTCCTCTGCTTTATCAACAGCTGTATAAGCTGCTGAATTAATAATAGCATTAGGCTTGTGTTTGTTAATAATTTTTTCTATTGCAAAACTATCAGTTATATCAAGCTGTTGTTTATCAGTTTCAATTAGCTCATAATTTGAAGGAAATACCGTTATTATACATTGACCTAATTGACCATTTGAACCTGTTAACAAAACTTTCATTTGCTACAACAACTCCATAAATGTTTTACCACGTCCATCCTTATCAGATAGTATTGGATTGGTAATTGGCCAATTGATATTAATGGTAGTGTCATTCCACAATAAACATTTCTCCGATTTAGGATCATAATAATTAGTACATTTGTATTCCACATCAGCAACATCAGATAAAACTAAAAAACCGTGAGCAAACCCTGGTGGAATCCAAAATTGTTTATTATTCTCTGCAGATAAAATTATTCCTATCCATTGCCCAAACGTTGAAGAATCTTTACGAATGTCAACTGCTACATCAAACACTTGTCCTTGCACAACTCGCAATAATTTACCTTGTGGATTATCTTGTTGAAAATGCAAGCCTCTAAGAACATTTTTAAATGAACGAGAGTAATTATCTTGAACAAATTCATAATCTATACCCAATAATCTTTGATAACGTTCTTTTTGAAAAACTTCAAAAAAGTACCCTCGATTATCATTCATTACTTTAGGATGTATAACTTTAAGTCCGTGAATTTTTGTTTCGAAAATCTGCATAACTAAATCTTTTCAACTAATTGATATAAATATTGACCATATAATGTTTTACTTGAACTAATTGCTTCACACCTTACTTGTTCTGCACTTAACCAACCATTCCTATATGCAATTTCTTCAAGGCATGCAACTTTTAAACCTTGTCGTTTTTCAATAATTTGTACAAATGATGATGCTTCAAGCAGACTATCATGAGTTCCTGTATCTAACCAAGCAAAACCACGCCCCAAAATTTCAACATTCAATAAACCTGCATCAAGATACATCTGATTAAGTGTGGTTATTTCTAACTCACCTCTTTGCGAAGGCTTAACTTGTTTTGCCATATCAACAACATTTTCATCATAAAAATAAAGCCCCGTTACAGCCCAATTAGATTTTGGTTTTATTGGTTTTTCTTCAATTGATAATGCTTTAAAATTTTCATCAAAGTCAACGACACCAAATCTTTCAGGATCCACAACTTGATACCCGAAAATTGTAGCACCTTCTTTTTGGGAAGCTACTCTTTCTAATTTTCTTCCAAAACTTTCACCAAAAAATAAATTATCACCTAAAACTAATGAACAACGCTGTTTTTGAATAAACTCTTCACCAATTAAAAAAGCTTGAGCTAAACCTTCAGGTTTAGGTTGCTGTACATAACTTAAATTAATACCAAAACGAAAACCATCACCTAATAAGCGTTTAAACATAGGTAAATCATCTGGTGTAGTAATAATCAGGATATCGCGAATACCTGCAAGCATGAGGACAGACAGAGGATAATAGATCATCGGTTTATCATAAACAGGTAATAACTGTTTTGAGATACCACGAGTAATTGGATAAAGGCGAGTTCCAGAACCGCCTGCAAGTACAATGCCTTTCATAAAATTCACCTATTGTTAAATAACACCTTGTCGCGATCGAGCATATGAGCCATCTTTGATATGATCACACCATTGTTTGTTTTGTAAATACCACTCTACAGTTTTACGCATTCCAGTTTCAAATGTCTCTTGTGGTTTCCATCCTAAATCTTGATAGATCTTAGATGCATCAATAGCATAACGTTGATCATGTCCGGGTCTATCGATGACGTAAGTAATCAAATCTTTATAATGCTTAATATTTTTTGGTTTATTGGGAACTAACTCTTCAAGTAATTCACATATAATATTAACAACATCAATATTTTTACGTTCGTTATGTCCACCAATATTGTAAGTTTGACCAACTTTAGCTTGAGTCGCAACTAGATAAAGTGCTTTAGCATGATCTTCAACATATAACCAATCACGTATTTGTTGACCATTACCATACACAGGTAACGGTTTGCCATCTAGAGCATTAAGAATCATTAGTGGTATCAATTTTTCAGGAAAATGATAAGGACCATAATTATTTGAACAATTGGTAATGACCGCAGGTAAACCAAATGTACGATTCCAAGCTCGCACAAGATGATCACTTGATGCTTTTGATGCTGAATATGGGCTACTAGGAGAATAAGGTGTTTTCTCGGTAAATAAATCGTCAGTACCAAGAAGATCGCCGTATACTTCATCAGTTGAGATATGATGAAAGCGAAAGTTATTCTTTTTATCTTTCTCTAGAATTTTCCAATATGCTAATGCTGCTTCCAAAAGTGTGTAAGTTCCAATTATATTAGTTTCTATAAATGCTGAAGGATTATCAATAGATCGATCGACATGACTTTCAGCAGCTAGATGCATAATAATATCTGGTTGAAAATCTTTCATCAATAAATCAAGAGATTTTCGATCACAAATATCAATTTGTTTGAAATGAAAACGATTATTATTGGAAACTTCATTTAATGACTTCAAATTTCCAGCATACGTCAATTTATCTATGACTAAAACTTCATCGTTTGTTTCATAAATAATATGTCGAACTACAGCGGAGCCAATAAAGCCTGCCCCTCCAGTAACAATTAACCTCATCGGTAAATTTTCCTAATTTTAAAATAAAATAATCGAAATTATCCAATAATAATTAGATAAGGAATTGAAATAAATTATTCATATAACTTTCGAAATGGGATTTAAAATAACTCAACTTCAAAAGCTTAATCAATTAAAAGTATATTCAAATACAAATAAGTATATTTATTCAATAATGAATAAATTTTTTATTAAAAATAAAATCGAAATTTAAAAAATGTAATACTGACATTTTCATGCCATATTTTTTATATTTACGTATTTCAAAAATATTAGAAATTATGACAAATCGTTTTTTCAATTTACCATATAAAAAACAATTAACCACATCTTTATTTACATTATTAAAATCCGTCCGACCCAATAAATTATTTTCATATTTAAAAGTCAAATCATACATAGATTGAATTTTTTTAGTTTGTTTAATGGTGTTATTTTGATGCCATCTATAGGAAAAAAGTATTTTATCTAAATATTTAATTTTAGCATATTTGGCAATTTGAAGATTCATAAACCAATCTTCTAATGGTGCGTTTTTATTATATAAACCTGTTTTAGCATAAATAGATTTCCTAACTAAATAACCATTAGGTATATGATTACCATTATACAAATACAGGTATGTTCCAAAATTATTTTTTAATTGTTTTATTCTCAGAAAATCAGCAAATGTTTTATAACAAGCAATATCTTCATTATAAGTAATATTTCTTAATTCATCCCAATAAGCAACATTACCATTATTATCAATAATCTCATTATTTCCTACAACTAAAGCATACTCATTATTTTCTTTTAAAAATAAAACTTCATCATTAATTGCATCTGGTTTAGCTAAATCATCGGAAGCTATATGGTAAATATAATCACCTGATGATAAATTTATTAACTTATTACAAGTAGAACCTACTCCCTGATTCTCCTGCTTTTGGAAAAAAACATTAACAAATCGTTTTTTACATAAGCTCTCCATTTCAAGAATTTTTTCATAAGTGGAATCGGTTGAGCCATCATCTATTATGATCAATTCAATATTTTCATAAATTTGAGAAATAATTGATTTTATAGTTTCTTGAACGTAGTTTTCATGATTATAGGATGAAATTACAACAGAAACTAAAGGTAATTTATTGATATGCATTTATTACCTCAACAACCTTCTCAATTTCTTTTTGTGTCATTACAGGACTTATCGGCAAAGATAGAACCTCATAATGTATTTTCTCGGTTATAGGATAACTTAAATTATTCCATTCTCTATAGGCTTCTTGTTTATGTATAGGAATTGGATAGTGAATAAGGGTTTGTATTCCATTTGATAGTAGATAATTTTGTAATTTATCTCTATTCTCAGTTCTTATAACAAAAAGATGCCATACATGCATATCTTCATGTAGTGATTTAGGTAAAACAATTAATGGATTACTGATATTTTTGATATAATAATTTGCTATTCTACGGCGTTTATTATTATCTTCATCCAAATAAGGTAATTTTACATTCACTACTGCAGCTTGTAATTCATCTAATCTGGAGTTAACACCTTTATAAAGATTAACATATTTTTTGATAGAACCATAATTTGCAATTGCTTTGATCTTTAAATATAATTCTTCATCATTCGTAGTTACTGCCCCCCCATCGCCTAAACAACCCAGATTTTTTCCAGGATAAAACGAAAAACCACTAGCATCCCCTAAATTACCTACTCTACGTCCTTTATAAATAGCACCATGAGCTTGAGCTGAATCTTCTATTATTTTTAAATTATACTTATCAGCTAACTTCCATATAGCTTCCATCTCAACCGCTTGTCCATATAAATGAACAACCATGATAGCTTTTGTTTTAGACGTTATAGCTTGTTCAATTAAGTAGGGATTAATATTGTAAGTATTAAGATCTGGTTCAACCAAAACAGGTTTACACCCATTCTCTGAAATAGCAAGTACAGATGCAATATAAGTGTTGGCAGGAACTATGATTTCATCTTCTTGCCCGAAACCATATGCTTTAATAATTAAATTAAGCGCATCTAAACCATTTGCAACACCAACTGCATATTTTGTACCACAGTACGCAGCAAAAGCTTCATTAAAAATATTATTTTCTTCTCCTTGCAAATACCATCCTTTATCAAAAATATGTTGAAATCTATCTTTAATCTCTTTTTCATAAATTTTATTAATGCTAGTTAAATCAAGAAATTTAATCATATTATCTACCTTTTATCCATTTAATTATTTTTAAAATAAATGTCACATTTACTTTTACTACAGACCCATTTTTTTTATTAGTGAAAGTTAATAAAGGTATTTTCCAAAAATATAAGATTTTTGTTTTTCTTTCCTTTGATTGCTTATAATATAAAAGAGGAATGATATTGAAAATATTTATTCTAATATCGTTATCACGATTTTTAAATAGAGTAACAATTGAAACTCCCATTACCTTCCATCTTTTACATTTTCTGTACATATTATTGATTTTATTATTAAAAATTTTGAAATCTCTATAAGTAAAAGAAGTCCTTTTCATGGCATCTGTTAAATTACCAATTACAGATTCAATAGTATGATTTTTTATAAAATATTTATATGCATCCTCACCTAACTTTTTTTTCTGATTGCGAATATAAATATCTTCGATAATTTCCTTTAATGATCTTGTATTTAAATTTAATTCTTCTATTTGAGTATCAAACCATCCTAGACAATATTTAATTGTATCTTGTAGATAGACATATTTATTACAGGTAAACGGTACAACATTATGAGGAATAATTACAGAAGGCAATTTTATTGCGGCCCCTTCTAGAATTGATGTTCCCATTGCAAATAAAACATCTACTTTAGTCGATAAAAATTCATCTAACTTGTTAGATGTTACTGTTCCCATAAAATGAATAATTAAATTAGGAAAATCATTGGGATGAATTTTTTCTTTATCTTCCCCTGAGCCTATAATATAAATATGTTTTTTAGAGAAAAAATCTAACCTATTGAAATGATTCAACAAATCAATAATTGAATATATTTTATCCAAACATAGCCGTCCTAAAACTGCAATATTAATTTCCCCAATTTTTACTAATTTAGAACTAGCAAATTTGCTTTTTCGTTTCATTACAACTGGAACATAGCATTCATCAAAAATTATATTTTTTGTATTTTGTGCCATACGATGTGAATAATCAGCAAAAAAAACGGAATTTGTAGATTTGACAATCCTTAAAAAGTCAGTTATTAGTTTATTATTTATATCCCATACTTTTTTTAAAACAGAGATACAACTATTATGCCAATTGAAAAATAAAATTTTACTATCTGGATGCATTGAAGGTAACCAACATGCCCAATAAATTGGAGTAATCAACAAAACAGGCTCATTATCCATATGAATACCAAAATCATGTTCACCAACTTCAATTTTTTTCACTAAAGGGTTTTTAAGCAGTTTATCCGATAACCCTTTTTCATAATCGGTATAATAAACTTCAAAACTCGAATTTTCAGCTAGCTTATCAGCTAATCTAGTTAAATAGTAGGGGCCACCAGAAACCTCTCTCCAGGGAAAATAAAACACAACTTTTCGTTTTACGACATTAGTCATGTTTATACCTCAATTAACTCAATTATGTAAGTATTTGGTAACATTAAAAAACAGATTCTTTTATGAAAATAAAACGATTTCTTTAATGGAGAAATTACTTTAAATCTATTATTTTTAAATATTTCTAATGCCTTTTCAATATTTTGAACATAATATGCAAAATGATACATTTTATTTTTATTATTAATCCAATAGTCCAAAGTTGTACTATTATCAAGATTCTCTAATAATTCTAATCTTGGTTGTCCATCAGCCACAATGAACAAACCTCTAATGCCTTGTAATTCATCCTCAAAAACTTCACTTTCTTTTGAATAACCTAACATTCTATAAGTTTCAAACTCTTTATTGATATCTGTTGTGGCAACTCCAATATGATGAAATTTGAAACCATGGATATATTGTTTAAAATTTCTTTGAAAAATTAAAAATATCTTCTTAGTTAATATATTTTTTAATTCCTTAACAAAGAAATCATGTGTGACAAAATGTTCTACACAATCATAGAGCAAATTATTTAACTTCACTTTAATTGTTGCCTCTCTTTTATTTTCTGACAAAGTATCATGAAAAGAGACAACAGATACATTATCCATGATAGTTCTACAATATAATTCATCTAAATTTAGATGATTGAATGCTACTTCGTAAATCAAATAAACACTTTCTATTGCTGCTAAAGAACCTTTACGGATAACCCATCTTCCCCACTCAGCTTTATTAGCTTTTACATTATAAATCGCTATGAGACCTTCTTTATTTGAAGTCAATTTATTCTCAATAACAAAGTAATAATCGCCTACCTTCTCAAAATAAGAATTCAACCATTTTATTTGGGCATTAACATCTTCTGAGATTGGATTGATATATTTATTACGTTCTTTATCTTCTAATCTGACCGACACAATAAATTCTGCATCATCAATCGTGACAGGCCTAAGCTTATAACTATAACCATCTATATTTATGGAATGTTTCATCTTTGATTCATTTTTCCTAATAAACAATTTAGAATTCTATTTAATGTAATCATTTGAGCTATGTCATTCTCATCAAAAGAAACACCAAATTCATTTTCAAGCATTAAAACAATTTCAACATGTGATATCGAATCCCACAATTTATCTGAATCCTTATTGTTTAATAAATCGTCAACATTGATTTTTGTGATTTTAGATACTATTTCAATAACTTTTTCTTCCATTTTATTTACCTTTCTTAACAATGATTTTGACTAATTCATCAGGCAATTGATAATCAAATTTATTAGGCGTTTTATAGTTTGATAGATATTCATTGAAAAAATTTAGTGCAGGTGTATTTCGCTCACCTTCAATGCATTTAGCTTCAAAACAATCTAAATCTAAAAAATCTAAACCAATTTTTACAGCACCTAAAACAATAATATTATCTATTCCCCGACCTAAAGCTCTACAACTTATGAAACACTCTTCTAAAATACCTATCTTATTTTTTTCAGAAATAATTACCCCACCTATAATACCGCTATCAGATAATCGATCGCGTAGGCTTATTGAAATAACAACTGATCTGTCATCTTTTACCAAATTTTCAATTTCATTAAAAGAATATCTTTTATAATTAAAAATAAATTGATTTGTTTTATTTGCTAACTCTGAAATTCTATCTGATTGTTGAATGTTATCGAGACAATATTCTAACTCCATTTTTAAATCAGCAAAATACTCTTTCTTTGACAATGAATTAATGATTTTATTTCTAGCCTCATTGAATTGCGTATCTTTTTGTCTAAGTGAGTCTTCAGTTTTGACATTCAATTTTAAAAGCCCAGGATAATTATTTAGCACGTTGTTAGTTATGTTTGCATCGTTATTAGCGAGTAAGATATGTATATTAGGATATACACTAACTGCACTATGCAATTCGCCTGTATTATCATCTATAAATAGTAAGCTATTGGTATTAACATTTAAATATTTAGCTATTAATCCAATTGACTCAGATTTACTACCCCAGTTGGCATAAATTTTAGTAAAATCATCTAAGGATAGAGGAAAATCTTCTCTATTATTAAATAAATCTATAACATCCTGTTCATTATTTTTAGATGCAATACATATGAAAAAACCTTGTTCCTTTAATTTTTTTAAAGAGTTTTGTAAATTTTGGTGTCCAACCGTTAAAATTACACCATTAATTCCATCTTCACCTAAAACACCTTTATATAAGGTGTTATCTAAATCAACTATAATTCCTTTAAGATTAGGTTTTAAAAGGCTTGGGATATAATTCAACCCTAGTTCTTTCGAGACTTCAAGGCATGTTAATGAACTCAATTTAGTGCCAGAAAATTTTTCTAATCTAAGATCAATATATTTCTCACCTAATTTATCCTCAATTTTATCTAAATTGTAAATCACAACCTGTTTATCATTTAATTGAAAGCGATGCCCAAATGGTATAAATAAGATAGGTTTTTTATATTTTTTCTTCAAAAAATCCATTCTTTCTTCAATAAATGAATCTACATTTTCAATTCTATAACGAGTGAAATCAATCCATAGAATTAATAAATCTGATCCAAAATTCATATTAAAAAAACTTAATGAATCATCATAATCACTGTATTCAAACTTTACATTGGTTCCACTAAAATCTAGATAAGGATAAATGGTATTTTCAATTAATTCAAAAGAATGATTACGGTAGACTGAAATGGAGTAATGCCATGAAATTATTTGATTTTTCTTATGGAGATTTAATAGTTCTAATCGCGAAGGATTATCTTCAAATATAAATTTTTGTAGTTGTATTTGATTTTTCATCAGTGATTACCTCTTAACTTTGCAAAATCATTAATATATTCGTCAGGATCATATAATTCATTAGATAGAACTAATAAAACAGCACTATCTGAAAAATCGTACATTTCTTTCCATACTAATTTATCAATCCATAATGCAGTATTAGGATTATTTAAATTAAATATTTTATCTACACCAGATTTTTCTTTAATCTTAATTTTAATCGAACCGTTAATTGCAATAAAAACGAACTGTGATTTTTTATTTGCATGAGCTCCTCGAGGAACATCACTTTGTGCATTATAAACATAAAAAATTCTTTTAATTTCAAAAGGAACCTGTTTTAGGTTTTCCAATACAACTAAAGATCCTCTATCATCAGATATACTTTGTAAATTTAGAATCTTATAATTTTCCACAAACACCCTCCCTAAAACTGTGTAAAAATTCTTTAATTAAACATTAAAATCTTTACACTAAGCTTCTCCACCACGAATTAATCTAATAAGATAGATAACAATAAACTTAATTATTTTTATAATTACCAAAAATATGAGAATTTAATAAAAAACATTTACAAACGAAAAATTTTTAACATCACCGCCCCACCCCATAATCCCTAAGCTTATTGGCAATCGCAGTATGTGATACGCCTAATCGTTTGGCCAATTTTCTTGAGCTTGGGAATTCGACATATAAGCTTTTTAAGACCTCTCTTTCAAATTGTTTGGTCATTTCATCTAGTGTTTTGTTTTCGATATTATTGATCCGAGAAACTTGGGTCGAAGTTATCGTAGGTAGAACAATATCTTTTACTGTTAATTGTGATGATGTCAATTGAGATAGTGCAGAATAAAGTATATTTTTAAGCTGTCTGACATTACCTGGCCAAAAGTATTGCGTTAAATAAGGAATAACATCCTGACTCACTTTTGGCGGGGTAATACCTTTCTTATTCGCAAATTCATCAACGAAAATATAAGTCAGTGGTGCAATGTCATCCTTGCGTTCTTGTAGTGAAGGAAAATTTAAAGACAATACATTCAATCGATAATAAAGATCTTTCCTAAACTTTCCTTGTTCCACCAACTCAGCTAAATCAACTTTAGTCGCACAGATAATTCTAACATCAACGTAAACTTCGTTATCGTCACCTACTCTTCGAAAATACCCATCATTAATAAAACGTAATAATTTGGTTTGCATTTGAAATGACATCTCATCAATGCCATCAAGTAATACAGAACCACCATTTGCTTGTTCAAAAAAACCTTTTTTACTTTCAAGTACGCCAGGATAAGCGCCTACTGCATGCCCATAAAGTTCACTTTCAACAACATCATCAGGCATTGCCGCACAATTTAAACCTAAAAAAATTTTATCACCCCTAGGACTATATTGGTGACATGCACTAGCTAACAAATCTTTACCAGTACCAGTTTCACCTGTAATTAGTAATGGCTCTCCTTGCATCGAAAATGCTTTAGCCTGAGCAATCAACTTTTGCATAGCTTGACTTTTGACCGCGAAAATATCAAAAGCATGGCTGCCAACAACATTGATTTTTGATAGTCGTCTTTTTAAATAGTCAACCGGTTGTAAAACAAAAGTAATTTTGAATGATTCACAGACTTTTTGCAATAAAAAGTACTGAGAATTTAAAACAATAATTAAGTCGTCTTGTTGTTCTAATTCATCGAGATGTTTAAGATTAAAAATAATCTGATAATCAAATGGTTGATTTAATATTAACGACGTTGAACCAAATAGCTCTATTGCCTTGTCATTATATGCAATGAGTTGCTGGTTATGATTAATTTCAATGATGGCGGCTTGCATAATCTGCCCACTTCTCGTTTAGTCTCATTAAATTTACATGACGACGTTGCCAATCATGGCTTGTCTTCAAATCTTTATTAGTAATTTTGCTGTCAGCCAGTAACAGTTTGGCTTTACTTGTAGTTAAAGGCTGTGTTTTATTTAAAACGTCTAATTGCTCTAAAATAGACAATGTTCCTTGACGATTATTACAGGCTAAAAGTAAATCACAACCGGCCAATAATGCTGCTTGAGCACGCTGCGCATGGTTACCCAAGATGGACGCACCTTCCATCGATAAATCATCAGAAAAAATCACACCATTAAAATGCAGTTGCTGGCGAAGGACTGTTTTGAGCCAATAAGGAGAACCACTGGCAGGTTTATCATCAAAAGCTGGATAAATTACATGTGCTGGCATAATTGCATCAAGTTTGTTATCGGCAATAAGTTTGGCAAAAATCTGCATATCTTGCTCTATTGATGATTTGTCACGGTGATCAATTGGTGTTTCTTTGTGTGAATCAGCAATCACATGACCATGCCCCGGAAAGTGCTTGCCAGTTGTTTTCATACCAGCACTGTGCATTCCATCAATCATTGCAGAAGCAATTTGATAAGCGATATTGACATCTTCATGAAATGAGCGTGTTCCAATTGCTAAGCAATCATGACCTAAATCTAATACTGGTGCATAGCTAAGGTCGATATCGAAAGCCATAAGCTCTGTAGCAAGCATCCAACCGGCATCAAATGCCAAGGATTTAGCTTGAGGTAACGCATTTAGAGCGGCAAAAGATTGCGCAGGAGGAATAATAGTAAAGCCCTGTTTAAAACGTTGAACTCGCCCACCTTCATGATCAACAGATATTAATAAACGCTCTGATGAGACAGCTCGAATCTGATTAATTAAATCACTCAATTGTGCTGGATCTTGATAATTACGGCCAAATAAGATCACTCCAGCAACTAATGGATTTTGCAGAAGTTTTTTATCATCTTCACTTAATGATATACCTTCAACATCAATTAACAACGGCCCCATTATTTAGTTTCCTCTTGGGTTGAAGAAACCGATGATGACGAATTGTGTTGTTGAGGGAAATCTTTTGATGTTACGCGAGTTAAGATTTCACCAGTTTGCGTTGACAGTAACTCCATAGAAAGATTAGCATCATTGTTGTCTGTCGGCAGTTTATTAATCGTTGTAAATAACACATAACCCGCATTGATAGATTTCGCTAAGCCAATCATTTTACTACGTGAAACCAGTTTATCATCAGCAGAAATACCCAACGCTTGTTTTGCTTGGATGATAGATTGCTTATCAGCAATAACAAAAAGATTTTGTTTATTCATTAAGCTGTGCAATGTTTCATCAATCTGATTTTTTGCTAAATAATCACCACTACGATTCTGAATATCACTAATCAGCAAAACTTTATTACCATCAATTGAAGATGAGGATTGCAATATTTTATGCACAAACGGTGACAATATACTATTCCAATCAGTTGATTTCACAATTGATGGCGGCGTCTCAATCACATCAGTATTATTTACTTGCGAGTCTTCAACCGGTGGTTTTATTTCAATAGGTTTAGTTTGACTAAAAATCTGACAACCAGCTAAGATAAAACTTAATGCACCAATAATGACAACATGCTTGATCTGTTTCATATAATAATTAACCTATTAAATGACCTAAATTCTTACCACCAAGTAAATGCATATGAATATGAAACACTTCTTGACCGCCGTCTTTATTACAATTCATAATTAAGCGGTAACCACTTTCATCTATGCCTTCTTGTTTTGCTATTTTAGCAGCGACAGTCATCATATGACCTAATACTAATTCGTCTTGTTCGGTAATATCGTTAATCGTTGGGATCAATTTATTAGGTATAATTAAAATATGGGTGGGTGCTTGAGGAGAAATGTCTCGAAATGCAGTGACTTTTTCATCTTGAAAAACAATATCTGCTGGAATTTCATGCCGAATAATTTTACTAAAAATGGTTTCCTCAGCCATCGTGTTTCTCCTTTTCATTTATCAATATTTATGATTTCATAACTTCATTATTGCAAGCATAGCATATTTTGAAGAGAAAAATGTATACAAATCGTTACATTTTACAGGTGTAATATCAAATTTGCCATGACACTTAAAATTATCCATACTTTGCAAGTAAAAAATCTAATGCAACCATTTGTCAATTATATTGTGTTGATATATAATGCCCCGTCGATTTCAACCGCCTATTTTTCATGTTCCTTGCTTTCAATGGGTTGCGGTTGCCCCGACAGAAAGCTGATTAATCCGTAGGGAGCGATAATGCGTCATTACGAAATTGTATTTATGGTTCACCCAGATCAAAGTGAACAAGTACCTGGTATGATTGAACGTTATACTGGTACATTAACCACTGATGGTGGAAAAATCCATCGTTTAGAAGATTGGGGTCGTCGCCAATTAGCCTATCCTATCGAAAAACTGCATAAAGCACACTATGTGTTAATGAATGTAGAAGCTACTCAAGAAGCAGTAAATGAACTTGAAGATAACTTCCGTTTTAATGATGCAGTAATTCGCAGTTTAATTATGCGTACAAAACACGCTGTAACTGAAACTTCACCTATGTTAAAAGCTAAAGACGAGCGTCGTAACGCTGAAGAAGATTTTAGCGATGTAAACATGGATGATGATTCCGAAGAATAATCGTTTAGAGTTATCGGGTATTGTTACTAAAACACCGATACGAAGAATGAGTCCGAGTGGGATTTCGCACTGTCAGTTTTATTTAGAACACGTTTCTGAACAAATCGAAGCAGAACTCCCAAGACAAGCATGGTGTACAATACCAGTTATCGTCAGCGGGCAACAAGAGTTAAGTTACAGTATTAAAAAAGGCAGCAAAGTATTAGTAAGTGGCTTTATCAGCACACATACTAAACGAGATAAAACCAGTCAAATAGTTTTACATGCTGACCAAATTAAACTATTAGGAGAATAGCCAAATGGCACGTTATTTCCGTCGTCGCAAATTCTGCCGTTTTACTGCAGAAGGCGTTAAAGAAATTGATTATAAAGATGTTTCTTTATTAAAAAGCTATATCACAGAAAGTGGTAAAATTGTACCAAGCCGTATTACTGGTACTAGCGCAAAATATCAACGTCAATTAGCTCGCGCTATTAAACGCGCTCGTTACTTGGCATTATTACCATATACTGACAACCATCAGTAATTAGCAACAGAGGAACATATAATGCAAATTATTCTACTCGATAAAGTTGCTAATTTAGGCAGCTTAGGTGATCAAGTTAATGTTAAAGCAGGTTATGCACGTAACTTTTTGATTCCACAAGGTAAAGCCGTACCTGCAACTAAAAAGAATATTGAATTCTTTGAAGCACGTCGTGCTGAATTAGAAGCTAAACTTGCTGAAACATTAAAAGCCGCAGAACAACGCGTTGCTGAAATCAATGCTCTAGGTAAAGTTACTATCAAATCTAAAGCAGGTGATGAAGGTAGATTGTTCGGTTCAATTGGTACTCGTGATATCGCTGATGCAGTTAAAGCTCGTGGTATTAATGTATCAAAAAGCGAAGTTCGCTTACCAAATGGTGTATTGCGTACCACTGGTGAACACGAAGTATTCTTCCAAGTTCATAGTGAAGCTTTTGCTAAACTTATTGTTGATATTATTCCTGAATAATCATTCTACAATGATAAAAACCCGTCAATTATGTACGGGTTTTTTTATTTTCTCGATTACCATTACAAAGCAAATTTAACTAAATAGCAATTTATTACATTAAATCAACTATTTTAGTTAATGACGAGGGATGTTCCTCTTCCACGACTATCTGAAACAGCCTCTGGTTGTTTATCAGTTACCTTAATCGCTTGAATATCACCATTAAAATCCTGTTGCTCAAAACGATAGCCCATTTGTTCTAGTTTGTGTTTAAAATCCTCAGGGACTTTCTTTTGATAAGGTTCGGTAAAAATCACATTTTTAGGTAATAATTGATGATGATAACGTGGTGCATCCATAGCGGCTTTCAATGACATGTGATTATCAAATACATTTGTTATCACTTGGAAGATTGAAGTAAAAATCCTTGAACCACCAGGCGTACCAATGACCATAACCACATCATTATTTTTAATCAATATACTTGGCGTCATCGACGATAAGGGTCGTTTGTTAGGTTCAATAGCGTTAGCATCTTTACCCACTACACCAAATTGGTTGGCAACACCTGGCTTACTGCTAAAATCATCCATTTCATTATTTAAAATAATGCCTGTGCCTTCAATCACAACCGTTGATCCAAACCAGCCATTAAGCGTATAAGTATTAGAAGCCGCATTACCCCATTTATCTACCACTGAAAAATGCGTTGTTTGCAGTTTTTCAGGTTCACTAGTTAAACCAGGTTTAACTTGTTCGGTGATAGAAATTGCTGTTGGATTCACTTGTTTAGCTCTTTCTGCCACATATTTAGCATCAATCAATTTCGCAACGGGCACAGTAACAAAATCGGGATCACCCATATATTCAGCGCGATCGGCAAATACTCGCTTTTCTATTTCAGCTAATAAATGGATATATTGTGGAGAATTAACGGAAACATTTTCAAAATCATTTGCTAAATCTTGTTTCATTAAAAGTAATTGAATTAAGCCCACACCACCTGAACTTGGTGGAGGCGCTGTCACAATCTGCATATCATGCCAATTTGCAACAAGTGGATCTCGCCATTTAGCTTGATAATTAGCTAAATCACTTTCACTAATTAAGCCATCATTTTGTATCATTTGCTGTGCAATTAATTTTGCCGTTTTTCCTTTATAAAAGCCATCACTTCCCTGCTCAGCAATACTTTCAAGTACTTTGCCAAGTTCAGGTTGTTTGAACACTTTACCTTCTTGCATTGAACCAAAGTATTGTTTAAAGTGACCATTAGTAGGGGCTGATGCTTCAACTTCTTGATAACGTTCAATCAACTGTTTATTGACAGTAAACCCATCATTGGCAAAACGAATTGCAGGTGCTAATACCTCTTTCCAGGTTAATTTACCAAATCGCTGATGGATTGCCCACATGCCTGCAACCGTTCCAGGTACGCCCGAAGCTTTATGAGAATACAAACTTAAGTCAGTAATAACATTCTTATTTTCATCAAGGAACATATCTTTATCGGCTTTTTGTGGGGCAGTTTCTCGATAATCAATGAAATAGGGCTTTCCTTCCATCCAAAGCGTCATAAAACCACCGCCACCAATATTACCTGCTTCAGGATAAGTCACAGCCAATGCAAAGGCGGTAGCAACAGCAGCATCAACAGCATTACCACCTTTGGTTAACATTTCTTGCCCAGCAATCGCACCATAATAATCAGGCGACGCTATTGCGCCTGATTCAAATTTTTGTTTACCATTTTCAACCGCATATATGGGCTGACAAAACATAAAAAACAGGATAAGGTAGCAATACTTTATCAACTGGCCTTTGCAATTTAACATTTTGTACCTCCTCATCAATATTGTATTTTCGTCCTTCCCTTTTACTCAAAGTACCAACAAAACATGATTAAATCATAATACTATTGAATAAAAGGGAATTATCAATATAGCATATAATTTTAAAAAATTGAGTAAATATTAAACAATATCAAATTAAGGTGAACCAAAATATTTGAGGCATATGTCAAATATGAGAATTTGAGAGAGAAATAGAAAGAGCGTCATCATTTTAATAAAAATTTAAACGCTCTAACAAGAATCAAAGGCAGAATATAGGTTCTGTATTTAACTATTTACCTTTTGTTGTTCTCCTTTAAAAAGTTTGTTGTCGTATAACTTTACAAAAGGTAAATAGATCAATAATGCCAAAATGGCCGAAAATATAGCAACAATCGCGGCTTTATAATCTCCACCTGTACCAATAAAAGCACCTAATCCTGCTGGGGATGGCCAAGGCACTAACGCAATAATAGGATTCATAAAACCACTACTTATAGCAAAATAACCCAACGTACCGCAAGCCATTGGCGCTAATAAAAATGGTATGGCAAGATATGGGTTATAAACGATTGGCATACCAAAGATAACAGGTTCATTAATATTGAAAATCGCAGGCACAACCGAAGCCCGACCTAATATTTTTAATTGACTAGATTTAGCAAAAAAAGCAATAAAAAAGGTCATTAATAGCGTTGAGCCAGATCCGCCTAAAATGACTAATGAATTATTAAATTCACCAGCAAAAGGAATATGTGAACCAGAAGCATTTTCAGCCATATTGGCTAACATTATTGGCGTTATAAACGCACCGATAATACTAGCACCATGAATACCAACAACCCAAAGTGCATGAATTAAAAATAGAATTACCATGATACCAAGCCAACTTTTGGTTAGATTGGTCACAAAAGTAAATGGCACACCAATAATATCAAAAATATCGGTACCAAAGTAAATTAAAATGCCATTAAGAATGATGATAGTAAATGCGATGACAAATGTTGGAATTAAAGCAGTGAACGATCGTGAAACACCTAACGGAACAGTTTCGGGCATTTTGACAACCCAATTGCGTCTAACACAAACAAAATAAAGTTGAGTTGCAACTATCGCCATGACAATAGCAATAAAAATACCCGAAGTACCTAACCGAAAAATAAAAGGTTTTAAGCGTAAACCATTAAAAACCAATTCGGTTGTATCATTAAGTAAAACGACAGAGCCATTTTTCAAAACAAGCTCAGGTAAAGTCATCATAAAAGCAAATATGGAAAGCATGGCTCCATTGAGTGGACTAACTTTTAAACCCGTCTCTTCTTGTTCAATTTTAGTTAGTTCATAACCAACAACAATATTAAAATAGATCGCTAAAATCCCCATGGTTGCTGTATTAGCAATCATATAAAGATCACTTATTCGAAAAATCGTATTCTCAAATAGACTTTCTAAACCAGTAAAAGTCATCGGTAATGTATTAAAGACTAAAAACATCGATCCTACGATACAAAAAGGAATTGATGCCATACCTGCCGCCATCACTGCTCGTACAATTTTAAATTGTGATATTTTTGCCATAGGCGACATCAAGTACTTTTGTAAAAACATAAATCCAGTATTCATCTTGTTTTCCTCTTCTAATTAATGATCGCTTGGTAAGCTAGAATTCTTTGATAGTGTTTATCTTTGTTACGCTCAATCTTTTTCAATTTATAGAGCATTAACAGCGAAATAGTTAGACACCCCAACAAGAGCACAAAAATAGTAGTTAATGTTGTTGGTGCTACTTTTAAAAATGGAAAAAATAAATGAAACACAGAGCTATAAACAGTAATAGTTACCATGCAATAACTGATAAAAATGGTTTGATAAAATAACTTGGCAAACGGTAATCTATTTTGATGTTGTCGATATAATTTAATTTGTTCAAAGCTGGCTAATGTGCCCAGAATAAAAATCATAGCTGGTAAAATAGCCATAAATGACAGTGAACCAAGTAAAAATACCAACCAATAGAGATTTAAAAATAGGAATAACGCGGTGCTGTAACGAACGGCTAAAAAGCGATTGAAATAAAGGTTAGTTAAACTTGCTTTCTGATGTATTTTTAACTGTTTGTCCATGATTAGATTTAACCTCGTAATTTTTCGGTAAGCTGATGATTGAGTTCGTACAGATGGACCATTTCAATGGCAATTTCTCGCATAGTCATGGTTGTCATTAAATGATCTTGTGCGTGCACCATAATAATTTCCATGTTGATTTTGATGCCATTAGCATAACTTTGCAGTAAACCAGTTTGCGATTTGTGTGCTTGAAGAATCTGTTCATTGGCTTGTTCAAGGAGTTGTTTTGCTAAGTTAAAATCAGTTTGCCGCATAGCGTTAAATGCATCATGAATTTTGGTTTTGGCATTACCACTATGTAAAATAATGTTAAAAGCAATCAATTGAAGATCATCGGAACTCATTTCATCATTCATGGCTATGCTCCTTTTCAATAAGTTGAATAAAAAGTTGTCTAAATTGATTAAAATTTTGCGTTTTGAGTAATTTGGCTTGCATATCAAAGCTATCTATTAAATTGACAATCGCTTTAGTCATCATCGCTAAGTTGGGATTTTGATAAATAGACGGTGAAATCAAAAAAACAAAATGTATTTTCGGGTGATTTTGCTGCCAAAATAGCCCTTCAGGAATAAGAGCAATGCCTATTTTTGACAGCTTGCCTACAGGTTCAGCCGGATGAGGGACGGCAATGGTATCACTAAAAAAAATATCGCCTAATAACGAACGCTTATCTATCTGTTTTAGCATTTTATTTGTATAACAGCAGGATTCATTTATCGATAATCGATCCAGTAATCGAACTAACAATTCATCTTTTGATATAGGATGTTGACAGATATAAAAATAGTCGGCACTTAAATCATCAATAACTTGCTCAATATGCGTTAATTCACCTGAAACACTGGGCATTACTTTGTTGAATGCGGTACGATTCACAGAATTAAAATGTTTTTTTGAAGCAAGATAACAACGAATTTTTTGCACATCGTCTTCAGTAAAAAATACAGAAACCTGAAAAACGGGAATTTTAAACACTTTTGATGAAAGATCGACGGAAGAGATGATAAAATCCACCTCATTTAACATCTCGGGATCAATTTCATAATATCCTCGTGTGTCGACAATTTTAATTCGTTCTTGAAATTCACGTTCAACCCGATTTTTTAATAGTTGAGCACTGCCTAAGCCTGTAGCACAAATAATTAAAACTTTCGCTTTTTGTTCATTTTTTAGTTTTTCGATTGATGCTAAAAAGTGGAGGGCTAAATAACCCCACTCATCATCTTGAATAGAATAGTTTTTTAAGTTTGGAAGTTGGCTAAAATAATGTTTAACCAATTCAAACAGTTCAGTCGAACAGGTTTTGATTTCTTTAAGTAATGGATTTTCTAAAGTTATATTTTGTTCTAAGCGTACTAACATCGGTTTTAAATGCTGTACTAATCCATTTTTTAACTGCTCATCGTTCAAAAATTGGTAACCTGTTTCATGTTGAATTTTGACTAGCAAATTGTTCAACATTAAGCTTAATTGGCTATCTAAATTCTGCTCAATAACATTGGATTTACTCATCAAATGTAAAGTTAAGTACATCTGCTCTTCTTTAGGGAAAGAAAATCCAATTACAACTTCAATTCGATTAATAATTTTTTGAGCAACTTGGTACTCCAAAGCGTGATTAGCTGAGCTGGGCAAATCAAGATTTTGAATTAATAATCCTGATTGTAAACGTTTTATACTTAACGCCAAATGCAACACAATATTTTGCATCATTACATCAGATAGTTTAATTTTTGCTTCACGACATTCATCTAAAATAATAATGGTTAAAGTATCAAAACTTATTACATCACTAAATTTATTGAGATAACTTAAACGGTGTAAAAAATTGAGTGTTTCTTCATGAAAAAAATAGCTCATAATGAAATGTCGCTTTGCTTTTTCTGCACCATCAACATAAAACAAGCTGCGATTTTTTTTTAAAGTGAGCTCAAAAGGTTGCAGTTGAAGCTTGATATCTTGCATGTCTTTGCATAATTGCGATGTACTAATAAATAACTGTTCTGATAATGTTTCTATATCTATTGTTTGGCTTTCAAGTAATAAAAGATTTAGGATATGATGTTTTCTTTGGCAAAGTTCTCGACAATTAACTTGTTCTTGATTGGGATCCAATAAATGATGTTTAATTAAAAATTGATTAAATACGGTTCTATCTTTTACTTGTAGTTGGTACCCATAACCTTGCTTACTCACAATAATGGCACCATTTTCTTCAATGAGTGATTTGAGATCATGAAGATAAGTACGTACCGTTCTATCGGATAACGACAATGCTTTTGCGAGCATGGCACTACTTTTGAATATATTTTTAGAACAGACCATTAAAGCAATAAGGTCACGTTGTTTGTTTTTTATCATTATCATTCTTACCTGTGGCAACTAAAACCGCTATACAAAATATCGTGGTTAAATTTATCTACGCGAAAAACTCACCGACCAAGGTAATAAGGCGCTGTTATTTAAGGCATAGCAAAGACAGCGCCAACCTGTATATACAAATTCAACTTAGTTAATATTATCCTCAATCAACTTTGCTAATTGTTCAATCCCTGATTGGATAGGGATATAGGCTTGAAAAGGGATACTAACCACGGGTTTACCTACTTCATCACCTAATTTTTTGAATTTATCGAACATCATCATGGTTTGTGGACTAATTAAAAAAAGTCCGAAGTCACTGTTTTTGATCATGTTAGTGCCTTCAGTGGCTGAAACTGCATCAACGGTAATAGCTTTATCTTCTTTTGCAAAAAATTCCGTGACTTTTTTTGCCATTAACGATGATGACATACCAGCAGCACAAATAATTAATGCTTTTTTCATAGTGTCTCCTATAAACTTATCCGTTATAAATTTTCACCATTTGACTCAATGACTTTTTTATACCAAGCAAATGACTCTTTTCGACTTCGTTTTAAAGTGCCTTTACCTTTATTGTCTTTATCGACATAGATAAAGCCGTAACGTTTTTCCATTTCACCTGTTCCCGCTGACACTAAATCAATACAGCCCCAAGGGGTATATCCCATCAAATTAACGCCATCTTCTTCAACCGCTAACTTCATTTGTTTAATATGTTCTCGAAGATATTCAATACGATAGCTGTCATGAATACTACCATCAGCTTCAACTTTATCATATGCACCAAATCCATTTTCTACGATGAAAAGCGGTAAGTGATACATATCAGTTAACCAATTTAATGTGTAGCGCAAACCTTCCGGATCGATCTGCCAACCCCAATCAGATTTTTTAACGTATTGATTACCAATTAAATCGGTTTTTTCGTTATATTCATAGTTATCTGATTTTTTTCTAATCGCATTAGACATGTAATAACTAAAACCAATGTAATCAACAGTGCCGTTTACTAACACTTCGAGATCTTGACTTGTCACGTCTAATTTAAAGCCTTTGCGTTGCCAGTATTTGATAATATGGTTAGGATATTGACCATGAACATGAACATCGGTAAAGAAATACTTACGTTCCATGACTTTTTGCGCCATTAAGATATCACCAGGTTTACAGGTTTCCGGATAGATTGGTACGAATGCAATCATACAACCGATTTGGAAATCAGGATTGATAGCATGACCAATTTGAACCGCTTTTGCACTAGCAACCAACTCATAGTGTGCCGCTTGATACATAATTTGTTCGCGATCATCGCCAGCTTTATAGTAGATACCTGAATTTGTAAAAGGCGCAAAATCTTCATTAAAATTGGCTTGGTTATTGATCTCATTAAAGGTCATCCAATATTTGACTTTATTTTTGTAACGATCAAAGCAGACCTCTGCAAAGCGCACAAAGAAATCAATTAATTTACGATTACGAAAACCACCATATTCAGTAACTAAATAATAAGGTAATTCAAAATGTGAGAGGGTAACAACTGGTTCAATATTGTATTTTAAACATTCATCAAATAGGTCATCATAAAATTTTAGGCCTTCTTCATTGGGTGCCAGTTCATCACCTTTAGGAAAAATGCGAGTCCATGCAATCGAAGTTCGAAAACATTTAAACCCCATTTCAGCGAAGAGTTTAATATCATCTTTATAATGATGATAAAAGTCGATAGCTTCATGATTAGGATAATACTCACCGGGAATTATACCTTCGGTGATTTTACGATAACTTTTAGTCGATCCAACTGTCATCACATCCGCAACACTAGGCCCCTTACCACCAGCTTGCCATGCGCCTTCTAATTGATGTGCAGCAACAGCACCACCCCATAAAAAACCTTTTGGTAAACCTTTGTTATTCATGATCAAATACCTGTATTAAATGAGAGATTGAATTCAGTATAAAAGGAAAAAAGTCGAATTACTAACCAACTTTTTCCGTATTGATCAGGAAAAATAAAAAATGAGAACATGATAAGGAAAATTTATCTAACCTTTAGATAAAGCGAAGACATTGAGCAACTACAATAAAAATTTACCTAATAAAAAAATGTGTTTGTACAAATTTGTGAGATAATCTTTTACTAAATAACTCGCATTTTTTTAAAAAGATTAAGCTAATGATAAGTTAATGATTAGGTTGTATAACGACTAATTTAATACCCGTTCGACAGATCGATCCTAATTTATTAAGTGATTATTGATCACCCTGACATACTGATTTGATTAGTTATTCTCTATTTTTTCATTAATAATTAATCAATCCATAATAAATAGACTTAAATGAATTTAAATAATTTTATTTAACAAATAACAGACTTATATAGGACTTGAAAAAAACAAAAAAGCTCAACGTTTTTATCACTTTTTTGAAATAGTGATATTAAAAGATGAATGGATTGATAATCGGTTCATTTTATAATGAGACTTAGACTAACTATTTTTTTAATAAAATTTTATTAATATTCATTAAAATTTTTTGACTATAATGAGATAAACACTTCAAATTCCTTCGCAAACTTTGTAGGTATAAATTCTATGAGTTCATATTGCGCAATTTGATAAATATAAAATGGATCTTTTTGCATTATAGTTAGCGCTTGTTCTTTATTCTCAGCACGACAAAGTATCACATCCCCAATACGTGGCACTTTTCGGCCTGAAGCAATAAAATGTCCTGATTGATAATGACGTTCTAAATAATCGATATGTTGTGGTAAGTATTTTTCTACTTCACTAATCGGCTTGAGGTAGGTAATTGAAAAAATGAACATTTTAATCTCTTAATTTGAATATAAATAAGCCAACCATACATGTTGGCTTGGATTATACTATTTTTAATTGAGCATCAATCATATAGCATTATGGTTTGTTAAAACAAGTGTACAGCATTAACGTTACGATTTAGCGACCCATTTGCCGTTTTCATCTTTATGGTAAAGCTTTTCAACCGCCGACCAGGCAACACGGAAAGCAACTTGCTCAGGTGAACTATTATCTCGTCTTTTTTTAGGATCTTGATACTCTTTTATGGCACTATTAAATGCTTCTTTAAAAATATCTTGAGCATGTGCTGGTAAAACATGTCGAACAGACTCAGGTAGGTCGTCTCGTGTTTGATAAGGCATATCACATTCCCCTATAAATTAATCATACAATATGGATAATTCTAAACGGTTGTTGCGAACTCTACTTTCAAAACAGTTAAGATTAAATTTAGTCTGATTTTATAGGAAATACAAGAATTATTAATCAATGAATTGGGTTAATTTTTATCTAAATCAATTTCAGGATTAATAAAGCAGTGTAAAATTACACCACTTTATTAAATATCGATTTAGTTATTTACATCAACTACAAAGCGACCTTTAATTTTACTTGCGATCATCTTATTTGCCACTTCAAAGCATTCATTTAATGTAATAGTCTGAGCTATATGAGAATACAGCTTTTCATCCATGTTTTCTGCTATTAATTGCCAAGCAGCAATTCGTTTATCATAGCTTGCCATCACACTATCTACACCTGCTAGTGTGACGCCTCGTAAAATAAACGGAGCAACCGTTGCGGGTAAATCCATGCCTTGAGCGAGACCACAACAGGCTACAATGCCACCATACTGAGTTTGGGCGCATACATTAGCTAAGGTATAAGAACCAACCACATCGACAACGGCTGACCACTGTTCTTTTTGTAGAGGTTTACCTGCCTCTTTCAACTGTTTACTATCAATAATATTGCTTGCACCAAGTTTGTTTAAATATTCTGTGTCATTTAATTTACCTGTTGATGCAGTAACTTGATAACCCAATTTGCTTAATAAAGCTACCGCAACCGAGCCAACTCCGCCACTCGCACCTGTCACAAGTATAGTTCCGCTTTGCGGTTTTATCCCAAAATCAACAATACGTTTTACACACAATGCAGCGGTATATCCAGCGGTACCAATAATCATCGATTGATAGGGTGTGATATTTTGGGGTAATGGAATTAACCAATCTGATTTTAAGTAAGCATATTGCGCCAGACACCCCCAATGGGTTTCACCACATCCCCAACCATTTAAAATAACAGTATCACCAGCATGATATCGATCACTGTTAGATTCAATAACTGTACCCACACCATCAATACCCGGCACCATAGGCCATTGCCTAACAACAGGACTTTTATGAGTTAACGCTAATGCATCTTTATAATTGATACTTGAATAGTGAATTTGAACTAGAGTATCACCCTGTTGTTGCAACAACTGTTGTTTAGTGATGGTTTTTAATGAATGTGAAAACCCATTAATCTCATCTTTTTCTAAAATAATGGCGTTAAATGACATACATATTCCTTATCAAATTTTTGTAAATCGGATTGGGTAATTCACTACAATAAAGCTTAGTAATAAAGTTAACTTATTGAATTACTGTTTGTAGACAAATAGTCTAAATATTATAGACCGATCGTCTAGTTAATTGCAACTGATGACAATCAGATACTTTTATTCTACATATAGCTTTTGTTTTAGCGGGTTTATTATGTTTGATGATTCAAAAAAGGGGAATATTTAGTCATACTATCATTTTCTAAATAAATATAGTCTACAAATTGTTATTGTCTTATTATAAATAATCTTGCCGGTATTAGTGGACAATTTTATCGAGAAACAGTTGAATAAAACAATCTAACGGATCAGATCGTTTAATTAACTTGCTACGTGTAACCGCGCCTTCCCAACCAATCCAGAAAAATTCAGCTAATGCCTTGCAGTCACTATTTGATTTTAGTTCACCACATTGCTGTGCAAGAAGTAGACATTTTTCAAGTTTAGCTTGCCAATTTAGCAAAATTTGTTCAAGAACTGTTGCATACCCCTTTGGCAGTAACGATTCTTCTTGAATTAATTCACCAATTAAACAGCCTCGATTGTAATCATACTTTGCCATACCTCGCTTCGCATCTTCATAAAACGCTTGTATTCTGGCTAAAGGTGATGAAATTGCATTATTAGTTAGATGTTTATCTAATTTATACATAAAAAAATTGTTGTATGAGGTAATAATGGCATGACCAAAATCCTCTTTACTTTTAAAGTAGTAATAGAAAGAACCTTTTGGCACTCCGACCTGCTTTAATATACTTTCAATATTTGATGATAGATAACCATATGTTGTCATTAACTCCATACCACTACGAATTAATGCTGTTTTAGTATCATTTCCTTTTTTTGAGAGTGTTTGAGATGACATATAAATAACGATTATTCGATTTTTACACAATTCTAGTTCTTTAATAATAAGCAGTCAGTTAGACAAAAGCAACCAGATTATATACTTAGTAAACCATACGACTATAATAGTTTAATAATACTTGGAATATTTAAAGACAATTAAACGTAGAAAAAATCACAATATTGATGCCTTATTTATTAACAATAAGATAAATAAATCCTACTTACTAAAACTAAGTTTGATGAATACTTAATGGTTTCAATCATCTTAACATCCTTAGTGTTAATTACATTTTTTAAATGAACTCAATAAAAAAACCGATACCCTACTTAAATAAGATATCGGTTTGTCTAAAACAAAATTAGGATCTAACTCAAACTACCAATTAGCTCTAAGCCCTAAAGATCCCGTAATAGGTGCTTTGACATTGGCATCACCGCTGTTAGACCAAGTATGACCAATTTCAGTATATGCACTTATTTGACTATTGATCTCGTAACTTCCACCAATAGCAAGCTCTGTGCTTGTATAGCCCGCACCACTTTTAATTTTTGTTGAAGCACTTGGACTTGCAAAAATAGTGCTATCATCACCATCTGGCGAATAGAACAAATTGACACGGGTATAAGGTCGTAATGTACCTAAATCAGTCTGAAAATTATTCTCTAATCGTGCACCAACTCGGAATAACCAAGAATCATTATCGTCCTGTTTAACCGTTGTTTGTCCACTTATATGGCTGTTATTGATATTTAACCATTGATGAATAATTTGTGCTTGAGGTTCTAATTTCCAATCATAATAATTTAAATTAAATGGTTTTCCCGCTTCGATTGAAGCGCTAATACCATAACCTTTTTGACTACTATTTTTATTTTCATCAGGTTTAATATCCACCTCATGACGCCCACCTTGTAGAACCAAATCTAAATAAGTGCCATCGTTTTGCATGTAATTACCATAAGCGCCAATAAAGTAAGAGTTGAGATTATTTTTACCAACTTGACCAAAGTCACCACTAGCAAAGCCATTCATATGTAACCGTCCATATAAATAACCAAAGTAGCCCCCTGCTCGCCAATTAGTATCTTCACTTAACCAAACATCACTTCCAACTTGCAAACCGGTATAATTCCCTTTACTACGTGCATCAACGTCACCATCTTGTTTAATATCTGAACGTGCAGCAATTAGTCTTCCCCAACTAGTATAATCATCAGGTAATAATGTATTACCTATACGTTGGTGCATATTACCTTGCATTATAAGGTCTGCTTGACGTAATTGAGCAGCAACTGCGGCAAACATTGGCACTTCTTTACGATAAGATACTTTATGATTAACCGGTTTATCAGGATTAGTCGGATTAACGGGCTTATCTGGATTTGTTGGGTTAACCGGTTTATCCGGGTTTGTTGGGTTTACCGGCTTATCTGGGTTAGTCGGATTAACCGGTTTATCTGGGTTAGTCGGATTAACCGGTTTATCCGGGTTTGTTGGATTAACCGGCTTATCGGGGTCTGTTGGGTTCGTTGGTTTATAAGAGCGCAAATACCAGTTTTCGTTTTCTTGATTAAGACCGCCTTTATATAAATAATATTCAAAAGCACCAACATCTATATGATTACCTTCTAAGTTAAACGCATCATTTGAACTTATACCCTTGACATTAACAATCTCAATACCATTAGTCATACCGGTGTTAGCACCTAATCCACCGACATTATTTATGTTTACTGATGTATGGCCTGAAGCATTGCCACCAATGAGCAATTTATCGGTCGGACTATTACTATCTTGAACGACTGTATCAAGTAACAATCTGCCATTTACACCATTATAATCCCCTGTAATAGTTAAATTATCCCCAGCATAACCATTATTAAGTGTAATAGTACCAGCATTATACACACTTCCTCGCACTGTAGCTTGATGCAAGGATGGCACTAAATCTAACACCGATCCCGAGCTAAGGGTTAATTTATCAGTATTAAGATCACCTGTTAGTGATAAAATGCCTGTTTGACCAACATTAATATTTTCCCAATCTAAAATAGCGACATTGTTGATACTGCCTGTTGAGTCAGAAGAACCAGTAAGATGCGTACTAAAATTAAGGACGTCTTTCTCTGACAAGTCTCCATCTCGGGTAGCTTTATGCCCACCATCAAGTACAGTTATATCAGAAATATCAGCACCTTGGTTAATATTCAACGTGTCATTACCTGTTCCAAGCAAAATTTTACCACTAACCTTAGAACCATCATTAAGATTGATAGTTGAATTCGTTACTTCGTTTCTGATAGCTGTACCAAGTATAGAATAAACATTAGCACCATTATTAAGGTTAATATACGTTGCCGTACCTGATTGACCTGTAGTGTAAATACCGGCATCTTTGTTATTATTTTGATCGTTACCATCAGCGTAAACTTTATTAGCTATATCAATAACTGTATTATCGGTGCCGTTATTATTTACATAAATACCATTATCTCGTCCATGAATGGCTCCTTGGTTTTGTTTGATACTTACACCTGAGCTTGTTGTCCCATTATCAACCTCAATACCCGCTTTTGCTTTACCTACTACAATCCCCGATGTAACGATTACAACATTGCCTTTACCTGAATTATTTAACTTAATACCATTATTAGCACCTTGGATAATACTATCTGTTGATTGTGTCAGATCTATGCCTGTCGTATTATTTTGATTAGAGACATCTATCGCATCATCTAACGTCGAGTTAATTTTACCATTTAAAACTAAAGTAGATGATCCCTCGCCATTATTTATCAAATTCACGCCTTTACTATGACCTTTTATATCACCAGATTGTGTTACTGTAAATTTTAACTCTCTGGTTTTAAGACCATTATTAATCAAAATCGCTTCAGCATTATAGCCATTTACTTCACCAGCAATTTCGATATCTGTTAACCCTTGACCATTATTGAGTGCATTAATACCATTATAAAAACCCGTAATACTGCCATCAGACTGTTTAATGTTTAAATCATTAGTTGTATCGTTATTAACGACCAATAAAGCATGTTGAGAATCACCCACAATGACACTAGATGTCTCAATATAGGTCGAAGCCAATCCATTATTAATTAAATAAACACCATTTGTCTTGCCATTTATGCTCCCACCAGACTGAATAAAATTTAATTCATCTGTCTGATTACCATTTTCTGCAAATACCGCTTCATTAGTATTAGCTGACACAGTACCGGATAAACCGATATTGGTTGTTCCTTTACCATTATTCTTGAGATTAATACCCTTTCCATTACCAGTGATAGTACCATTATATTGATTTATCGTAAGAGAATTGGCTGTATTACCATTAGTGATTGAAACACCATCATTTTGATAACTCAAAATATAACTGCTCAAATCTATCTGAGTAGAACCTCGACCATTATTTATGACATTTATACCGTTATTGTGACCACGGATATATCCTATAGACTGTGTAAGATTGATATTTGTAGCACTTTCTTCTTGATTGATAGCCTTAATGCCATCTTCTTGTTGACCAGTAACATCACCTGATATATTCATAATAATAGAGCTGTTACCTTTGTTGACAAAATTTAGCCCATTATTATGCCCCTTAATTGAACCTGATGTTTGATCTAATTTTAAAAGATCCGAACCCGTTTCATTTATCGCAATAATGCCATCTTTCTGTTGTCCTTCCACACCATTTCTGGTTGTAATGGTTGTCGCTCCTTTACCTTTATTTAATAAATTTAAACCATTAACATTTCCCCAAATACTTCCTCCACCCTGTGTTATGGATAATTTAGTTGAGTCTGGGTTTAAATTTTGAACCACAATCCCATCTTGCTGTTCACCAATTATTTTACCAGAAAGGTTAAAAGTACTTTCTCCTCTACCCTTATTAATAACGGTAATCCCATTATTATGACCGGTAACTTCACTTTGTTCGAACTGAGTGATAAATACATCTGATCCTGTTTCAGCTGTTTCAGAGTAAATTGCATCACTATTACTTCCTATTACTTTTCCCTTTGTCAAAATACTGGTTTTCTCTGAACCAGAATTATAAACAGAAATACCATAAGTATTACCAGAAATTATACTTTTTTCTTCTAATTGGTTTATAGTAATTATTTTGCTTTGATTACTATTTTTAACAAAAATACCTTCGCCATTGACCCCTTTTACCGAACCTGAAACCAGAATTTCGGTATTACCTTTACCTTGATTATCGACATTTATACCACGATTACCACCCGTAATAACCCCTTCTGGTTTAGCATTATTTATTGAAATGTCGGTTGCCTGATTACCATTAATCACCGATATCCCATCTTCTTGGTTACCATTAACAGCACCTGAAGTATTAACATTCGTTGTACTTTTCCCATTATTAACAACTAAAATCCCTGTTTTTCCACCTGTAATACTACCATTGGTTAATTGTGTGATAATAATATCTGTCGAGTTTTCAGCATTTTCAGCCACAATTCCATAATCTGTACCGCCCAGTATGGTTCCAGCAGTATTTATTGATAAAGTATTTGTACCTTGATGTACCAAGTTTAGACCACTAGTGCTGCCTGTAATTTTACCTGCTGTTTGTCCAAAGATTAAACTGTCTGTATCAGTCGCAGAAGTATATTCATATCCATTGCCACTATTATTTGTAACATCGCTATTTTGGCTCAAATGGATTGAACGCCCACGCGTGCTAATGCTTGAAAAGCGCTGAATATAATTAGCAGTATCAGTGTTAAATAAAGTTGAAGAATGAGTGGTAGAACAAGACTGATCAATTTGATCATTCTTACTACAGTTCGCATAACTAGGCGAAATCATAGCCGCAGTTATGCTAGTTGTAATGATATTAATCAAAAATGTTTTACGTTTAGATTGTGCCTTCCTTAAGCTGTCAATATCATGTTGACGCGATGTGTTCCAAATTAACTTAGATACTTTGTTCATATTTCCTCTCACAAAAGCAATTATTGGCTTTCATCCAATTTTTTTATAGAAAAACATGAAAAACTTAATTAATTGGTTATTTTTATAATGTTGCACTTAAATTTTAAAAACTGGTTTATTTATTGACTAAGTAATTTGAATAACACAATAAATCTTCAAAACTAGAATGACTTGTTGAATAAATAACGCTAAAAACTATTTTTAAAAATTTAAGATGGAAAAAAGAAAAGCTTTTGGTAACTCGATACCTTTTTTACAATCAATTGTATACATACCGAATTATCAATTTATATTTCACCATATGGAGAGTAAAACAGCAATCAAATTATAAAAATTTACATAATATTGAGTAAAATCAATTTTAAGACAAAATAATCAAAATCACGTATATTAATGATTAATATTGGCTTTTAATATATTGATATATTTGATTCAAATTTACCTATTACAGTAATCATCAAATCAACACAGTTAGAAATGATTTTAAAATTACATATAAACATATTGGCAAGTATTTCACATTAATATACTCACCAATATATGTTATGTGTTGATAAAATTATTAATTTGGAGAAGCTTATTAATAACTTCACATTGGTTTAACTTATTTCAGCGATTTTAGTCCCTGCATTAATGTATTCGCCTTCTTTGAGTTCATGCGTTAAAATGCCCGATCGATGTGCTGTGATAGGAACCTCCATTTTCATGGCTTCCATAACTGCTATCACTTCACCTTGATTGACACTTTGATGATCATTAATCAACCATTTAAATAAACTTCCCGATACAGGTGACTCAACACTAAAAGTAGAATTGGACTCTAGTGTCAAAGAGGGTTCTGCCAAAGAAAGTTTAGTTGATGTTGATAATCCAGCAAAAAGATTTGTAGGCAAACCAAGTTTGCAACGTTTACCATCTATTTCAATAAAAGTATGGGTGATACTTGGTTCTAAATGTGGTATTTGTCTTTTGGCAGGTTGTAAAGTTGCAGAGAATTCTGTTTCAATCCAACGAGTATGTACTTTGAAATCAGTTGTGAAATCAGGACTTTCAAGTACTTCTCGATGAAATGGTAGAACGGATGCAACGCCATCAATGACAAACTCAGCTAATGCTCTTTTAGCCCTAGCAATTGCTTGTTCTCGATTTTTACCGACAATAATTAATTTAGCCATCAAGGAATCAAATGTTGCTGGGATAGTCGATCCTGTTTTTACTCCACTATCTAAGCGTACACCGGGTCCAGACGGGGCATCAAATCGAGTAATCATCCCTGCAGCAGGTAAAAAACCATTTGCCACATCCTCTGCATTGATACGAAATTCAATAGCATGGGCACGAGGAATTGGCATTTGCTCAATGCTAAGTGGTAAACCTTGCGCAATGCGGAGTTGTTCAATAACCAGATCAATGCCGGTTGTTTCTTCGGTAACAGGATGCTCAACTTGTAGACGTGTATTGACCTCAAGAAAAGATAATTTACCATCTTGGCTTAATAAAAACTCAACTGTACCCACACCAACATAGTTTGCCTTAGCACAGATATCAATCGAAGCCTTTATAATTTGTTGTTCTAACTGCTCACTAATAAAAGGCGCCGGCGATTCTTCAATTAACTTTTGGTTGCGGCGCTGTAATGAACAATCCCGAGTCCCTACCACCACAATATTACCCAAGCTATCAGCAATAATTTGCGCTTCAACATGACGTGGATTATGCAAAAATTGTTCTAAAAAACACTCGCCCCGCCCAAATGCGGCGGCTGCTTCACGCACAGCAGAATGATAAAGTTCTTCAACTTCATCCATTTGCCACGCAACTTTTAAACCTCGACCACCGCCACCAAAAGCTGCTTTTATCGCAATCGGCAGGCCATGCATATGTGCAAACTCAACCACTTCTTTGGCGTTTTTAACGGGCTCTTTAGTACCCATCACCAACGGTGCCCCGACTTCAATAGCAAGTTTTCTGGCTTCAACTTTATCGCCTAATATTTCGATGGTTTCTGGATTCGGCCCAATCCAAATTAAACCCGCATCTTGTACTGCTTTAGCAAATTCTACTCGTTCAGACAAAAAACCATAACCTGGATGAACCATAGTTGCACCAGATTTTTTTGCGATGGTAATAATTTTATCAATATCTAGGTAAGTTTCGCTTGGTTTATTACCAAATAAACCATATGCCTCATCAGCCATTTGGGTATGAAGCGACTCAAGATCGGCATCAGCATATATCGCAACCGACAAAAATCCGATATCACGACAAGCACGTATTATACGCACAGCAATTTCGCCACGGTTAGCAATCAATACTTTATGCACTATTTTTTTATTATGTTCAGACATGATCAACATGACTCCCTTCGAATTCTTTAAACATCCCAATAGGATTAAATTTTATTTTAGCATTGACAGGAATTTGACCTGCTAAATCTAAATGATAGTTACAAACAGCACCAATGACTGGATAACCGCCCGTTAAAGGGTGATCATTTAAAAACAGCACGGGTTGTCCATTTGCTGGAATCTGTATAGCGCCAATAACGGTTCCTTCACTAGGTAGTTCTTGATGCTTTTCACGTGCTAATGGTGTATCGCCTAATAAGCGCAGTCCTATCCGATTAGAAGCTGGTGTAACTTGCCATAATTGTGAAGTAAGTAGCGATATTGCTTGCTTTGTAAACCAATCCGTACGCGGTCCTAGTACAATATCTAACTCAACCACATCATTAGAAGACGGATAATGTAAAGCCGGTGTTTGAGTTAAAGAAACAGGATTTAATTTTTGCTGATGTTTAATTGCTAACGTATCACCAACTTTAAGCGGTGCAGGCCCGACTTGTGCAAGAGTATCAAAAGAACAACTAGTTAAAATCGGTAATACTTCAAACCCACCTCTCACCGCAAAATAACTTCGTACACCACTTTTAACGTGGCCTAAATAAATCGTATCACCATGCTCTAACTGAATAGGTTGATACATTGAGGCTTGATATCTTTCACCTGTTGAGGTTGATATCGTGATATCACAGACCGCACCTGTTACCGCAACTAGCATAGGGCTATTTATTTGAGCACTAAACCCACCTTGAGTAATTTCTAATGTGGCCTCATTAATTGGATTGCCTAAAACACGATTAGCACTATGTAGCGCCGTTTTATCCATTGCTCCTGATTCTGAAATACCTAAAGCTGCTTGCCCCATTCGACCATTGTCTTGCAAAAGCGTTTGTAAACCGGTCGATAATATTTTGATATCGGATGTTGGTTCAATAACACTATTTGGCCTTTTAGTCGTAGGTAAATGATATTGTACTGCCGTTTTACTCGCATCTACAAAATTAACACGAGTGCCCGGCTTAAATAGAGCTGGTTGCTCACGATAAATATCCCATACAGCGACGTCTGTGATACCTATTAATTGCCAACCACCGGGACTTGCTTGTGGATAAATACTACTAAACTCGCCAGCTAAAGCAACAGAACCTGCTGGAATACGAACCCGAGGTGACTGTCGACGTGGTACATCCAGTTGAGCTGTTTTCGATACCATATAAGCAAAGCCTGGAGCAAATCCACAAAACGCAACTTGGTATTCATTACTGGTATGACGCGTAATAACTTCATCAACCGTTATACCCAAATATTGAGCAACTTGATCTAAATCTTCACCATTATAACGAACAGGAATGGTTATTTGTTCACCTGATTTTATTACATCCGATGTTATATCGAGTTTTACAATGTGGTTAGCAAGAGTATTCGCATCAATTGTTATTGGATTATAACGAATCAAAATGGTGCGCGCTGCGGGAATAATCTCTTTTATATTTCCTTGTGCTAACAAGCTTTGCAGCGAATTCGTCAGAGCCATTGTTTGCTCAAGGGAAGCGAGCTCAACAATCAGTGCATCAATATTAACAGGTAAAAAACGCATTAAACACCTCGGTAAATGGTAAATACTTCAAGACTAAATAGAGATATTTTGTCTAAATGTACAACGTTGTGGGCAAGTTTACACATCTTTCACCTTTGCAAATGAGGTTACTGTAATGCCATTTTGTTGTAATCTTTCTTTCACTTTTTGCGCCATAGCTAAAGCCCCAGAACTGTCACCATGCACACAAATTGAGCCAGCATCAATACGAACAAATTGACCATCAATCGAGGTAACACCGCCTTCATTGACCAATTGTAACATTCGCTGAGCAACTAAATCAGGATCATGCAATACTGCACCTTCTTGTTTTCGAGAAACTAATGTCCCATCAGCATGATAAGCACGATCAGCAAAAGCTTCAGCTACAACATTTAAGCCTTTATCTTTTGCCCAATTAATTAACTGCGAACCTGCAAGTGCTACCAATGTCAATGCTGGGTCAATAAGACAAATTGCTTCAATCACTGCCATTGCTTGACGTTTATCATGTGCAATAGTGTTATATAACGCACCGTGAGGTTTAACATAACTCACTTTACTACCAATTGACGTTGCTAACCCTTTTAAAGCGCCAATCTGGTAAATGACATCGGCAATTAATTCTTCGGTCGCAATGTCCATATTTCGACGACCAAAACCCACTAAGTCTGGATAACCAACATGCGCACCAATGGCCACATTATTTAATTTGGCAGCGTTTAATGTTTTTAAGATTCCCTCAGGGGAACCAGCATGAAAACCACAGGCAATATTTGCACTACTTACGATTTTTAGAATTGCTTCGTCATTACCCATTTTCCATTGACCAAAACTTTCGCCAAGGTCACTATTTAAATCAATCAATTTGTCGATGATCATATTGCCCTTCTATTTTAAATAATTGAAGATAGTCGCTACTGACATGGCTCCCATATACCAAGTAATAGCACAGACTACGACACCGGACCATAATAACCATCGAGGAAAATGATAACCAGACATCAGATCAGATCGTCGCCATCCAATATAAACAAAAATAGTTAAACCCAGTGGTAATACTAAACCATTAAAGCCTCCAGCAAAGACTAACAATGACACTGGGGCTGTTCCCATAATTAAATAAACAGCAAGCGAAGTAACAATAAATATAATGGTGGCAATTTTTCGTTGTCTTTCTGTAATATTACGTTTGAACGGCGTTATAAATGTCATAGAAGTATAAGCAGCGCCAATAATACTCGTTATTGCAGCTGCCCATAAAATCAAACCAAAAATGCGTAGTCCTAATTCCCCTAACGCTGCTTGAAACGCCTGTGATGCAGGATTAGCCGCATAACTTGAAATATCAATAGTCACACCACTTGCAACAACACCTAAAATAGCTAAAAACAAAATGTAACGCATTAAACCAACGACCATTATGCCTTTAGTTGCTGCACCTGAAACATAGTCAATATGTTCAACACCCACCATTCCTTTGTCTAGTAATCGATGAGCACCAGCATAAGAAATATAACCACCAACCGTACCTCCTACAATTGTGGTAATCGAAGCAAAATCAATGCTACTAGGGAAAACCGTTTCTTTTAACGCTTCACCTACTGGTGGATGTGAAGCAAACACCACAAATAATGTCAGAATAATCATTAATAAACCAAAACCGATCATTAAGCGATCAATAAAGTGACTGGCTTGTCGGGATGAAAATATATAAACTGACATTAACGCACTGATTGCCCCTCCCCATTTAGGATCGAGTCCAACCAATGCGTTTAAACCTAATCCAGCTCCAGCAATATTACCAATATTAAAAACTAATCCACCAAATATAATAAGCATAGCTAAAACATAGCCACTAAAAGGAATAGTTGCATTAGCAATATCTGAAGAGTTCATTTTGGTTAAAGCAACAACGCGCCAAATATTTTGTTGCACCACAAAATCGATAATAATAGAAGCTAAAATACCAAAAGCAAAAGCGGTACCTAAAGTAACGGTAAAGGTGGCTGTTTGAGTAATAAATCCCGGACCTATTGCCGAAGTGGCCATTAGAAAAATGGCACTTATTAACGAAGAGCGCCGCTTTTTTACAAAAGCAACTGTACTACTGCTATGATTTTCCATATGCATATTTCCTCTAAACTTATTTCTATAATTATTGACTTAATTATATTCAATATTATTACAAGCAATTACTATGCCAGTAGTTCTTAACATCTTTATAAAAGTGGATAAATATAATTACTGTTTTTAAAGTAAAAAACTAATAAAAAATAATTATAATGTTTTAGTAACGGATAATAATTGAGTTATAGTGTTCAAAAAGATGGCTAGTTTTGCACCAAAATGAGAAAAAATCATGCCATCAAATGGTGCAAACAATGTAAAGTAACCTTACTAAAAATAACATTTTATGTAAAGATGTTTAAGGTAATATAGATATTTAAGTATAAAAAGTAACATAAATTTGTCTATTTTATATCAATATGGCAACACAAACACGATGCCATTTGTCGATCTTTACTCGATCGTACGATATAAAAAAGTGCCTATTTAACCTCATTCTATTGTTTGAAGCGGTTTAAAAAGTCGATTTACGCGAACATGTCTATAATTTGGCATTGAACAATCAATGATCTCGTGAGCATTAATCATGTCTAAATGTAAAGTTTTTCTCAACACGTTCAAATATTTTTACTGTCGAAAAGCACATTCAATGTCGTTTACTTATCCCGTTTATTATTATCCTAAAATCACTACGAAATAAGCAATAAATCTTGATAAATAAGGGACGCAAAAGCCATTGCTTACAATACCATCTGATTTATGTTATATTTCGTACATTTTTTATCTAAATACGAATTGCGAATGGATATTAAGCTGGGCAAAAATGATAAACGTTATATTGAAGGAACTGATGATGTTTATAACATCATGAAAAACGTATTACTACGTGATAACAAAATAGATCAAGAAAAAGAACATTTCTGGATTATCGGTTTAAACGCTGCTGGCTATATTGTACATATTGAACTTATCGCTTTAGGCGCCTACAAATCAGTCAATATCGAAACAATGAATGTCTTTCGAGTGGCTGTAATGAAAAATGCATCACGTGTGATTGCGGTACACAATCACCCTTCAGGACGCTTAGCCCCCTCTGTGTGTAATAAAGATATGACCGATCGCCTAATTCAAGTTGGACGAATTCTTAACATCGAACTAGTTGATCATCTAATTATTTCAACCAAAACTTATGTTAGTTTCAAAGCTATTGGATTAATGGACGAACTGGAAAAAAGCTTGAAATATGTCCCTGCTTATCAAATTATGGAACAAATCCGCAAAGAAGAAAAAGCCATAGCAAAAGAGAAACTAGCATGTGAAAAACATAAAACAAAATCAGAAAAAGTTAGAAGGGAAAAATTAGAGATCATCATGGTTACAACCTTATTAGAAAAAGGCATGGATAAGCAAGCTATCGCCAAAATAATGGGAATTACACTTAAACAAATAGAAAAATTATTAAATAAAAAATAATAAACATCATTTACAATCTATCTTTTTGACGTTTACACACAGATTAAATAACATAACTAAAAAATTAAAAACAATTTATCTAAGTCAGGTAAATAAGCTAGCTAAGTTATTACAGCAACAATCAATAAACGAGGTGGTACAATTAACTTTGCAAAGCAATAGTTTAGAAGATGATAAACTAATACAACAAGTAGAGCAAAGTTTACCCACACTAAAACACACTGTTGAAGCACTAGAATATACTTATCATCTAAAAAAAATTTTGAAAAACTCAAATACCACAAACGATTAGAATATGGTTATAGTATCTGGACGTATGCGGTTGAAAGCCCGAAAAGTACCAAAAGTGCATGGCTATTTGTACAATGCTTATTACTGATATTGTTTACAAAAAATGTGATTTAAAGATTATTACCAACATTAACTACAGGCTAATATTACAATAATATAAAAATAATTGATATAAATTAATAAATAACCTATCATTCTGAGAATTAATTCGCTTATCGTTATTACGTATAAAACAATTTAATAAGTGAACAATAATAAAAATTGATTGCAAATAATAAGAAATTCCTATGTTGATCTCACAGCGAGAAACAGGGTATCTTGGTTCTATCATTTCTGATTCTTTGAACAACCGTTATACATTAAAACTTAGTGATCTCTCATCACTTTCGATAGTCTCGGTTGTCGGACGTGAATCACTCAATACCCCTTGGCGGTATGAAATCATCTTTACCAGCCCCAATAAACAGCTGCGAATCAATCATTTATTGAGTCAGCCTGCCTCGTTAACCTTTGAAGCCCCCAGCCTTGCGAAGCAATTAGCATACATCAGTTCCCTAGATATGCCGATACTTCCGCGCACCCTGTATGGAGTGATCACTGAGTTTAGTTTGTTATCTGTCAGTAAAGACGAAGCCCGCTACTGTGTCGTCTTGCAGCCACGCCTTGCCTTATTTGCAAACGACCACTACAGTGCGATTTACCAGAATCAAAGTGTGGTTAGCGTGGTCGAAGAAATACTCAGACGGCATAGTTTTACGGGGGTGGATTATCGGCTTGAGCTCAAAGATAGCTACCCAGCGCGCGAGTTTATTACTCAGTGGCAAGAAAGTGACCTCGAATTTATCCAGCGTCTATTGAGTGATGTTGGAATTTGGTTTCGATTTGAAAGCCATGCTGAGCATCACTGTGATGTGTTAGTTCTCAGTGACTATGAACAAGGCTTTGAGGATGCTGGGCAGATTGCGGTTAAAGCCACCAGCGGCATGGTGGATGGCAGGCAAAACAGCGTTTGGGATGTGCAGTTTACCAGTACGACGCAGCCTAAGGATGTTATTACCCAAGATTACAATTACCGCACCGCAGACGCTGACCAATATTCACAGGTTAATACTGATGCTAAAGATGATACCACTGTGGGTACGGACTACCGTTATGGTGAGCACTACAAAAACAAAGGTGATGATAGTGAGGTTGAAAGCGGTCAGTGGTATGCGAGCATTCGCCATCAGGCACACCTCAGTCAAAAACTGATTATTCAGGGGGAATGTAACGACTATAACTTAATGCCGGGTCAACGGATGATTATCGAGGGCAGTGCCATTGATGATATTGATGAGGGGATTATCATCCTTTCGACTAAAAGCTATGGTGACCGCAGTGAGTCCTATCGATGTCACTTTACCGCCATCCCATATGACGTATTAAAACCGTATCGACCACAGCCACTCCGTTGGCCACAAGTGACTGGCACATTACCTGCGAGAGTGACTAGTCCGGATAACGATACCTATGGGTATATTGATACCATAGGTCGTTATCGCGTTAAGTTTGATTTTGACCTAAAAACGTGGAAAAACGGCGAAGAGAGCTTATGGGTACGGCTGGCCAAACCGTATGCGGGTGATACCTATGGTTTTCACTTCCCGTTAATTGATGGTACGGGCGTTGCCATCGCATTCACTGAGGGAAATCCAGATAGGCCGTATATTGCTCATGCCTTGCATGACTCAACTCATCCTGACCACGTGGCAACGATCAACAAACACCGCAATGTTATTCGCACACCGGCCAACAACAAACTACGGATGGATGATAAACGCGGTCAAGAGCACGTTAAATTGGCCACCGAATACGGCAAAACCCAGCTTAACTTAGGTCATTTGGTTAATCGAAATAAAGAGCAGCGTGGTGAGGGTTTTGAGCTGCGCACCGATGAATGGGGAGCGATAGCAGCCAATAAAGGACTCTATCTTACTGCCCAAACGGAACCGAAAGCGCAAGGTAAGCAGCTTGATATGCAAGGTGCTATCACGCAACTGGAAAATTCATTGTCAATTGCTAAAGCGCTACATAACGCGGCGCAAACCGCGCAAGCGCACCCTTCTGACATTGATAATCAACAACAACTCCAAGCCTCCTTAACGCAGCTCAAACAAGCCGGCATTTTAGCCTATGCACCGGAAGGGATTGCGTTAACCAGTGATAACAATATCCAATTATCCTCTGCAAGTAGTATAACGACGACCTCCGAAAACCATACCGATATTAGTGCACTGCAAAACATTACCTTAGCGGCTGAAGAATCCATCAGTTTATTTGCTCATAAAACAGGCATGAAGCTGTTTGCCAATCAAGGCAAGGTAGAAGTTCAGGCACAAAATGATGCAATGGAAATTGCCGCTAAGCAAGATATTAGGGTTGATAGTGTGGATGGTTCGTTATTAATTTCAGCATCAAAGGATATTACCATTGTATGCGGGGGGTCCTATATCAAAATTAGTGGAAGTGGCATAGAGCTAGGAACGTCAGGTAATGTCAGTGTGAAATCCGCGGCGCTTGAAAAAATGGGACCATCACAACTCAATCTATCACCGACACTTTTACCTGTTCCGTTTGTTGATAGCTCTGGGCAGCTTAAACTCTTTTACCATGACAGTGATTTAAATCCAATTCCTCGAGCGAGTTATCGGGTTGAATTTGAAGATGGTTCTGTGCGCGAAGGCATTTTAGATGACAATGGTGAAGCTTTGCTTGAAGATACTCCACTTGGTCAAGCAAATGTCTATTTTGATACGATAATAATGAAATTGAGTTAGAAGATGATGAAGAACTTGAACAAGAATTTGAAAATGATGAGCAAAATGATGCCATTAGTGACGAGGCTTCTCAAGATGAAAAAAATGCTTATGCTGAAATTATGGGCGATATGGCCTATGCAGTAGCTTCAAGTATTCCACCATTGTCATTAGCAGTAGCTGTATCTGAAGTGGCAAAAGCAGCTTGGGATTTGTTTAATTCAACATCACGCGCTGAGTCTTCACAAGCGAAATTTCAACTGTTGATGGGGATTATCTGTGTTATTCCCGGTGTCGGTGGCGGATTTAGATTAGCATTTAAATCATTGATTAGAAAACCGCAGTTTTATGGTCCAGTGATGTTTGATGTGGTTGTGGCGATTTTAGAAGAAGCTAATCGCCTTTTTAAAATGGACTTGCCACTAAATCCGGAAAAATATCTAACACAGATGATAGATGTTCCTGTGTTGCAAGGATATCTTGATGATATTCGAGTTAAAAGCGTTACTGAACTTAGTGAATATACAGCGGCTCGTTGGCTTGGATTACCTGAAAAGCTAGATGAGTTTTTACGTGTTGTTAGCGGCCAATTAACCACCATTATTGAAGATATACTCGCTCCTGCTGTGCGAATTGCTATTGAGCGTTGTATCATGCGCCGCAAAAATTCAGCAACAACCAGTAACGTCACCGCTAAAAACAAAAACGCTGGTGCATCCACAACAAATAAGGATAGCACACCGACAGTAACAAAAAGTCGAGGTAACTTGACAGCTCGAATCAAAAGTCAGTTTAACAATATCAATATGAACTTTGTTATTGGTGGTGTGGGCGAACATATTGCTGATTATTATTGCCTAGAAGAGTTGGGTTGGGGGAAAGGGCAATGGGAGGGGCATGATAAAGCTAAGCAAGGGACATGGAAACAATCACCGAGTTCATTACATTTAGGTAAACTCAATGATGCTAAAAAACTAAACCATAACAGTGCAATAGGCAATGATACAGGGATAGACGGCTTATGGCGAGCAGATCCGCTTACTAACCAAGGGAAAAAATACGCAGTAATTGAAGCAAAAGCCACTGCGGGTGTAGCGAGGCCAACGACTAAATATGTTGCAAGTAGATTAGGTGTATTGAAAGAAACGGATAAAGGAAAACCTATCGTACAGATGAGTTATAAATGGATTAACGATCGTATTAAAATTGAATCATCAAAATTACGAGGGGATTCTTTAACCGATATTAATAATGCTATTATTCGGAAAAATTTACAGAGTTTATATTGTAGGCATATTATAGTTGTATCTTTATTATTTGAACCTGGACTATCACATATCGAAGCTTTACTTGATGACACTAAAACGGATCTTGATCACGTTGTCCATCATGGTGTGGTAATACATAAATATGGTGAGCCTACTATTGAAAATATTATCCAAGAAAAACATCGACGTATTAAAAACAAAGGCAGTAGTAATAAGCCTAAGTAAAGAATAAATTGAGGAGACAAACAAATATGTCAAAATTTGAACAACAACGCCGCCAGAAACTATTAGATGAAGATTTTTATCCATATGTTCAAGAAAGGTTTAATTGGGAGATAAAAGAGTTTAAAAAAAAGATACAATCTATTAAAGATCCTTTTATGGAATCAATGATAGATCTTTATTATCAACAGTTATGCCTTGATTATACAGTAGGTAAACCGATTGCTGATTTATTGCCGACGATGGACACAGTAATAAATTATACCGAAAATACAATTGATCACGTTAACCGATATAATCATGCTCACCCAGATGACAAGGCAGAAATTACAATTTTAACTGAGTATTTTGAAACGGAAACATTATCGAATCTATTAGGTTTAGCTATTTTATTTGACCGCCAAGATTGGTTTGAAACCATTGTTAAAGCTGTTGATTTTGACAAAGAAAATCGAGAAAAAGCGTTAGATAGTCTGATTGCTATGAAAATTCCTAACTATCCGATTACCGAAGCAAAAACGCCACGAGAACTGAGCTTTCGCAACCCCCTTTATAAAGCGATTCATGCCGAGACCCCTAAAGATACCTTAAAGTTCTTAGATGAATACTTACGCCGTTGGTACGATGGATTACGTAAAGCAGGCTATGTCTATATTGATAGTCATTTATTGCAACAAGGCGACTCGCGAGATTGTTGTTCATTTTATGGCTACTGGTGTTTTGAAGCCGCTGCTGTTGCGTATTTAAAAAATATTGATGACAGTACGTTACACCGTTTTATGTACTACCCAAAAGACATGGTTCAATATGCACGGGCAAATCATGGAGCTTAATTGAAAATGACTGATACTGAGTTATCCAAATTTGAACAACAAAGCCGTCAGAAACTATTAGATGAGGATTTTTATCCTTATGTACAAAATAATCTAAATTGGTTAATAAATCAATTTGAAACACAAATAAAACAGACTAAAGACCCTTTTGTTGAGTCGATGATAAATGCTCAATATGAACAGTTTTGTTTAGATTACACTGTAGGCAAACCAATCTCGACATTATTTTCTCGCCTAGAAATTATTATTGGATATACAAAAAATTCAATCAGTTTTGTAGATCGACATAATTTAGCTAATCCAAATGACACAATGAATATTTCTATTCTAACAGAATATTTTGAATCTGAAATTCTCTCTAATCTATTAGGCCTATGTGTTTTATTTGAACGCCAAGATTGGTTTGAAATTATTGTAAAAGCCGTCGATTTAGATCAAGAAAATCGAGAGAAAGCTATCGATAGTCTCATTGCCATGAAAATTCCTAACTATCCGATTACCGAATCAAAAACTTTCAGAGAGTTCAGTTTCAGAAATCCACTTTATAAAGCAATTCATGCCGAGACCCCTAAAGCTACCTTAAAGTTTTTAGATGAATACTTACGCCGTTGGTACGATGGATTACGTAAAGCAGGCAATGTCTATATTGATATTCATCTATTACAGCAAGGTGATTCACGAGACTGTTGCACATTCCATGGTTATTGGTGTTTTGAAGCCGCTGCTGTTGCGTATTTAAAAAATATTGATGACAGTACGTTACACCGTTTTATGTACTACCCAAAAGATATGGTAGAGTATGCACGGGCAAATCATGGAGCTTAATTGAAAATGACTGATACTGAGTTATCCAAATTTGAACAACAAAGCCGCCAGAAACTATTAGATGAAGATTTTTATCCTTATGTACAAAATAACTTAAATGTGCAGATAAATGAATTATTGAAAGAGATAAAAAAAATAGATGATCCTTTTTTAGAACCAATGATAACTTTATATTACCAACAATTATGTCTTGATTATACAATAGGTAAACCTGTCGTAGATTTATTTACAACTATGGAAAAAGTAATAAACTATACTCAGAACACAATTGATCATGTTGAGCGCTATAATCATGCTAACCCAGATGATTACATAAATATTACTGTCTTAACCGAGTATTTTGAAACAGATATGTTATCGAATTTACTGGGTTTAGCTATTTTATTTGAACATCAAGACTGGTTTGAAACCATTGTTAAAGCTGTCGACCTTGATCAAGAAAATCGAGAGAAAGCTATGGATAGTCTCATTGCCATGAAAATTCCTAACTATCCGATTACCGAAGCAAAAACGCCACGAGAACTAAGCTTTCGCAACCCCCTTTATAAAGCGATTCATGCAGAAACACCTAAAGCTACCTTAAAGTTCTTAGATGAATACTTACGCCGTTGGTACGATGGATTGCGTAAAGCAGGCAATGTTTATATTGATAGCCACTTAATACAACAGGGCGATTCTAGGGATTGTTGCTGGTTTGTTGGCTACTGGTGTTTTGAAGCTGCTGCTGTTGCGTATTTAAAAAATATTGATGACAGTACGTTACACCGCTTTATGTACTACCCAAAAGACATGGTTCAATATGCACGGGAAAATCATGGAGCTTAATTGAAAATGACTGATTCTGAGTTATCCGAATTTGAACAACAACGTCGTCAGAAACTATTAGATGAGGATTTTTACCATTATTTCCAAGAAAGATTAACCAAACTAATTAGTATGGTTGATAGTGATATGAAAAGGGAAAAAGATGGTTATGCTGAATTTATGATAGGACTACAGTATCAACAACTCTGTTTAGATTATACCGTAGGTAAAAAAATCATTGGATTATCATCCAGAATGGAGTGTATTTTAAAATACATACCGAGTTCTATTGATTATGTAGATAAATATAATATTGCCAATCCTAATGATAGAATGGATATTACTATCCTGACGGAATATTTTGAAACGGAAACATTATCAAATTTATTAGGTTTAGCTATTTTATTTGACCGCCAAGATTGGTTTGAAACCATTGTTAAAGCAGTTGATTTTGACAAAGAAAATCCAGAAAAAGCGTTAGATAGTCTGATTGCTATGAAAATTCCAAACTATCCGATTACCGAAGCAAAAACGCCACGAGAACTGAGCTTTCGCAACCCTCTTTATAAAGCGATTCATGCAGAAACACCTAAAGCTACCTTAAAGTTCTTAGATGAATACTTACGCCGTTGGTACGATGGGCTACGTAAAGCAGGTAATGTCTATATTGATATTCATTTATTGCAACAAGGTGACTCCAGAGATTGTTGTTCTTTTCATGGCTACTGGTGTTTTGAAGCTGCTGCTGTTGCGTATTTAAAAAATATTGATGACAGTACGTTACACCATTTTATGTACTACCCAAAAAATATGGTGGAGTATGCACGTAGTCAATCAATAGCCTAAAGGAAAAGATAGGAATTAAAACGTGTGGACTAAAACAGATATTGCAAAACTACCAACACCTAAGCCAATTAGACTGTGGAACTGGATCAGTATCATGCTACTGGTATTTGTGTGTGTATTATTTTTTATGCTGTTTGTTACTTCTGTGAGTGTAAGCAATAATACACTTTTTATTGTGATTCTTAGTGGTATTACACTATTTGTAACGGGATTGCTATTTAGTGTACGCATTTTTTTGTATGGTTTAGAAGAGGAAAAAGTCAAAATTTGGGATGAACAAATCAAAAACCGTAATAAGCAATGGCAAGAATGGTCAATGCAATCGTTGGCTGTGCTTGGTAGTGTTGTCATTACGCCTCAAGATTTATCAGTTGATGACCTATTAAAAAATCAAGGTCAATTGCATTTTTCTGCCCATGAACTTTTTAGTTTTCGTAAAACTAATCACAGATTTTATCTTGAATCCTATGAATGGATATTCGCTAATTTTTATGACTATTTAAATCAAATAGGCAATAACTATACTCTTAAGGTGTTATTACTAGGTTCGCCTGAATACCACATTGAACAAACAAAATTGATTCGACAGGCATATAAGCAATTAGGCGGAAGTCTTCCTCTTGAGTTTGATTATCAGTCAATATTTGGTTCACAGCAGGATGATATTAATCAGCTCATCGATAATGAAGAGCCTATGCTCTATTTGATTATTGCAGATAATGCACAGTCAACCGATAGTTCTGCATTTATGAGTGCTTTATTACTGGCTAATGAGTCTTTATACACAAACATCCCAAATTTACGTGCGCAAAGTTACGTTTTACGATCAATGCAAACAAATCGGGATGAATTTCCTATGGCAATTGCACAAATGCATGAAATTCAACCCGCATTTAGTCATATTGAACAACTTTGGTATAGTCAATTCGATGAAAAAGCTGTAGCGGATTTGAGAATATTATTTTTTGAATATGACATCATACTTAGCGAAATGGAGTACCCTGCAATCTATCCGTTAGATACCTATTTCGGTCATCCCAGTAAAGCATTAAGTTATTGGTTACTCCTTGCTTTAACAACACAAGCTGTAACAAAAACACAACAAACACAACTTGTAGTAGCGAGTATTCTGGATAATCTATGGTTTACCGTAGTATCGCCCCCCATAGATGATAATGTAACGGAGTGAATTAGTTGAGTGGTTTATTATGACTTTAACACTTCGCCCCGATTGCGACAGTGCCCTCAAACATGCACTAACCGCCTTACAACAAAAAATCCTACACTCACTTGCCAAGTGGCCGAGTATTAAAGGACAAAGCACCCCCGAATATTCCAAAGCACTGTGTAGTGCGATTAATGGCAAAAAACGCCATAGACAAGCAGATTTACAGGCTTTAGCGGCTGCTCGAGGTGGATTATGTTTAGAAAAACACTACACCACCATGAATGATAAAGTCACATGGCAATGCAATGCGCTAAGGGACATCGGTGACAACGCGCAGCGAGTTTCATTCAACTTGGGCGCTGGTGTCCCTACTGTGCCCGTAAAACCTATACCATTGAAGATAGCTTCCTGTAAATCAAATAACTCACCGGTTAACTGACCAAAGCTACGCGAAGTCATTATATTTTGTTTTGGCGTGGACATATCATCTAACTCGATACAAGAAGTTCCTTGTAGCTCCAGTAATGTGCTGCTGCCTAGATAGCTAGTCAATATTTAGACGAACTGTTCAGAAAATACATTACTACAATAACACATTTTTTGGGCTAAATTCTCTTGGATGACTCTATTCTATACTGAAAAGTAAAACCGTTAAATCACTTGCGAATTCTAAGCTTTGTGGACTTTAATGGACTATACTCGATGTTATATTGGAGCGGGAAACGAGGTTCGAACTCGCGACCTCAACCTTGGCAAGGTTGCGCTCTACCAACTGAGCTATTCCCGCATATTTGGAGACTTCTAAAGAAGTGGTGAGCATTATACAAAAATTTTTGTATCTGACAACCACTTTTTTCTCTATTTTTTTTGTTTCCAGCTAAGTGATTCAAAAACACCAAAAATAAAAAGACGAAGTGCTTTATATTTGTCCTGCTCTTTTTCTTGGTTTGTCATCGTTGATTGTAACATCCATGCTTGTAAACCATGGGTTATAGCAAAAGCGATTAATCCAACATAGGCTACAATGTTTGCCGGTCTTGGATAAGGATAGATAAGATTAAATAAAAAAAACAACCAAATTAAGGAATATAAAACTTTACCAATAAATATAAACATTAAACGTCTTCTCGTATAAAAAGGTAGCTGTGCACCTGCCCTGCGGTTTTTTCGCGATGTAAATACCAATTACATGGAATATCATTCATGACATTATAATTTATTTCAGTTTCAATGTAGATATAAGCAGAAGGTTTAAACCAACCATTCTCTTCAAGCTGGCTAATGGTTTTTGCCACTAAAGCTTGATGAAAAGGCGGATCGATAAATACTATATCAAATTGTTTATAAGCTGAACGATTAAGCCACTGTAAAGTATCAGTATGATAAACATCTATAGCTGTGCTTGCTAAAAGTTGTGTGTTTTTGATTAATAGTTGAGCGGTTTGTTTATCTTTCTCAAGTAAAGTAACACTCTGCGCACCACGCGATGCAGCTTCAAAACCTAATGATCCGCTTCCCGAAAAACAATCTAAACACTCGCTGCTATGTATAACTGGCATTAACCAGTTATACAATGTTTCTTTTACTCTATCAGTGGTTGGGCGCAAGCCTTGTTTATTTAGAACTGGCAATTTACGCCCACGCCATTTGCCACCAATAATTCTTATCGAACCATTCATTTAAAATCCTTAAGTTAGAATAGCTCTGAAGTATTACCTTGTGAATCAGTCACACTGGTACCGACTTCTTGTGTCGCATATGTTGTAGGTTCAGTTCCCTTAATAAAATACTCTGACATGGTTTTCGCACCAGGGTTAGGGAGTAATCCTGTTTTTTGATCGATCGTGACAGAGATAACATTTTCAGGTTGTACATCTTCCTGTACTGGCACATCTTTTAATGCTACTTTCATATAATCAACCCACACCGGATTTGCTGTCACAGCGCCCGCTTCGGCTCGGAAAGTGCGTCCTAATTCCCTGCGATGATCATCAAATCCCATCCAAACAGTTGTAACAATATTCCCACCAAATCCTGAGAACCAAACATCTTTGGACTGATTGGTCGTACCTGTTTTTCCTCCCACATCTTTTCGACCTAGAGCTTTAACACGCCAAGCCGTGCCTTGCCAATCTGAGCCGCCAAAGACGATAGAGCGTAGGCCATCTTTCATAATAAATGCAATACCACTATTTATAGTATGAGGCGCATATTTAGGTGTATTATCATTTGTTTTATTAGCATCATTAATGTCTGGTAATATCAATTTATCATCAGATTTAAGATTGGCTTGTTCAGGCTCTTCATTACCTGACTCATTAGCGACATCTTCAACATTATTAAGGGATAGATGTTTTGAGTCATTAGAGACTTCATCATCCTGACAATTGTGACAAGCAATTAAAGGTTGATGCTGATATATCACGCTGTCGCCATTATTTTCTTCAATTTTTTCAATTAAATAAGGTGAAATCAAATAACCACCATTAACAATAACCGAATAAGCTCTTGCCACTTGTAACGGCGTAAATGATGCTGATCCAAGTGCTAAAGATTCATTATGTGAAATGTTTTCTTTCGGAAAACCAAAACGCTCCAAATAACTTGCTGCGTAATCAATACCGATGGCCCTTAACGCTCTAACCATCATCACGTTTTTAGACATCCCTAAACCAATTCTTAAACGAAGTGGTCCTGCGTAATTTGGAGGGGAATTCTTAGGTTGCCATATTTGACTACCGCTGGTACGCACAATAGGCGCATCATTGAGCAAGGTAGCCATAGTCAAACCTTGTTCTAACGTGGCTGTATAAATAAAGGGTTTGATGTTTGAACCTAATTGACGTAGCGCTTGTGTTGCCCGATTAAATTTACTTAAATTATAATCATAACCACCGACAATTGCTTTTATAGCACCATTATCAGAATCTAAAGAGACTAGTGCCGCATTTACCGCAGGAATTTGTGCTAAATCCCAATTGTCACCTGATTTTTTCACCCAAATTAATTGACCTGGTTTTAGTGTATCCGATACTTTTTTGGGAAACGCACCTTGTTGGTTATCACTAATAAATGGACGAGCCCACTTCATACCAGCAAATAATATTTTAATATCACTTTTATCGGATAAAACAACTTTGGCTTCAGTGTCGGAAGATTGCATAACAACCCCTGGACACATTTGGTTGTAACAAATATATTTATCTAACGCTTGCTGAATTTGTTCTGCATTCAATGGGGGTTCGTTACTTTTCCACAATATTTTTTCAGCACCACGATAACCATGTCTTATATCGTAATCAATAATATTTTTTTGGACAGCCTCAGTTGCGGCTATTTGGTCTGTTTTGGAAATAGTTGTATAGACTTTATAACCGTCAGTATAAGCATTTTCACCAAATTTATCATACATAAATTGTCGTGCCATTTCAGCAACATAAGGGGCTGAAAATTCTATCTGTGGTGAATGATAACTCACGCTTAATGGTTTTTTTATCGCTTCATCAAATTGAGCTTGGGTAATATAGGATTGATCAAGCATACGACTTAAAACCCAATTACGCCTTGTCAGAGCGCGATCAGGATGAGATATTGGATTAAAAGCCGAAGGTGCATTAGGTAAACCGGCCAATAATGCAGCTTCATCAATAGTTAACTGATCAGGGGTTTTACCAAAAAAGGTATAAGCAGCAGCAGCAACGCCGTAAGCGCGGGAACCAAAGTTAATCATATTAAGATAGAGCGCCATGATCTCTTCTTTTGATAACTCTTTTTCCATACGAATCGCTAAAATCATCTCTTTTACTTTACGTGAGATACTTTTTTCTGGCGTTAAAAAAAAGTTTTTTGCCACTTGTTGAGTGATAGTACTACCACCTTGTGAAAAGCCTTTCTGTTTCACGCCGATATACATTGCTCTGACAATACCAATAGGATCGATACCAAAATGTTCATTAAAACGCGCATCTTCGGTGGCAATCACGGCATTAACCACAATGGGCGGAATTTCATCATACTTCAATGGAGTGCGTCGACGTTCACCAAAAATAGCGATCAATTCACCATCTTTACTTAATACTTGCATTGGTGTTTGTAAGCGCACATCTTTCAATGTCGCAACATCGGGTAAATCCTTTGAATAATAGGCATATCCAGCGATTCCAATAATTAAACCACAAAGAAAGCAGCCGATTAAAAGTTTTAGAATAAATTTCAACACTCTAATTAATATCACAAATTATTCCTAATTTAATTTTTAAATAAAATATGGGCAACAAATGCTATATTTGTTACCCTAAAATGTTTTAATTCATATAGTTGTGAATAAATATATCATTAATTTAGTCATCCAGCGCTTTTGGTAATTACACATCTATATGATAAAAATAACATAATTCTGGATATTATCTCCCATATTAAGCTTAATTTTAAGCAATTTTTAACAATACCATGTAATAATCCTGTTTTATCAAGATCGAGGTATTAATATGTGGAGCACAAAACTGACGAATTCTTATCAACAAATTGCTATTTTTTCAATTTTTTATTTGATGTTAGTCATATTGTGTTTATTACAATTTGCTCATACCACATTAAATAGTTATACCTTTATTGTGACATTAATCTTGGTTATCGAATGGTTTCGAGCGCTACGCTATTGCAAAACAATAAAAGGAGAATTTGCTTTATTTCACCATATCAACCAGATATATTGGCATAAGCAACGTTGGTATTTATTACGCAAACCTTTATTGCTTCGCTATATGATAATTCTTAATTTACAATCACGTCATAATGGTAAACGATGTACATTATTATTGATGACAGATCATCTAATACCTAACGATTGGCGAACGCTACGTTATTATTTGTTTCAAATTGAATTGATTGATTAATATGAATCGTATTCATTAAATTGTTAACAAATATTAATGCGATTTTCTTATCCAATAGTGATAAGGTTCCGATTCTATTTGAGATGCTAATAGCTCATGATCCATATGCCTACAAAAACTTGGCACATCACGCGTTGTGGCAAAATCATCAGCTACAATATGAAGAACTTGACCTATCTCAAGTTCTCTAATCGTTTTTCGAATTAACATAATAGGCTCAGGACATCGTAATCCTAACGTATTAAGTTCTTTATCAAAATTAAGATCCATAAAATTATTCAGATTTTTTAAAGAAATAAATGACTCAAATAATGAGGAACAGCGTCATCAACATTTGATCCAATGACTTCTAAGTTAGGTAATCGTTGCTTTAAATCAGCACTAGCATTTTCCATGATACAACCTTTACCTGCCAAAGATAACATCTCAACATCATTCATGCCATCACCAAAAGCGATACTATCTTTTAATTCGAGTCCCAACTTTTCAACGACTTTTTTAAGTGCACTACCTTTTGATACATTTTCCGCCATAACTTCAAGGCAATTCAATGACGAAAATGTGATACTTACTTTATCGCCATATTTTGCATCAAGTCTTTCTTTGATTTTTACTAAGTGTGGGTGGAGTTCATCGCCACTTGTTGTGTAGTAGATCTTAGCAATATCATCAGTTGCAAAATCAAGTGGATTAAAAAACTGATAAGTAAAATCAGTATCACGAAAAAAGCTAAGAGAATAAGTATCTTCTTTATTGATAAGCCAATTATCCCCTCGATAAACATGGGTATAAACTAGTGGATCATCAATACATTCTTTAGCAAGTTCGCTAGCTAAACTTGGTTTAATGCTTTGACTAAAAACTAAATTACCTGCACTGTCATGTACCCGAGCACCATTAGATGTAATCATAAAAGCATCAATTTCCATATTTTCACGCATTTGCGCGACATCTATGTGATGACGCCCAGTTGCAAAAACAAAATGAATATCTTTTTGACGTAAAGCTTGAAGCACTTTTTTTGTATAAGGTGACAAGCTATGCTTAGGCGTTAATAAAGTACCATCCAGATCAGAAGCAACAACACGAAACATAATATTCTCTATAGTAATAATAAGTTGTAATTATGATGAATAAAAACCTTATAATTTGAATATAATAAATTATAAGCAAAGTAAACCATCAAAAATAAGACCTTGTATAATACAACGCTGTTGGCATTTACTCAACTAATTGTGGGGTTATAAAAATAACTAATTCTCTTTTTTGTTGTTTTTTACCTTTATATTTAAATAAGTTACCGACCAAAGGAATTTCACTAACACCGGGCACATCACGTTTAGTTTTATCATTTAACTGTTGAAAAATCCCCCCTAGTACAACAGTCTCACCACTTTTCACCATAACTTGTGTTTTAATTTCTTGCGTATCAATCGCTAATGCTTCCCCACCTTCACGGCGTTTAATAGAACGACCAGTAGTGTTTTGTGTAATATACAAGTCCAAAATCATTTTTTTATCGTCAAGTATTTTAGGTGTGACTTCTAAACCTAAAACAGCTTGTTTAAATTCTATTGTCGTTGCACCATTATTACCACTTGATACTTCGTAAGGCACATCTGTTCCTTGTTTAATAGACGCCGTATTTTGATTGGCAGTTAATAAATTAGGGCTAGCAATAATTTCAAGTTGATTTTCCGATTCTAATGCTGACAGTTCTAAATTAAGTAAACTCCCAGAACGTTTTGCTAAGTTAAATCCTAACGTTGAAGTTGAATTAATCACACCAAGCCCAACATCAAACTTATCTAGTAATTGTGAGGATCCCCCCGCATATCCCCATTTAATACCAAGTTCATCCATACTTTCATCACTCATTGTGACAATATGTGCTGATATGTGGACTTGTGGCATAGGTTTATCAATAACTTCAACCAGTTTTTTAATCAGATCCAATTGCTTTGAAATGTCGGTGATGACTAATGAGTTTGTCCGTTTATCCATCACAACACTACCTCGTTCCGATAATAAGCCCTGCTGCTTAATGGCATCGATTAACGTAGTCAAATCGGCATGGTTAACGGCAATAGAAAGTGCTTTTAGTGCTTGTGTTTGCTCTTGTTGCTTCATCTCAGCTTGCCGTTTTTGTCTTAACTGTTCAGGATCGTCAGCTTTGGAAATGAATAAAATATTCTCCTCTATTTTTGCCTGTAAATTTGCTGATCGAAGAGTGATATCTAAAGCTTTTTGCCATTCCACATCACGTAATTTAATAGTTTGCTTCACAGACAAATCATCAGCCATAACTAAATTTAATGCTTTACAGTCAGCCAAAGCCTGTAAAATGATAGCAATATCAGTTTGATAAAAATTAATTGAAACCTTGTTTGAGATGCTCAAATCAGATGATCGATCAGCCGTGATTTGATTGGCATCAATCTTGGTAGTCACGACTATCATTATCAACAGACCCAAACCGACAACCTTTAATTTTAATTTCACTTCATTTAAAATTTGATGAAAAAAACACATCATTTGTGTACTATTCATTTAATTGCATCATCCATTGCACTGTGTCATGACAATAGTTCGTAAGATTTGCCTGCCATATCATTTGATTATTTTGCAAAGATTGGATAAACCAAGGAAATAACACATGTGGCACAATATCATCGGTGATTGATAACCACTGATTTTCAGAATAAAGCCAAATTTGATGATAAGAATTATTCACCTGAGCTACTATCCCTTTAAATTGCCAGACTTTGATCTGCTTTAGTAAACTCTCTTGTTGTTCACTACACGTCACTTGTTGAGAAGGTAAAAAAGGATCACGATTTACTTCATTATCAGCGCGAGAAAAAACACTAATCAATAATAAACATTGGGCTATAAAAAAGTTGATTTTCACTCCTTCTCCTTTTTGAACAATAACGTAAAAATAATTTGAAGATACGTTTCTTGATTGGTGATAGTTAAACTTTCAAAATCCAAATAAAAATATTCATTATTGAGTTCGGATAGAAAATGAATAAAATGACTAAAATTACCTTTAAGTCCAACTTCCCACCTAACACCCGTATCCGTTTGATGATATTTAAACATGTTTAATACCAATTGATTTTTCTCGATAAAATATGCGAGTTGATTTTGATTAATCACGCGTAATGCATGTTGTTTTCCTGCCTGATAACGCGCAATTTTTAGTTTCGATGATGCAATTTGTTGCAACTGTTCTTGGTATAACGCACGCTGTTTTATTGACTCATTTTGTATATCCTCAATTAAAACTAAATAGCCTATTAAAAACGCAATAATAGGAAATAAAATGCAAATTAAATATTGTTGCCAAAATGGTCTATAAAAAAAATCATTATTCATGTAGCTTTAAATCCATATCAAACAATAAACTTTGATTATCATTACTGATCGTTTTAACGTGTCCTTGTTCAATAAGGTCTTGCTGTAATAAATTTAAATTAAAGTCTGTAATATCTTTATAGTTGAAGCTATGTCCTAATAAACTCACTTTATTGGGAGTATAAGTAAACGAGGTCAACCAAATATTTTGTGGTAAAAGCTGTGAAATCAATAATAATGACCATTTGATTTGCTGTTGACTCGGTGAAGGATCGGGCTTATATGTTGAGAGCTGATGAGCTAAGTTTTGTTTAATTATTTGTTGATTAGAACATTGTGTTAAATAATAATTTAATTCGCTGCTAACTTGCAGCCACCAATAACAAAATTGGCAGCTCAAAATTCCAATTAAACTTAATGTAGTCATTGCTAAATAAAGTTTTTGTGATTTATGTTTTGACTGTCTCCAAGGTAAAAAATTGAATTTATACTGTTTAAAAACACAACCGATAAAACTCAACCGACAATGATGTTTTTTAAATAGCTCAACCCATTGATTCACATATTTACGATCACAAATCGCAACCATTAATTGTTTTTGTGATTTAGCCAAATAAACAAAATCAAAAAACGCGTGACTGGCTGGCATTTCAAACAGTTTATAGATAGAGGCTTCAACATATAAAAGTATTTCATTTAAATTTAATTTAACTTGGGGAAGTTCAAGTTTAGTGGATTGAATATAATCTTCATGCAAATTTAATTCAAAAGAAGCAAGTGTAGGTAACTTTTCTTGTAATGCACTGAGCAATAGGTCAATATCAACAAAATTCTGATAAGGATATTCCATTAAATCTTCAGACAATGAAGCTGTTAATCGATCCCGGTTGTTTATTACTTTATATCGTATGATTGATGGCTCAACAAACATAACCACTCGATATTTATTTATAGTCTTCATCAATTAGCAGCTCATGTAATTTAATTTTCATGACTCAATCATAAGCATCATTGCCAAAATAAAAATCGCAAATACGTGTTTTTGTGAAGTATCATCCAAAAAATGTTTAAATTTAAACCGAACAAGGCTATTTTTGCAGAAATATAAAAAAAAAGGTTGACTGAAATAAGACGTGCCTTATAATGCACATCCACACGGTAAGGGTGATTAGCTCAGTTGGGAGAGCACCTCCCTTACAAGGAGGGGGTCACTGGTTCGAACCCGGTATCACCCACCAATCTTTACCGTGACGTTTTAGAAATAAAACATTTGGGGTGATTAGCTCAGTTGGGAGAGCACCTCCCTTACAAGGAGGGGGTCACTGGTTCGAACCCGGTATCACCCACCACTTTTAGCAGTTTTCTATATGGGTTGTTAGCTCAGTCGGTAGAGCAGCGGACTTTTAATCCGTTTGTCGAGCGTTCGAATCGCTCACGACCCACCATCTTTTTTCATTGCGATTCAAGTTTATTTTAATAACTATAGAGTGACCATGAATACACTCGCAGTCGACAAATCTGTTTGGAATCAATTTCTTAACACTACATGCTAATCTTGAAAGATTAAATGCACGGCTTAGCAAATTTATTTTAAATAATTCAAATAAATGTTATCAAAAAATAAACGATGAATTATCAATCATCAATCGAATTTGGTTGGTCTAATTTGCAAAAAACACGTACGTAACTAATCGATAAGCAATATAAAACATCACAGCACCGACAATACAGTCCAAAATTACCCACATTCTTTTTTGTTTAAATAAAGGGGTAAGTAATCTTGCCCCATAGCCAATGCTGAAAAACCAGATAAAAGAAACACAAACAGCACCAATCAAAAAAGCCAATTTTTGCTGACTGTTTAGCGTGCCCGCAATACCGCCAACAATGACAACGGTATCCAAGTATACATGTGGATTAAGTAAAGTGACGGCCAAGGTTGCCATTACAACTTTTACCCGGCTAGTATTATCGGTACTTTGCGATTCTATTTGCATGCTACTCGTACCATTAATCGCACTTTTAAATGCACCAAAACCATACCAAATTAGAAAAAGCGCGCCCAATATTGCCAATATATTGGTAATTAACGGATTACGACTAATAAACGTACCAAGACCTAAGATACCAATAGACATTAAGGCAAAATCACAGACAAAACAAATGGCTGATACATAAAAGATATGGTTTTTTAATAATCCTTGTTTTAAAACAAACAAATTTTGAGCGCCAATAGCAATAATTAAGCTGGCTGAAATTAACGCACCGTTTACTATTTCTGAAAGCATGGTTATAACACTTAATTAAAAATGAAGGTATTATTATATAATCATGTGCTACAATCAAGTTGTTATATCCATTAAAGAAAATCGATTAACTGTCTTGGTTATTTTGTTCTAACCAAAGCGGTTGATTGCGATTTTTATTCAAGTAGAGCATGACAGTGCCAATAGCTAACCAAACTGCGCCAACAATTTTTGCATCGTTATCAATATGCGTTAATACCGGTAATAATACTACAATACCAGCAATAGGCACTAAGATATCAAAAACCCAAGAAAGCCATCCTTTAGAAGCTTTTTTGAATTTGAAATAACCAATTACTGCAACATGTAACATTATAAAGGCAGTTAATGCACCGACATCAACAAATGAGACTAAAGTAGGCAGCCCCTTATCATTATTTGCCGCAATAACAACTAAAACTAAATTAAAGATCGCCGCAAATAAAATTGCAACAGTTGGCACACCACTTTTTTGACCAACTTTGGCTAAAAATGAAGGTAAACGTTTATCTCGTCCCATACTATATAATAAACGACTTGCCGCAGCCTGCCCAACCATTGCCGCAAATGATGCACCGATCGCTTTCATTAAACTTAATGACCATCCTAACCATACATTAATTTCGTGATTAACAATGTCATAATAAGCTTTACCTTTTAGTTCAGGATGACTATTTAAATAATCTGCACTATAGGGATTAAGTAAAGCACCAACATAAATTTGTACTACAAATAAAGCACCCGCTAAAACTAAACAGCAGATAATCGCTCTACTCACTATGTTACGTTGACCACTATTTTCTTCAGAAAAAGTAGCAATTGCATCAAAGCCTAAATAAGATAAAACTGCGATAGACACCGCATTAAATAATTTGCCCCAAGTAAATAACTCACCACCAATAAAAGGATGTAACCAATTGCGGCTAATATCACTATTTGCGATAATCCAAATACCCACCAATAACACAGCAAATAGGATAATAATTTCAAGAATTAAGATAATTAATGTGATTTTTGCTGATTTTTTAACCCCAATTAAATTTAATGTTGTGGTAATCACGACGGCTAAACAAGTCCAGATCCATACAGGCACTTCGGGAATCAATGCATTGAGTGATATACCACTAAATAGATAAGCAACAGCAGGAATAAACATATAATCAAGTAGCAATAACCAGCCAACTAAAAAACCAGCATTGGGATGAATACCAACAGAACAATAGGCATAAACTGCGCCGGCATGTGGTAAAGCACGAGCCATTCTAGCATAAGAATACGCGGTAAAAGCCATAACGAAAGTAGCGACAATATACACTAAAGCAATGGCACCATCACTGATCGCGTATAACACACCAAATAATCCTACTGGTGCTGCTGGACCAATAAAAAGCAATCCCAAAATCACTAAATCTCGGAATCGCATATTTTTCTTTAACTGCTGCATAATCATACTCTTATTACATTTCATTCAACAAAATAGAATGTTATACGATTAATGCAAAACAGACTAAGATCAGCTAGTTATTAGATTATAATTATAAGTTATATAAAATAGTTAACGTTGCTCTCTAATCTCATAGGTATAAGACATTTTGGCTGTTTTACCTAACATAATTGAAGCACTGCAATATTTTTCTGACGCAAGCTTTACCGCTTTTTCAACGCTTTCATTGTCAATATTTACACCGGTAATCACAATATGGAAATTAATTGAGGTGTAAACCTTGGGTGAAGATTCTGCCTGCGTTTTATCAATATCAATCCAAAGATCACGCACATCTTTTTTATTATTTTTTAAGATAGCGATAATATCATAAGCCATACAGCCAGCAGCACCGTGCAGTAAAAGTTCCATTGGACGAGCGCCACGATTACGACCTCCGTGCTCAATGCCTCCATCCATGACCAATGAGTGGCCACTTGCGGTTTCACCTAAAAAACCAAAATCATCAATCCACTTTAAACGATCTTTCATTATTTCACTCCTTTCAATATAAAATTGTCATAATATTTTGTGACTTCTTTTGAATTACTCAATAACATAAGCTTTTTTGATCATTATGTCATCTTTTAGCGTATTAGATTGTGATTAAACTCATTGCTAATATTTGATTATTTACTCTTTGATAGATTGCTACCATTCAAATATGTCAGGTACAATAACCAGCCAATGAGAAAAATAATCGACACTGTTGTTAAAATAATTAACCCAGTGATCAATTTATCTAATTAACAAATGGAAAAGTGATTAGTTTTACGTTAATCACTATAAGGACTTAAAATGCTTGTTGAATTTGTTATTTTCATCTGTATTGGCGCATTTGCCGGTTTGCTGGCTGGCATGTTCGGTATTGGTGGTGGTGCATTAATCGTTCCTGCTTTGATTTTTACACTTGACCATTTCAATTTTGGTAACAACTGGATCAACCATATTGCAGTTGCTTCATCATTAGCAACAATCATTGGTACGAGTTTATCATCGAGTTGGTTGCAAAATAAAAACCATAATATTCAATGGTCTGTGTTAAAGAAAATGGTATTGGGTTGCATTGTCGGTACAATAATTGGATCGTATATGACCCCTTATATTCCCGGTGTCTATCTTAGGTGGATCTTTATAGCTTTTCTGTTCTACATTGGCGGAAAATTTATTTTTAAGACCAGTAAAGTTAATCACAATCAAACCACTCAAACAATGAGTACAGGGAATAGTGTTTTTGTGCTTGTTGGTGCATTTATTGGTGTTTTTGCGGCATTAGTCGGCGTAGGTGGTGGTGTATTAGTGGTACCATTCTTGAAAAAATGTGGTATCGATATGCGTAAAGCCATTGGCACATCAGCGGCATTTACTCTGCCAGTTGCAATAGGTGGAACAATTGGGTATATCATTGCTGGCTGGAACATTCCAGAGCTTCCTCAATACAGTCTTGGATTTGTGTATCTACCAGCTGTATTTTCAATTATGCTAGCCAGTATACCCATGGCTAAAGTTGGTGTTCAAATAGCACAAAAATTATCAATTAATAAATTAATCAAGTATTTCGGCATTTTTTTATTACTGTTAGCATTAAAATTATTGGTATCTTCTCTGTAATGAAAATATAGCACTTATTAATAGTAACGAATAACGAGGATGGATAAAGATAAGATTAATTCCTTCTTAAAAATAAGGTCGCTAAAGCGACCTTTTTAATAAATTATCTATTTAACGCTATCTTGCCTCTTTAACAGCTAACCCTAATTGCCATACTGCCATCGCATAATGGGTACTGTGATTATAACGTGTTATGGCATAAAAGTTAGGTAAACCATACCAAAATTGATAACGATCCCCCATATCCAAGCGTAGTAAACTTGCTTCTTTGTAACCCTCTAAAGAACTTTGTGGTTTCAAACCAGCATTAGCTAAGGTTTCAATTGAATATTTAGTACTAAACCCAGTATCAAGTGATAAAGGCGCTTGACCATTCGCCATAACTGCCACTTTTTTGTCACGTTTCCAGCCATGAGCTTTAAAATAGTTAGCCACACTACCAATCGCATCGACAGGATTCCAAAGATCGGTATGTCCGTCACGATCAAAATCTACAGCATAATTTCGGAAAGCTGATGGCATAAATTGACCATATCCCATCGCGCCTGCAAACGATCCTTTCAAGTCAAAGGGATCGACACCTTCATCACGACACATTAACAAGAAATCTTCCAGCTCTTCAGAAAAATATTGCGCGCGTCTTGGATAATAAAAGGCGAGTGTAGATAAAGCGTCAATAATAGTTGTTTTACCCATTACTCGCCCCCAACCAGTCTCAACACCAATAATCCCAACAATAATTTCGGGTGGCACACCATATTCTTGGTAAGCGCGTTTCAAATCGGGTTCATACTTATTCCAAAAATCAACACCTTTAGGTATATTGCTATCAGTGATGAATTTATTTTTATACCGAATCCAGGCGCCATTTGGTATCGTTGATACACCTGTTTTTGGTGCTTGTTTATCCATCAAGTTAATCACCCAATCAAGTTTATTTGTTTGAGCAAGTACATTTCGCAATTGTTGGCGATCAAAACGATATTTATTGACCATTCGGTCGATAAATTTTTCTTTAGTAATTTCTAACGGACCGCTATTGGTTAGCGGTTGATTATGTTTTTGTTCTAGGTAAACACCGCCTTTAACATTCGCATGTCCTCGATGTTCTTGCATCGGTGTGGGTGAAGATTGCTTGTTACTTGTGCAAGCAGCAAGCAATAAAAGCATAGAAGCTACGATAACAATACGTTGCATAATTCATCCATATTTTGTTATTTAAAACAATAAGCAATATCCTAAAATTATTGGCGTTACTCAACAATATTAGGATTTGCTTTTCCTTCTGATATCTGTTGTATGTTATTTAAAGTTGTGTCAGATATATTTAATAATGCTTCTTGAGTTAAAAAAGCTTGATGCCCTGTAAAAATCACATTATGGCATGATGATAAACGTCGAAATACGTCATCTAAAATGACATCATTAGATTTATCTTCAAAAAAGAGATCTCGTTCGTTTTCGTAAACATCCATACCTAGCGCACCGATTTTGGTCTGTTTTAACGCTTCGATTGCAGCAGTAGCATCCAATAAGCCACCACGGCTGGTGTTGATAATCATTACGCCATTTTTCATTTTGTTAAATGAATCTTTATTTAATAAATGATAATTTTCCGGTGACATTGGACAATGCAACGTGATGACATCTGATTTTGCATAAAGTTCGTCTAATTGAACATACTGAGCACCTAATTCGACAACGATATCATTTGGATAGGGATCATAAGCAAGAATATTCATGCCAAACCCTTTTAAGATGCGGATAACTGCTTGACCAATTTTACCTGTACCTATCACCCCTGCGGTGCGGTTGTGCATGTTAAAACCAGTTAAACCTTCCAGTGAAAAATTAGCATCACGGGTACGCTGATAAGCTTTATGAGTTCGACGATTGAGTGTCATCATTAACGCAACAGCATGCTCAGCAACTGCTTCAGGTGAATAAGCCGGTACTCGCACGACGGTAATACCCAATTTTTTAGCTTCAGCTAAATCCACATTATCAAACCCAGCACAGCGTAATGCGAGTATTTTAATGCCATAATGGGCTAATTTTTGTAAAACTTGCTTATCAACTTCATCATTAACAAATACACATACGGCATCATAACCTTGGGCTGTAACTGCTGTTTTATGACTAAGTTTATGTTCATAGTATTCAATCTCAAAGCCATATTTTTTATTAGCAATCTCTAAATGTTCTTTATCATAATGTTTACTACTAAAAACCGCTATTTTGATTTTACCTTTCATACTAATTAACCTCTTTCAAATTTATGCAATGAATATCGTGATTATTTGTTTTGAATGTTTTTACTTTAAGTCTGTCCAAAAAGCGTTTAACTACCTAGATTAAGATTGTTATTAAAATAAGTCAAAACGAGTTAAAATTTTTACGTTTAGTCAATCTAGTCAGAGTAAAACGCTTTTTATTGGCTTTAACAATTATTTGTTATTAATGTGCTATGATAACACTTTGCAAAAAAACTAACCATTAATGTTAAATAATGAATAATACGCAAAACACCATCTTTAAAACCATTTTTACAACTAAAATGCTCATCTGTATTTTTACAGGTTTTGCATCTGGTTTGCCATTTTATTTATTACTACAACTTTTACCTGCGTGGTTAGAAAGCGAAGGAATAAATATTAAAACAATTGGTGCATTTTCTTTAACGCAAATGCCTTATATTTTTAAATTTGTTTGGGCCCCCTTTATGGATAATACCTCATTATTCCATTTAGGCAGACGCCGAGGCTGGATGCTCATATCGCAAATCATATTAGTTTTATCCATTAGTTTATTAGGTTTTTTATCGCCTTCACTCAATATTTGGCTCATTGCCACACTTTGTTTTATTATCGCGCTATTCTCGGCGACGCAAGACATTGCTTTAGATGCATTTAGAAGAGAGCTTTTACTTGATAATGAACTGGGTCTAGGGAATAGTATACACACCAATGCCTATCGAATTGCAGGACTCGTACCTGGATCATTATCGCTTATATTGTCTAGTTATTTAGCTTGGCATAGTGTTTTTATTATTACTGCACTATTTATGATTCCAGCTATCATTATGACCTTATGGGTCAAAGAACCACTTAACCAACCAGTCAAAAATCATAATCTTGAAGCGATCATCATAAAACCATTTAGTGAGTTCATCACTCGTCAAGGTGTTAAAAATGCAATCATTATTTTAGCCTTCATATTTCTTTATAAATTGGGCGATAGTATGGCAACCTCTTTAGCTACACCTTTTTATTTACAAATGGGTTATAGTCGATTAGATATTGGTTGGATTGCTAAAAATGCATCTTTATGGCCGAGTGTTTTTGGTGCGTTAGTTGGTGGAATATTGATGATCAAAATTGGGATTAATCGAGCGCTTTGGGCTTTTGGCTTTGTACAGGTTATTTCTATTTTAGGCTTTGCTTGGTTATCGATTGAAGGGCCATTTACAACCATTACCGGTTATCAACAAATTATGTTAGCCATTGTTATAGGATTTGAAGCATTAGGGGTGGGATTAGGTTCTGCCGCATTTGTCGCGTTTATCGCGAAAACTACTAATCCACTTTATACAGCAACACAGTTTGCTTTATTTACAAGTATCGCATCAATTCCCAGAACATTGATAAATGCAACGACTGGCGTGATGGTCGAACATCTAGGTTGGACAACCTTTTTTACTTTATGTACGATTTTAGCCTTACCAGGTATGTTATTATTAATTAAAGTTGCACCATGGAATACACAACATTAGGAGAGAATATGGATCAATTAAATCAGGCCTTTGAATTTAGACATGCATGTAAAAAATTCGACATCAATAAAAAAATCAATGATATCGATATGGAATATATTCTAGAAGCAGCACGTCAATCTCCATCATCATTTGGCGTGGAGCCTTGGCATTTTGTTGTGGTGAGCAATGATAAAATTAAAAAGCAATTACGTGCAATTTGTTATGATCAAGAACAAGTAACTAGCTGCTCGCATTACGTTGTTGCCCTTTATCGTAAGGCTAATAATTTTACATTACAAAGTGATTATTTACGTCGAACCATTGCTCGAACCTTACCGAATCCAGAGGATAAAACCGCTATCGACATTGCATGTCAATCTTTTATCAATTTTTGTAAACATGGACTCGCTGACGGTTTAACCCTCAATCACTGGTCAGAAATGCAAATCTATATAGCAAGCGCAAATATGATGACGGCTGCTGCTTTCAAAGGCATCGATTCCTGTGCAATAGGTGGGTTTGAGAGTGATAAAGTCATCAAAATTTTTGAAAATACAATTCCTCAATTCAGCGGCCAAGTATTTGGTGTTGGACTTTGTATCGCCTTTGGATATCGGGCTGATGAACCTAGTTCACCACATATTCGCTGGCCACTTACCGATATGACAACTTATTTACCTAATGACAAATAAGGCAGTAATTGCCTTCACTCGTCACTCGGCGAGATGAAGGGTAAGCCAACTAACATCACACTACCCTTTATTTCACTAAATTATATAGCGCTTCTGCATCAGAAGAAGCGCAATCTATTATAAACTCAATGCCTGATAAAATATTACCAAGTTGAGGATCATTAACCTGTTGTTGCACCGAATTTAACATTTGTTGTGCCCAACTAATTTTTGAAAGCACTGACTCGACTTTTTCTATAGTAGTATTATTCATCTTATATCCTTTTAGTTTATACGGGTAATCTAAACAGATAACCGGAATAAAGTCACAAAAAATTTAAAAGATTAATTTTAATCACTTAAAAAAAGAAATTAAACAAAATATAGTTTTAAAAATAAGAAAATAGTTTAAAAAAAATGAAAATATAAAGATAAACTTTGAAAATTACAACAATAAAAAATTATTGCGATAACCTATTACTGCAATAATCAATTTTTTTCATGACATGGATTGATAATGTTAAACTTATCAGTTATAAATTGCACAGCTTTGGTTGCTAATAGCCAGAATATTTAAATAATAAGGATAGTAATATGAAAACTAAACATGCTCGTTTATTAATACTTGGTTCTGGCCCTGCCGGTTACACGGCAGCCGTTTATGCTGCAAGAGCAAATTTATCACCAGTATTGATTACTGGCACACAAGAAGGTGGACAACTAACAACCACTACCGAAATTGAAAATTGGCCAGCTGGGGCACCGGAACTAACCGGTCCTGAATTAATGGTCAAAATGAAAGAACATGCAGAAAGATTTAATACAGAAATTATTATCGACCAAATTGATCGTGTTGATTTTAGCAAGAAACCTTACAAACTTTACGGTAGTGAAACTGAATATAGCTGTGATGCATTAATTGTTGCTACCGGAGCATCAGCACAATACTTAGGATTACCATCAGAACAAGCTTTCAAAAGTAAAGGCGTTTCGGCTTGCGCCACTTGTGATGGATTCTTCTATCGAAATCAAAAAGTTGCAGTCGTAGGGGGTGGTAACACTGCTGTAGAAGAAACACTTTATCTTGCCAATATTGCGAGTGAGGTACACTTAATACACCGACGCGATAGTTTTCGAGCAGAAAAAATATTAATGGATCGACTAAATGAAAAAGTAAAAGAAGGTAAAGTAATATTGCATACTCATCAAGTCGTGGATGAAATACTGGGTGACAATATGGGGGTAACAGGTGTTAGGATGCGTAGCACACAAGATAGCAATCTCACCGAGCAACTTTCTGTGATGGGCGTATTTATCGCTATTGGTCACAAACCCAATACCGCAATATTCGAAGAACAGCTTGAACTTAATGGTGGTTATATCAAAGTACAATCAGGCACACAAGGTAATGCAACGCAAACGAGTGTTGAAGGTATTTTTGCTGCAGGTGATGTGATGGATCATGTTTATCGACAAGCGATTACTTCCGCGGGAACAGGTTGTATGGCGGCGTTAGATGCCGAGCATTATTTGGATAATTTAAAATAAAAATAAAATTTCATGTCTTTAGATAAACAACGTCAAACCTATCTACTTAGTTGGTTAAAACAGCACGCAAAACTACATAAAGCTGATTTGCGTGCTTCACTATTAACTGGCCTTTTACTCACTATTTTGATCATTGTTCAAGCAGCGCTATTGGCTATTATTTTGCAAAAATTAATTATTGAACAACGTAATTTAAATAAAGTACTGCCCTATTTTTTAGCGCTCGTCATTACCTTTCTAGCGCGTGCTGCATTGATTTATTTTCGTGAAAAAATCAACTTTTCATTGGCTACAAAAATTCGCAAAAACATTCGACACCAGCTTATCAATCAACTTGAATTACTAGGCCCGGCTTATTTAAATCAGAGCACTACAGGTGCTTGGAGCACTTTACTCATTGAACAAGTTGACAAGCTGCACGATTTTTTTGCTCGTTATCTGCCTCAAATGCGGCTAGCGAGTATGGTTCCTATATTAATTTTCTTTGCTATTTTACCGTTCAACTGGGCTGCGGCAGGTATATTACTATGTACAGCCCCACTTATTCCTATCTTCATGATTTTAGTTGGAATGGGGGCTGCCGATATTAATCGTCGCCATTTTAAAGCACTCGCTTACCTTAGTGGGCATTTTTTAGATCGCCTAAAAGGACTAGCAACCATTCGGTTATTCAATCAAGGTGATAAACAAGCCAAACAAATAACCCAAGCATCTGAAGATTTTCGCATCAAAACCATGCAAGTATTAAAAGTAGCATTCTTATCCTCTGCGGTATTAGAATTTTTCACTTCAATATCAATTGCAATTGTTGCAGTCTATTTTGGTTTTTCTTATCTAGGTGAATTTAATTTTGGTTCATACAATAGCACAGTGACGTTATTTGCAGGCTTTTTTGCGCTTATCTTAGCGCCTGAATATTTTCAACCACTACGCGATCTTGGCACATATTATCACGCCAAAGCAGAAGCGATTGCAGCGGCCGATAATATCGAAACATTTTTAAGCCAACAGCAACCAAAACAAGCAAGTCATAACTTACAAACCAATATTGAATTTAAGCAAACATTACAGACGATTAAAGCAACTAATTTAATCGTCATGTCTAGCGAAGGCTTGCCTATTGTAGGGCCTTTAACTTTCACGCTAAAGGCACCGTTCAATCTAGCTTTGATAGGCACCAGTGGTGAAGGCAAAACGTCATTAATGAATGTATTATTGGGCTTTTTACCCTACCAAGGATCGCTAACCATTAATGATATTGAATTTAGCCAAATAGAGATCAAAACATGGCAACAACAAATTAGTTGGATTGGTCAAAATCCTTACTTAATTAATGGCACTGTGCGCGAAAACATTTTACTGGGTAAACAAAATGCATCAGACCAAGAACTCGAAACCGTCATAAAAAAAGCGCAATTACTAGATGTTATAGCCAAATTGCCCTCTGGTATAGATACACAAGTAGGGGAAGATGCAGTGAGACTATCAGTTGGACAAGCCCAACGTATAGCATTAGCTAGAGCAATGTTAAAACCGTGTCAATTATTGATTCTTGACGAACCCACAGCCAGCTTAGATAAGCAAACGGTACAGCAAATTGATCAACAACATATTGCGATCAACACGATTACCATTACTCACCAAAATGAAGATATGCAACAGTATGATCAAATATGGCAATTGTCACAGGGAAAACTACAGAGTATTAACGGCAAGGAGCATGCATGTTAGCCATTTTACGCCCCTATATTGCACTGTATAAACACTATTTTTGGCAAATTATTTTGGGATTATCACTGTCTATACTGACGTTATTTGCCAGTGTTTTTTTATTATCTTTATCCGGTTGGTTTTTAGCCTCAACAGCGGTAGTTGGTGTTGCAGGTTTGTATACGTTTAATTATATGTTACCGGCGGCAGGTGTACGTGCGGCAGCAATTACACGAACAGCTTCACGCTATATGCAACGATTAGTGGATCATAACACGACCTTTAAAATTTTAGCGTATTTAAGAACGTTGGCCTTTAAAAAAATATTGCCGCTAAGTGCTAATCAATTAGCGCATTATCAAAAAGCTGACTTACTTAATCGTTTTATTGTTGATATTGATGCACTAGATCATCTTTATTTAAAATTATTTTCACCAATTGTAACGGCATTAGTCATGATTGTGCTGCTATTTATTGGATTAAGTACCATTAATCTACCCATTGCATTAATCATTTGTATTATACTTACGGTAACCCTACTTGCTGTGCCCATGATTTTTTATTATGCTGGTAAGCAATTGGGTGAACAGCTAGCTCAGCAACAAAGTGAGTATCGATCGCTGTTAATCAATTATTTACAAGGGCAAGCTGAGCTCATTTTATTTAACGCACAGTGCCGTTACCGAGTTAAACTAGATGAACTTGAATCTAACTGGCTTTACAATCAACAACGCCAATCAACCTTAGTGGCATTATCAACCGCTCTGGTTATACTAATTGCAGGCTTTTTAACATTACTGGTGCTTTGGCTTATAACCCAATATACCTTATCACCACTTGTTGCATTATTTGTATTTGTTTGCCTTGCCAGTAACGAAATTTTAATGCCAATTCCTGCGGCATTTATCTTTTTAGGTCAAGTCATTGCCTCAGCTAAACGTACAACAAATATTTTCAACCAAACACCCGATATACAGTTTGTTGAACATGGCAAAACAATTGATTTAAATTCAGCAAAATTACAATTTGATCACATAAATTTTTGTTATCCAAATCAACCTTTTGCGATATTAACCCATTTTTCATTAACGGTTGAAGCTGGTGCACATATAGCATTAGTGGGTAAAACCGGTTGCGGCAAATCAACATTACTAAGTTTAGTCACGCGTAGCTGGCAACCCAATTCTGGTACTATTCTTATCAATAACACGCCTATCGAACAACTCGATGAGCCAACTTTGCGCAAAGTCATTGCCGTTGTACCCCAAGTTATCACTATTTTTAGTGATAGCCTTCGTCAAAATCTACTTATTGGTAATGACCAAGCATCAGATAAGCAATTAATAGAGGTATTACATCAAGTCGAACTGGACAAACTACTTGCAACCGAACAAGGATTAGATTTACCCCTTGGACAAGGTGGACGAACATTATCGGGAGGTGAAATTCGACGAATAGGTATCGCAAGAGCTTTACTCCATAACTCGCCTTTGATCTTGATGGATGAACCAACTGAAAGCCTTGATCAACAAACTGAACAGCAGATAATTCAATTAATTAAACAGACATGTGCTGGAAAAACGTTACTTATGGTTACTCATCGTTTAACCAATAATCCATTATTTGATCGGGTTATTACACTTTAAGTTATAGTTACATTTCCCTACTGCCCAATGATCACAACGTTTATTGGGGATAGCTAGTGATTGTTAAGTGAGTAAACGGCTAAATTAATTTTGCTACCAAAAGTTCGGCGTATTATCACCACCATTCTATTTAAAAAATATGCTATAATGACGCTTTATATTTAACAGTAGAGAGATTATTTTGCAACAATCGTTACAAGATTTTATTATTGATAAAATTGATGATCTAAAAGGCAAAGACATTGTTACCCTAGATGTGCGAGGCAAATCAAGTATTACAGATTATATGATTATCTGTACTGGTACGTCTAATCGTCACGTTGCCTCAATAGCTGGACATTTACTCGATGAAGCAAAAAAACAAAAATATTTGGTCTTAGGTAGTGAAGGTCAAAATGATGCAGATTGGGTAGTAGTTGATATGGATTCAGTTATCGTACATATTATGCAGGAACAAAGCCGACAACTATACGAACTGGAAAAACTGTGGAGTTAATCTAGTGAAGATTCAACTTATTGCTGTTGGCAACAAAATGCCTCATTGGGTTACAACAGCTTTTGATGATTATTGTTCCCGCTTTCCTAAAGATATGCCTTTAGAACTAATTGAAATTCCTGCCGGTAAGCGCACCAAAAATGCGGATATTGTCCGCATTTTAGATAAAGAGGGTGAAATGATGTTAAATGCTTGCGGTAAAGGTAATTGCATTGTCACACTCGATATTCCTGGTAAAGCATATACAACACACAATTTAGCTCAACAATTAGAGCGCTGGAAAACCGATGGTCGCGATGTGAGCTTACTGATTGGTGGTCCTGAAGGTCTTTCTCCTGCATGTAAAATTGCAGCTGAACAGAGTTGGTCACTTTCTCCACTTACTTTGCCCCATCCACTGGTACGGGTAATTGTTGCCGAAAGTTTATATCGCGCTTGGAGCTTGACCACCAATCACCCTTATCATCGTGAATAATCGTCATTAGGAAAATAAAATGAGCGAAATTATTTTAGATTTGCAAATCGCAAGTGAAGAAACTGACAACCTACCGAGCGAAACACAAATAATGCAGTGGTTAGATGTGATTTTACCACAATTTATGGATCAAGCAGAAATTACCATCCGCATTGTTGACCAAGCTGAAAGCCAACAGCTAAACAATACTTATCGCCATAAAGATAAACCGACTAATGTATTATCTTTTCCATTTGAATCACCGATTGAAATTGATGTGCCACTATTAGGCGATTTAATTATATGTAAGCAGGTGGTAGAAGCTGAAGCGCAAGAGCAACATAAATCACTAACTTCACATTGGGCGCATATGATTGTTCATGGTTGCTTACACCTATTAGGTTATGATCATATCCTTGACGAAGAAGCCGAAGAAATGGAAAATATTGAAATAGACATTATGCGGCAATTAGGCTTTGATAATCCTTATCAAGCAATTGACTAATGTAAGCATTTAGTTAATATAACTATCTACCACAACTAATTAAACAATAAATCAAAACAAAGGAAGAGAGCAAATGAGTGATGATAATCACCGGAGAACCAAAAAAGGGTTTACACTATGGTTAAGTCAGTTATTTAATTCAGAACCAAAAGATAAAGAAGAACTGATCGAAGTTATCCGCGAAGCAGAAGAAAACGAACTCATCGATCCTGATACGCTTGATATGATTGAAGGTGTGATGGATATTGCAGAACAACGCGTTCGTGACATTATGATTCCCCGCTCTCAAATAATCACAATCAAAGACAATTACACGCTTGATCAATGTTTAGATATTATTTCTGAACATGGACACTCTCGTTATCCTGTGATCAGTGAAGATAGAGATCACATCGAAGGTGTGCTACTTGCCAAAGATTTACTGATTTTTATTCGCCAAGGTGTTGCTGATTTTGATTTAAAAAAAATCCTACGACCAACGGTCATTGTGCCCGAAAGTAAACGTGTTGACCATATGTTGAAAGAGTTTCGTATGCAGCGTTACCATATGGCAATGGCCATTGATGAATTTGGTGGTATATCAGGACTGGTTACTATCGAAGATATTCTAGAACTGATTGTTGGTGATATCGAAGATGAATACGATGAAGTCGAAGATCGTAATATTCGTCGTTTATCTCAATCCGTTTATACCGTCCGAGCGCTTACACCTGTTGAGGACTTCAATGAAATTTTTGCTACTTCATTTAGTGATGATGAAATGGATACCATTGGTGGACTGGTTATGCAACACTTCGGTCGTTTACCGTTACGCGGCGAAAGTATCTTGATTGATGGCTATCAATTTAAAGTGACGATAGTCGATCGCCGGCGTATCATTCAATTACATGTAACAATTCCTGAAGGTGCAACTATACCTAATTTAGAGCTACCAGAAAATGCTTAAACACCTTTTCCTAAGTTTAATTTTGGGGGGCATAGCTGTTTTTAGTTATGCGCCTTTTCATATTTGGCCTTTAGCTTTTATCTCATTTATTGGTCTATTATGGTTAATTGCTGACAAATCCAAAAAACAGGCCTTATTGATAGGGTTAACTTGGGGGATAGGTTATTTTGTTGGTGGCGTACATTGGATTTATATCAGTATCAAACAATATGGTGAATTACCTACCGCGATTGCTATTGTCATATTGGGACTATTAATTGTCTATTTATCGCTTTATCCAATGCTATTTGCACTGTTATTAAGAATGCTGGATCGCTATGCCCCTGCCTTTTCTTTTAAACAACTTGTTATTACTGCACCTGTAATTTGGCAATTTAGCGAATTTCTACGTGGCTATATTTTAACAGGATTTGCTTGGCTAGAGCTTGGATATAGCCAACTAGATAGCCCTTTGCGTGCATATTTTCCTATTATTGGTATAGAAGGGGTTAACTTAATTACTAGTATTATCTGTGGATTAATACTTTATATTTTACACCAATTGCGCTCCAAGGTTCATAAAAAGCACGTGCTTGGTGCGATAATTGCACTAATAGCGATCTTTATTGCACCAATTTCACTCAAAGATATTAATTGGACAACTGTAGATCAGAATCGTATAGCCAACTTTTCGTTAATCCAAGGTAATATTCCACAATCATTACGTTGGAATAGTGAACAATTGGAAAGCACGTTAAAAACTTATTATCAACTCACACAACAATCTTTAGGCAAAGATAAAATCATCATCTGGTCAGAAGCGAGCATTACTGACTTCGAAATAAATCAACAACCGTTTTTATATTATTTAGATAACCAAGCGAGGGCTAAAGGTTCCGAAATAGCGGTGGGTATTATTGATTACCGTTTAAAAAACGCTGAAGACCAAGCTAACGGTGATATTTACAATACGCTCTTAGTGTTAGGAGGTAAAGAAGCTTATCAGTATCCAACAACCAATCGTTATCAAAAACATCATTTAGTCCCTTTTGGTGAATTTATTCCGTTAGAATCTGTACTTGAACCGATTGCCGCATTGCTAGACATTCCTATGTCATCAATGAAACAAGGCGATAAAAAGCAACCCCAATTAACAATGCAAGGATTTAAATTTACAACGGCAATCTGTTACGAAGTGATTTTATCTAATTACATATGGCATAACTTTCAACAGGATACTGACTTTTTACTGACTGTTTCAAATGATGCTTGGTTTGGTAATAGTATTGGGCCAAAACAACATCTACAAATGGCACAAGCAAGAGCATTAGAGTTTGGCAGACCCTTAATCCGTAGTACCAATAATGGCATAACTGCAATTATTGATAAAAAAGGCTATATTATTCAACAAATACCTGCATTTACTGAAGGTGTGTTAAATGCAACATTATCCCCAACCACTGGTTTAACCCCTTATGCAAGATGGGGAAATCTACCTTATTATGTTCTTATCCTATTCATGTGTATTATCACTTTTATAAAAAAACGTTCATAATTTAAGATACTGGCATAATTATTGCTTAAATTAAATTGAGTTCCAACTAAAACCTGAGGCTTCATTAATTGCTAAAAATGCAAAATATCAATTAATGTATCTAGCTCCAATAATCTATAAATAAACAGTAAAAAGTACTTTTATGCTAAAAAATAAGTTATAATATACGCCCTTTGTAAAAATATTAAATAAATTTAATATGATACAAAATAAACAGTAGGAGATGACTATGAACAAAAAAACAAAATTAACCAAATTAGTTTTATCATTTGCAATGTTAGGTCTAATGGCTGGAACTGCAGTTGCAGAAGAACTCAGTGGCACATTAGCTAAAATCAAAGAAAGTGGTGTGATTGTTGTTGGTCATCGCGAATCGTCAATTCCGTTTTCCTACTACGGTGATAATCAAGAAGTTATTGGTTATTCCCAAGATTATTCTAATTTAATTGTCGATGCAGTTAAAAAAGAACTTAATTTACCAAATCTTAAAGTAAAATATTTACCAGTTACGTCTAAAACACGTATTCAACTACTAAATAACTACACTTATGATTTTGAATGCGGTTCGACAACGAATAATCTTGAACGTCAAAAAACTGTCGATTTTTCAGATAGTATTTTTATTGTTGGTACGCGCTTTTTAGTAAAAGCGGACAGTAATATTAAAAGTATTGAAGATCTTAAAGGCAAAAATGTGGTTACCACTGCCGGCACAACTTCTGAAATTCGTTTAAATCAAATCAATGCTAAAGAAAACCTAGGTATTCGTATTATTACCCCTAAAGATCATGGTGATGCATTTAATGCGCTTGAAACAGGACGTGCTGAAGCATTTTTAATGGATGATGCGTTACTTGCTGGGGAACGTTCGCGTGCAATAAAACCAAATGATTGGAAAATTGTTGGCGAGCCATTATCTTATGAATCTTATGGCTGTATGTTAAGAAAAGGTGATGTTCAATTTAAACAATTAATGGACAAAACTATTTCTGACGCACAAAAATCAGGAAAAGCACTTGAATCTTACAACAAATGGTTCACTCAACCTGTTCCACCAAAAGGCGCCAACATGGCACTTGAAATTTCACCAAAAATGGTTGAGCTGTTTGCAAATCCTAATGATAAAGCATTAGATTAATACTATTCTTATCTTTCTAATCCATGTACTAAATGTATTAGCATTTAGTACATAACCTAAATTAGTGAATTAAATATATTATGAGTTTTAATTGGACACTATTTTTTGAACCCACCCCTTATGGTGATGGGATTTACTTAAACTGGCTATTAGATGGCATCTTTGTGACAGTGTCGTTAGCTGTGACCGCTTGGATCATTGCCTTTGTGTTAGGATCTTTGGTCGGGATATGCCGAACACTTGACAATAAGTTTCTTAATAACTTTGCGGCAAGTTATATTCAGCTGTTTCGTAATATTCCATTACTTGTACAAATGTTTTTATGGTATATGTTATTTCCAGAAATTTTAACAGGTAGCTTAAAAACATGGTTTATATCTGGCTTATCGCCAAATGTCAGCTCTTTTATCACAGCAGCAATTGCTTTAGGATTATTTACTTCAGCACGTATCGCAGAACAAGTAAGAACAGGTATTCAGACTTTACCTAAAGGTCAACGTTATGCGGCTATCGCACTTGGATTAACGAATCGTCAAGCATACATATACATTCTATTACCTAATGCTTATAGACGTATAATTCCACCATTAACCTCAGAAATGACGAATATCATTAAAAATTCATCTGTGGCGTCAACTATTGGGCTAATCGATCTCATTGGTCAAATTGATCGCATTAATGAATCGACTAATAGTATTGTGGAGATACTTTGTGGCGTCACTATTGCATTTATGTTAATCAATTATGCAGTACTGACTATTATGCGAATTGTTGAAAAACATACGCGCTTACCTAACATGAATCATGGAGGATAAAATGCAGTTATTCGATTGGATTGCTAATATACCTTCATTAGTATCAGACAACTATCATCTTTTATTAAGTGGTTTATGGTTGACCACAAGAATTACACTCAATGCGGTCGTTTTTGGCATTGTTTGGGGAACAGTGCTTGCATTAATGCGTTTATCAAATAACAAAATACTTAACATATTTGCTAAATGCTATGTGAATTTATTTCGTTCCATCCCACTACTTTTAGTACTGTTATGGTTCTATTTAGCGCTTCCGCAAGTTATTAAATATGTATTTAACTTACCACCTTATGCCGATGTTCGCGTTGTATCAGCAATGATTGCCTTTGCTTTATTTGAAGCAGCTTACTATTCTGAAATTATTCGCGCAGGTATTAACGCTGTCGCTAAAGGCCAATATCACGCTGCTTACGCACTCGGTATGACCAAAGCGCAAGCGATGCGATTAATCATTTTACCGCAAGCATTTAGATCAATGGTACCGCTATTACTCACTCAAGGTATTATCTTATTCCAAGATACATCTTTAGTTTATGTCATGAGCTTGATTGATTTATTTGGCGCAAGTGTGACACAAATCGGCAACGTGCAAGGTGGCACGGTAAAATATTCTATGATTATTTTTGCAGCAGCAAGTTATTTTATAATTTGTTTTACTGCTTCACGTTTAGTTAATTATTTCAAAAAAGGGATAAATCGATGATCTCCTTAGAAAATGTATCAAAATGGTATGGACAATTTCAAGTATTAAAGAACTGCTCAACAAAAGTGGGAAAAGGCGAAGTAGTCGTTGTTTGTGGCCCATCTGGCTCAGGAAAATCAACACTAATTAAAACTGTAAATGGTTTAGAACCTGTACAAAAGGGTAAAATTATTATAGATGGCACAGAAATCACGGATAAATCGACCAACCTAGCTAAACTTCGATCTAAAGTAGGCATGGTGTTTCAGCATTTTGAATTATTTCCCCATTTAACAATATTAAAAAACTTAACCCTTGCTCAAATCAAAGTATTGGGAAGAGCAGATGAAGAGGCGCGTGAAAAAGCTTTAAATCTATTAGAACGTGTAGGTTTACTGGCGCATGCAGATAAATACCCTGCTCAGCTTTCTGGTGGACAACAGCAACGAGTAGCAATCGCCCGCGCACTTTGTATGGATCCTATTGTTATGTTATTTGATGAACCAACATCTGCACTCGATCCTGAAATGGTTAATGAAGTGTTAGACGTTATGGTAGAGTTAGCTTATGAAGGTATGACTATGATGGTAGTGACACATGAAATGGGCTTTGCTCGTAAAGTTGCACATCGTGTTATCTTTATGGATGCAGGTGAGATCATCGAAGACACCTCAAAAGAGCAATTCTTTACTAATCCACAATCAGATCGTGCTAAAGACTTTTTAGCAAAGATTATTCATTAATTATCATCATAAAAATAAACAGCACTTGGTTAATATAGCAAGTGCTGTTTACCTAGTTTATTGCTTATCATCTACATAAAAAAAATTATGTAGATAAATCATTCTTCATGATGTATTAACAACGTTTATTTTTATCTAGTTAGTTTGACAAAAAACCTTCACTAAAATTGATGAGTTATCTTTGCAAGTCAAATATTGCCAGTAATGAGATATATCTAAGTAGCTTAACAATAAATAAGGATTGATTTAAGAAAATAATAAACTATGCACCATCAATTTGGTATTTTAAAAATGCATAACAAATTATTCCAGAAGCTATGTCTAGACTACCTAAATTATCCTACCCGCTAATTATATTTACGAACTTAAACAGCTTAGCGCTATTATTGACTAAAACAATTAGCAAACTTTTTAGACTAAAAACGTTACCATCACTATGTTATGGGCAAGTATTTTCTATTTGTTGAGCTAACCCACTTTCACGATGTATTTGACTTTTGACGGAAAGCGCTAAAATTTGAGTATCGGCATAAATCGATACAGTTTTTTTAGCTCGCGTAATTGCAGTATAAAGTAAAGAGCGATTGAGTAATGGTGAATAATCAGTTGGCAATATAATATTTACATCATCAAATTCTGAACCCTGTGATTTATGAATAGTCATTGCATAAGCCGTTTCATGCTCAGGTAACCTGAAGGGTGAAAACCCTTTGATTGAACCATCAGCAAAAGGGAAATACACACGTAATTTACTACTATCATGCTCAGCAGGTAGGGCTATGCCAATATCACCATTATATAACCCTAATGCGGCACTATTACGTAAAATCATAATAGGGCGGCCGATATACCATGCCTCTTTATTCTTTATCTGAATTAACTTATGGTTAGCTAATAGAGATTCAATTTGTGAGTTTAAGCCGCTAACACCAAACATTCCTGATCGCAAAGCACAAAGCAGGCGATAGTTGGCAAACTTAGCTAAAATGGACATAATATCATTATCACCACTAGACTTGATTGCCTTTAAATAATCTGAATAATGTTTAACACTTTCATTTAAAATAGACTGATAGGTCTGTTTTGATGTTAAATTATAGAAATGAATGTCATTAAATTCAGCATTCCTGAGCAGTGCTTTTACCTTGCTAACACTGCCCTCTTTTACCGCATTAGCCAATACACCAATACCTGAGGTTTGATCAAATCGGTAACTTTTTTGTAATAAGCATATACTATCGGTAATTGTTGCAACTTTCTGCTCACTCGGCACAACATAACCGGTTAATTGCGTTAACTCCTTGGCGCGTGAAGGGCTATAGCCTTTACCAATAAAAGCGCAAAGATCACCAAATACCGCGCCAGCCTCAACCGATGAAAGTTGGTCTTTGTCTCCTAATAGAATTAAACGTGCCGCAATGGGTAATGCATCAATCACTCTCGACATCATATTAAGATCAACCATTGATGCTTCATCAATCACCAATACGTCAACGTGAAGAGGATTTTGTTTATTATAATGAAAAGAACGATTATCTGCTTTAGCGCCCAATAAACGATGTAAAGTAATGGCTTCTGCCTTAATATTAATTTTTTGATTAACAGGCAATTGTGCTATGGCTTGGCTAAGTGATTCTGTTAACCTTGATGCAGCTTTCCCCGTTGGAGCAGTTGCAACAATGCGAGAATTAGGATTGGTTAACAAAATGCCAGCTAATATTTTAGCCACTGTTGTGGTTTTACCGGTACCTGGTCCACCCGAAATAATAGCCACTTTACGCGTTAATGCCACTGCTACAGCAATTTTTTGCCAATCAATGGTTGCCGAACGTTGAGTAAATAATTGATCTAAAATCGTAATTAAATCAGCCTGTGACGCTAATTGTTGTTCAAATGAGGGATAATTAAAATAAGATGCAACTTGCTTTTCATCTAGGTACATACGTTGAAAATAGAGTCTATTATCAATAAATACAAGCGGTGAAAGCAACGTGCCGTCGCTGATTATCTGATTATTTTGTGCTTGCAAAATAGTGGTTAACCAATCTTGCAAAGTGGGGGAAGCTAAATCACGCCAAAGCTGCGGATCATAGTTTTGCTCGTTTATTTGGGAAATATCCAAACAAACATGCCCCGCTCTTACCTCAAAACTGAGCAATAAAACTAAAAAAGCCAAACGTTTAACGACAATATCATCAGCTAGTTGAGCTTTTTTTGTTAAAAACTGGGCTAAATGAATATCGAGTAAATTAATTTGACTATTTTGTTTAAATTGTTCTAACCACGTTGTTAACATACTTTATACTTTGTTTTATAGGGGTTATAAACCATATATATCATTTTCTTTATCATTCGGATAAGTAATTTTGAAACTCATATTCAGGTCTTTACTTTCACTTGGGTTTAAAGTGAACTGCCACGTTAATAATCCGGTTTGTTTATCATATTTTGCACCATCATATTTGGCATCATCAAGTATTACCGCTTTATTTAAAATAACAGGTAATTGATCGTTTACGACAATATTTATTGGCAACGTTTTGGTATTTTTGACATCAATAGTATATGCATACTTTTGTGAAACATCATTACCAAATAGTGATGGCGTCGAGGTTTCTTTAATATTACGATTTCTGGTAATTAAGATACTTTTATCGCGCCCTAATGACAAATCTAATGTCCCTTTGGTATTTTCAGTGGAGATAATTGTTTCACCCATAAAATCACCATTGAAGAAGATATTGGCTTTTCCTGATAATAAATTCAACTTATCCCAATCATTTATTTGTGCGAGTAAGTATACGCTACTATCTACTTTAGGCATTGAGGTGTATTGGTAATTTGCGTTAACTTCTTTTGTTTGCAAAGTGAGTATATTATTTTTACTATCGTTTTTGATGGTATAAGGTAATGTGATATCAAAACGGGTATTGATACCTAATGTGTTAACATTACCAAGTTGATCAGAGTTAGCCAATTTCGATTTAGATTCGCGCTCATAATGTTCTTCTTTTGCTGATTTAGAAAAAAATAAACCACTTTTTTCACTATAAACGTCAATATACCATGGATTAAAATTTGGCGGAGTAATATTTTTGCTTGGATTGGATGTTGATAAACTAAAATCCACATCTTGCCAATCTAAACCGGTGTTTTGGTGAATTTCTGCTTTATATGTTAATTGCAGAGGTGAGTTGATATCCGCTACTCGCACATCATAAGCAGGTTCCCAACCTGCTTTGGTTGTTATATATGAAAGCGTGATAGGTAATGTTATATCTTTTTTAGAAGCAACTTTGACTATAACGGCATTGTGTAGCTTTCCATTGTTTGTTTGCTTTTCTTCTAGCTGTTTTTGGTATTGGCTTATCTGTTCGTCTAACTGATCGACCTCTTTTTGTAATCGATTCTGTTCATTTAACGTCGTAGTTAAATTGGTTTTCACAAAATCTAATACATTTTTCATGGCTGTTAAGTCTTCAGATCCATTTCTTGTTAAACTACCTAAACGGTTACCTTGTAAAAGTAATATTTGCTCATTGACAGCTTTGAGCTGGATTTCGACCGTATCTCGCTTTTCTTGTAACTGTTTTTGTTTTTCGAAAATCGACAGAATATTTTCATCGTTACTAATGTCACCCAAATAGCTTTCATTTAATGATGTAGATAGTACTTGAACATCACTATTACTACCAAAACCAACATTGATTGAATTTGGCTTAATATCATTAGCAATACCTGTTAATACTATTTCACTTTCACCTTTAGTTAATGAAACAGTTGACTGACCTTGTAATTCTGCGCCCTGAATAAATAGTGTCACTTTATTTAACTTAACGTCATTATTTGCTAAAGCATTTCCTGAAATTAATGCAATTGCTAATGCAATTTTTTTCATTTAATCATTTCCTTATATCATGATAATTTTATTTATTAATTAATTTTGTGTTACTTAAAAAAGATATTGCCCGTTTTTTAACGGTAAATAAATATTCTCTATTTTATATTTAATTACTATTAGATTTAACTTAATTAGGCAAAATTATTTTAATTGTTTAATATATTGAACAATTATTAAAAATATTGTACATTTTGTTACAGATAAAAAACAAAAGGTAAGGAGGCGATATGAATGGTTTTAGTTATTTGAAAACAGCCATAAAACGCAAAAATTTATCGTTACAAACAGTTGCTGATGCCTGCCAAATGACCAAAGGTTATTTGAGCCAACTAATTAATGATAAAATCAAAAATCCTAGCGCTCAAAAGTTACAATCACTCCATCACTATTTGCAAATTGATCCCAATTGTAAACATAAAAAAGTAGGTGTTATTTTTGGCAAGTTTTATCCACTACATACTGGTCATATTTATCTTATTCAACGAGCTATTAGCCAAGTTGACGAACTTTATGTGATTCTTTGTTCCGATACGATGCGAGATATGGCGCTATTTAAACAAAGTGCAATGTCACGCCAACCAACAATTAACGATCGGATTCGTTGGTTATTACAAACGTTTAAATATCAAAAAAATATCCATATTGAGCTTTTAGAAGAAGATGGTATTCCTTCATATCCAAATGGTTGGAATGAGTGGAGTGATCGCGTTAAAAAGTTATTTAAGGAAAAAGGCATTAATCCTAGTTGTGTCTATTCCAGTGAACCACAAGATGTAGCGATGTATAAAGATTTATTCGATTTAGATACCGTACTTATTGATCCTACACGCCGATTTATGCAAGTAAGTGGCACTCAAATTCGCCAAGCCCCTTTAAAAAATTGGCAATATATTCCAACTGAAGTTAGACCGTTTTTTGTACGAACTATTGCTATTCTTGGTGGTGAATCAAGTGGTAAATCGACATTAGTCAATAAGTTAGCCAATATGTTTAATACCACTAGCGCTTGGGAATATGGTCGTGATTATGTATTTTCTCAACTTGGTGGGGATGAACGAGCATTGCAATATGCAGATTACGATAAAATTGCTTTAGGACATGCACAATATATTGATTTTGCAATCAAACATGCCAATAAAGTGTCGTTCATTGATACTGATTTTATTACCACACAAGCATTTTGCAAAAAATATGAAGGTAAAGAGCATCCATTTTTACAAGCCATGATCAACAACTATCGATTTGATCTGGTTATTTTATTGGGTAATAACACTCCTTGGGTTGCTGATGGATTACGTAGTTTAGGTAGCCCAAAACAGCGAAAGGACTTTCAGCAGCTACTTATCTCATTATTAGAAAAAAACCATATTAGCTATGTTCAAATCGATTCACCTGACTATGATGAACGATATTTACGCTGTATTGAACTAGTCAATCAACTTATCAACGATGAAGAGTCTTAATCATGAATAAATTAGCCAATTTTATTATCGCTATAGGACGTAATCGATTTTATCCTTACTTCTGTGTACTTTGTGTCACCTTAGCTTTTTTATATACAGATCCATTTAATAATTTCAATTTACGTTATGCCGTGTCGTATGCTGGTGCATTTTGTGGATTGTTATGTGTAATCTTATTAGCTAAACGCAAAAACTTAGGGAATGTGCTAGGAATGCTAGCTGTAGTCGCTGAGTGTTGCGCTAACTTTCTTGGTGGCAATATTGGTGCAGGCTTGCCTACTTTTTACTATTTTGGCTCACATGTTTATGGATTAATCACTTGGCAAAAAAACCTGGATAGTCATCAACATGTCAAAGTTCGATCACTTAGTGAGCAAGCTTTTTTATATACCCTTATTTTTCTGATTATAGCTGTCTTTTTTAATGTCTATTTAACTAATGCTATTGGCGTAGATAATACAATATATCAACTGATTACAAACTGTTTTATTTTTGGATTAGGTGTGGTTGCTCAACTTTTACTGATGATGAGATATTCATTCAATTGGTATTTGTGGGTGATTTTGAATGTCTTGGTTATTGGTTTAAATATTTATACCAATAATATTATCATTGCAACTCAATACCTGATTTATTTGTTCAATGCTATTTATGGAATTTGTGAATGGAAACATTCTGAACAAAAACAGTAAATTGTTACGCTTGAGTCAGGTATAGAAGTTCAATTTCACGTTTTAGAATAAAAGGATACTAAAGGAAAGTAAAACGCCCAAATAAGAATCTATAAAATATAGATTATATAGTTAGTATAAAACGTAATACGTAACAATTACCAAACTCACTTGAGATCGCCACAAATAAGAAAGGCCTAGAATACAATCCAAATGTATTAAATAAAAGCCATCAATCAATTTGATGGCTTTGGTTATTCAATATCACCTTTTACTAACGGAACAAACTTAACATCACCAACATTATTGACAATAAAATTATCACCGTTTCGTTCAATAACCTGCAAAATTTGTTTATGTTCATTACCTACCGGTATAACCAATCGACCTTTATCGGCTAATTGTTCGAGTAATTTACTAGGCACTTCAGATGCAGCAGCCGTAACAATAATACCATCAAAAGGACCTCGTTCAGGCCAACCTAACCAGCCATTTCCATGACGCGTTGAAATATTGTGAAGATCTAACTGTTTTAAACGCCGTTTAGTATTCCATTGCAAACTTTTAATCCTTTCTACAGAACAAACATGATCGACTAACTTAGCTAATATCGCCGTTTGATAACCCGAGCCAGTTCCAATTTCAAGTACTTTTGAATGGGGTTCTAGTTTCAATAATTCTGTCATTTTGGCGACAATGTAAGGTTGTGAAATAGTTTGCCCACTACCAATAGGTAAAGACCGATTATCATAAGCCTGATGAGAAAGTGCCTCATCAACAAAATGCTCCCTAGGAATAGCAGCAAACGCTGTTAAGACACGCTCATCTTTGATTCCTTGCTGACGCAACAATTTAATTAAAGATTGCATTTTTAAACTTTGCATGTATTTACTCACTTCCTATTATCAATTCACGTATCACGCTTGTTGCATAACAACCTGATGGTAAATAGAATTTCAAATTAACATTATTATCATCTAACCATTGCCAACTCAATTGTGATGGATAAACGACTATCGAACGTCTTGCTGTTTCAACGCGCTCTTTGGCAAATAATGAGTTAAAATTAGACCAACTTTGTAGACAAGATTGCTCAAATTCAAAAGCGACAGATGTTGTCCCTAATGGCGAATCACCAACCATAGGTGCTGTTATATTGATTTCACCTTGATGTACACGTTGTTGTAAAGAGGGTAACTCTTCAGCTTGGGCAACAAACCAACTGCCACGACCAGCAAGCTGTAATATATCACCATCAAGCACTGTTTGATGCAAATTCTGTGCAATTCGTTGGCTGACAATATTATTAAAAATTGCACTTCGAGCAGCGGAAAGATAAAAGCTACGCTTTTTACGATCAGTAACAGATATTTCACCATTGGCCCATTTTATTGCTTGAACAACATTATTTTGCTCACGACCAAAACGTTGTTCACCAAAATAATTTGGTACACCAAATTGTATAATCAAAGCTAATTTTGATTCAATTTCGGATTTATTGCTTAATGATGTTAGGTTGATATTAAAATAGTTGCCTTTTAATGCACCTATTTTTAATTTCTTATTATGGCGAGTTACTTTTAGTATTTTACATCCATCTAAATTAAAATTCGAAAAATCAGGCGTAGCTTGACCTGGCATATGTAAACTAAACCACTGTTGAGTGACAGCTTGACGATCTTTTAACCCTGCATAACTCACAAATTTAGCCGAAATACCGACATATTTTGCCAACTGCTCGGCAACAAAAATGGTATTACAATCACGTTTTTGTAAAAAAACAAAAACATGTTCACCATCGTTGGTCAACTCAAAACCAAGATCTTCTGTAACAACAAAATCTTCAAATTTTTGTTTATACTGGCCAATTGTGGTGGGTTTTCCATAAAAATAATTTAGTTCAGCTAACACAGATACTACCTATTTTTTTCAATTTAATTGTCTTTAACTATTTTAGTTAATAACACTACTGCTTCACAAGCAATGCCTTCTTTACGCCCAGTAAAGCCTAATTGTTCAGTGGTTGTTGCTTTAACACTAATTTGATCAAAATGAACATTCAGATCTTCGGCAATATTAATCCGCATTTGATCAATATGGGGGCGCATTTTTGGTTCCTGTGCAATTATTGTGGTATCTAAATTAACCAGTTGATACCCTTTAACTTGTATTGTGCTATAAACTTTTTTTAATAATATGCGACTGTCTATACCTAAGTATTGCGGATCGTTATCAGGAAAAAACTTTCCAATATCACCTAACGCTAATGCACCGATTAAAGCATCGGTAATAGCATGTAATACTACATCGCCATCGGAATGCGCTATCAGACCATATTGATAAGGAATTTTCACGCCGGCGAGAGTAATTGGTCCATCACCACCAAATTTATGAACATCAAATCCATGCCCTATTCTCATACTGGTACCTACTTTAAAGTTGAATGAGTTAAATAAAAAGTAGCTAATGCTAAATCCTCAGGTTGAGTAATTTTTATATTGTCTCGGCGACATTCAACTAATATAGGATGCCCTCCACAATACTCAATAGCAGAAGCTTCATCGGTGATAGTTATATGATTATTCAACGCATTAAGTAAACATGATTTGAGTACTTTAGCTGTAAATAATTGAGGGGTTGCAGCTGCCCATAAATGCGTTCTATCTTCTGAACGTTCAATTATTTTATCATTGTCTTGATAGGCACGCTTTATCGTATCACTGACGCGAGTGGCTAAAATGCCGCCTTGCTGTGAATTTAACACAATATCAATTAAACGCGTAATATCGTCATAATGAACACAAGGCCTAGCTGCATCGTGCACTAAAGCCCAATCATCATCTTGCAACAAATGTAAACCTGCTAATACAGATTCAGCACGAGTTTTACCGCCTATCGTAACGTTTATTTTATCATGCGCAGCAATAGCTAGTGTGTTAAACATCACATCTTCAGGGCTAATAACAACGATAATCTGTGCTATTTTAGGATGTGATAATAACTTATTTAAGGTATGCTCGATAACCGTCATTGAGCCAATTTTTAAATATTGTTTTGGTAATTGGCTACGCATTCGACAACCTATTCCTGCCGCCGGAACAATGGCCGTAATATTACAATTCCTATTCACTGCATTATGCCTTAACGATGTTGTGTTTTTGAATCAACAATAATTCGATAAAAATACTCATTGGGCTTGACCATACCTAAATGACTACGCGCTCGCTCTTCTATCGCTTCCGAACCACGCTGCAAATCATTAATTTCAGCAAACATCTGTTCATTACGGTCTTTCAATTGCGCATTTTGTTCATGAAGATCTGCTAATATTTGAACATTATCTTGATAATCATAAACATTATTTTTGCCATACCACAGTGAGTATTGCAAATAGCTAAGTACAGCTAATAAAATTAATGGGACTTTCCATCTAATCATGAGTTTTATCTATTCACTAAATTTAGATACATTTAACTGGTTTCGGTAAACCTGCAAGTTTAGTTGCCTGTTTTGCCGGGCCATCAGGAAATAACTTATACAAATAGCGACTATTACCTTTTTCTGTGCCAAATTTTTTTTCCATAGCTTTAACTAATGCTCGAATAGCTGGTGAAGTTTTATATTCTAAATAAAAATCACGAACAAATAATATCACTTCCCAATGCGCATCGGTTAATTCTATCGACTCTTTAGCGGCCAACAGTGGGACTAAATCAACACTCCAATCCTGCCAATTTTTTAGGTAACCTTTATCATCGGTTGGTATTTGACTTAACATTTTTATAAACACGCTGTTTTATTTAAATCATATTATACTCATTTAAAGAAATGATGGCACTATTTTGATGGTAAAAGCATCATGACACGAATATTCACCTCAAATTTGATGAAATTTAAAGCAAACGATGAAAAAATTGAAAATAGCTATTTACAAATTCATAAGTCTCCTTTAATATTCACAGCCATTGCGGAAGTGTGGCTGAGCGGTTGAAAGCACCGGTCTTGAAAACCGGCGAGGGGCGACCCTCCCAGAGTTCGAATCTCTGCGCTTCCGCCATCTTTCCTAAAGATTGATCAATTAGTCGCAATTCAAGTTTTAATAAACAGCTTTCCTTAAAAAATATCCCTTAGAATATACTGTAACCCTTAAATTTATTACTCCTCCAAAATATTATATTTTTATAAATAAAAACAAATAATCTTAAAATGATTATAATAAACTCTCTACTAATACAATATTTGTATATTTAATGCCTATTCAACAGCGCTGATACTAAAGTAATGGAATCTTGTTCAATCTGATCATTAAGATTCTTATCATTTTTATACACTACGTTAATATTAATCAATCCTTCAAAAATCACCATCAGTGTATTTGCCAAAGACGCTTTATCGGAATACTCTTCAAGTTTTGAATAAATTAGGTTTCTAACAAATTCTTTATGCGCCCTTAGTATATCGGATACGCAAGGCAAGGTTTCTCGCATTTCCTCAACTGCTCGCATGAATAAACAGCCATTATAATCCACTTCAGAAAACCATTGTTTATGCCATTTAAATATTCCTAAAATCGCATTTTTACCATTAAGTCCTTTAATAGACTCCTCAAGCTTTGAACGAAATATTGAGTCTCTATTTTTCAATACTTCCATTATAAGTTTATCTTTGCTTCCAAAATGATTGTACAATGTAGTTTTAGAGCAGCCTGACACATCCCTAATATCATCTACCCCTACACTCGAAAAACCGGTTCTATAAAACAGTTTTTCTGCCGTCTTAATAATTAATTCATCTGTTTTTTTCAAAATAAATCACCCAAATAAATTGCAGAGTGAACAGATCTGTACTATTATCAATTTGATGTACAGATCTGTTCAGATTATCTATTCATATATTATAACTTATAAGGAAAACAATTAATGAAATTCTTTCTTTGGGGGAGTGAAAAACTACCTAATAGACCTAAATTACTAGATTTATTTCAAGGACTGTTAGGCGGAACTTTGGCAATTTTAACTCTTGAATATCTGACTATCTATTCTGGTAGCTATTTTATTATGGCTCCGTTTGGCGCTTCATGTGTCATTTTATTTGCTGTTTCTCGATCTCCTCTAGCACAACCAAGGAATGTAATTTTTGGCCATCTAATATCAGCATTTGTTGGTCTAGTATTTTTAAAATTATTTGGTGATTCAATTTTTATTACTGCTTTAGCGGTGGGCTGTGCTATTGCAGCAATGCAATTCTTAAGATGTGTACATCCACCAGCAGGCGCAAATCCGTTGGTTATATTATTAACAGCAAGTCAGGTTAATTACGATTTCAGCTTTTTATTGTTTCCCGTGCTTTCAGGCTCCATCTCTCTGGTAATAATAGCCTATGTTATTAACAATCTACTATCAAAAAGCAAGTGGCCAATCTATTGGTTAGCAATTTTAAATAATAAACAGAAGGAGTGATTAAAATACCTCTAATTGAGCTAAGGAATTACTTATCAACTTGCAATATAGATATTATGGATCTCGTATTGATAAAAGACACCTAGAAAAGATAACCGAGCGCTTATAATTGGTTGAGCAAGATGATAAGTAACGATCAACTTGCCAATGTATACAATCTATTGATATTGACACATATGACACCTGCTCTTTTGGATCTGTATACTGTTATGCAATAACATCAAAGAGAAGAATACTCGCTAATAAACGCCAACATAATAAATTCTCACCCCAATTGGTAGGCTATCCGATTGAAACAGACACGATTAAATGTTTGCCCCACAATTGCTACTTATTTTATAAAATGAATTATTTTAATAGCAAGATTCGGGTTTTTAATCGTTCTGATTTTGTTTATTATCAATACGTATTATAGAGAAAAACACAAATAAGCTATCAACAAGTAAATATACTGTATTGATTAATAAAACTAATCAACGGTCAAATACTAAAAAAAATTCAAACAACATGTATAAAAGATAACTTAGGAATGGTAATTGCAGTTAGAGCAAATAAAGATTTATACGTCTATCTTTACTAAACATCGCTCGTTATTACCAGAGCCAAGACAAATTCGATAATTTTCAAATAGGCAATGAGTAGAAAGATATAACGTTTATCTCTCTTCATTGAAGACTCGACCGAGAAAATACTTTTGTCTGGAAATTGATCAAGTTTGATATTTCTTTAGTGTTTATTAAAACTGTGTCTCAGAAAAATATGGCACAATTTATTAATGATACTGTAGGGTACCTATCACTCATAACTTCATTGGTTTGCTGAAAAGGAGTATTCAAAGTGAATAAACAAAAACAGAGAGATTTTGATCGAATAAAAAAAGCCATTGGATATTTGAGTGAAAATTATCAATCTCAACCGACGCTCGAACAGGCCGCAGAACATGTACATTTAAGTCCTTATCATTTCCAGCGTATGTTTTCTAATTGGGCTGGAGTAAGTCCTAAACAATTTCTAAGATATATCAGTATCACTCACGCTAAAAACCTTCTAAAAGAAGAAAGCGCCTCATTATTGGATGCCACCTATGAATTAGGCTTGTCGAGTACCAGCAGGTTGCATGATCTATTTATTGATATTGAAGGTATGACGCCGGGAGAATATAAAAATAACGGAGAAAACTTATCAATTAATTATAGTTTTATAGATAGCCCTTTTGGTGAAACCATCATTGCATCAACAACAAAAGGAATTTGTTATCTCGCTTTTGTTGAGGATGAACAGTCATCACTTCAATCATTGAAAGCGCTATATCCTAATGCGCAATATCGACAATGTACTGACCAGATTCAACAAAATGTAATCTTCGTATTTACGCAAGACTGGTCAAAACTAGCTAAAATAAAGCTACATATTAAAGGTACGGATTTTCAACTTAAGGTGTGGCAGGCTTTGTTATCCATTCCTATGGGAAAACTATCAACTTATAGCAACATAGCAAACAAGATACATAATCCCAAAGCGAGTCGTGCGGTTGGCTCTGCTATTGGTGATAACCCAGTGGCCTTCTTAATTCCTTGTCATAGAGTTATAAAATCGACAGGATTATTAGGGCAATACCATTGGGGTAGTGACCGTAAAGCAGCCATGATCGGTTGGGAAGGTATTAAAATAGATCCTAAACGGAGGGAATAACCAAAAAGAGCATCGTTGGGAATTAGCAAAAAAATAAATGCAGGCAAATAATGTTCAATGGTTATATAAAAAATCCACGGAAAGCTAAATTGCAAGACTGAAAAGTACAATAGATATGAGACGTATTTTCGAGAAAAACCATAAACTATATGGCGACACTATACTCATGAAAAAATAATATTTTATAAAATTATTAACAATCAAATGATTATCATCTTGTCACTGTTGTGTAAAACATCTAATTCACGAGCAATGTAACATATATATTGTCCTAATCTAAATCCAACATAAATATCCATATAACTATCTTTGGTTAACATTTCCTATTATTCATAAAAATAAATAGCGACTATAGAATCTTTTTTCAAGAAGTGTCAATGAACTAAATTTATCAAATATAAAACAAAAGGTTAATATTTTAGCAAGATTCGGATTGTTAGTAAGATTGAGAAAATGCAAATATAGCTATGAAGTGTCAGTATGAGGAAAATAACAACATGGACAAATTACTAATTCATAAGATTTCTTATTCCAATTTATGTGCGCAATTCTCTGAACAAATAATAATAGCTGTGCTGCCGATTATAGCAGTACTATCTATACATGCTTCAGCGTCTGAAACAGCATTTATACAAATGATAAATACGTTACCTTTTCTATTATTATCGATTCCAATGGGAATACTTGCAGATAGAGTATCTAGAAAGAAATTGATGATCATAATGGAAATTGTTCGTGCAGCAGCCATATTTATATTGTTTTATTTGACATTTTTAGGGAATCTGACAATAAATAAAATTGCATTATTCGGTTTTTTTATAGCAATTGGTACTGTTATTTACAGTGTAGCAAGTCCCGCTTTAGTCGCATCTTTTGTCATAAAAGATCAGTTAATTAATGCCAATAGATCAATAGAAATTGCCAAAAGTGTGGCTTTTACTGCCGGTCCAGCATTCGGTGGTATTCTTGCTGGCATTTATTCAGGAGGATTAGCATTCATATTGGCTTTTTTACTTTCAATCATCAGTGCCTTTTTTCTAATATGTTTACCCAAGGAGCCTGTACAAAAAAAATCAGAAAGAAACATAATTCAAGAACTATGTGATGGTTTTATTTTTTTACTTAAAAATAAATATTTAAGACCTATAACGATAACGGCTTTTGTCTTTAATTTATCATTTAATTTGCTATTATCAATATTTGCTTACTATACTATCAACAATCTCTCCTTTACTTCATTTGAAGTCGGAATGTTATTAAGCCTAATCGGTTTAGGAATGTTTTTGGGATCCGTTCTATACAAGTTTATATCTACAAAAATAAATTTTGGATTCCAACTGACTTTAGGGCCTGTATCAGCTTTTGTAGCTTCAATATTAATGCTTTTAACTACCATATATCCTGTCAAGGAATTGGTTTTTATATCTTTTTTCTGTTTTGGATTTGGCCCCATCATATGGACCATATCTACAGTCTCGCTAAGGCAGTTAGTTACGCCTAATAATATGATAGCGAAAATATCTTCAGTGATCATGACGGTTACTTTTGGTGCCCGGCCTTTAGGCGCTGCTTTAGGTATATACATAAGTGCAAATTTTAGTGTAACTAATTGCATTTTCGCTGTTTTTATTGGTTTTTTTATTCAGTTAGCAATTATTCTTTTCTCAAAACCAGCCAACTTAAAAAAATTATCAGATGCAGAGAAATAATATTAAAAAAAAGTTGAAAATGTGTTGTTATGTGAAATATTGTTGAAAATTGCCAAGTGATGATGCTCTAAATGTATATCAACTAACAATGATGTACCAATAAATCTAATCGTGCTAATACATTTTAATAAAACACAGGAATCAATAATTATGTTTAATAGTACACGCTACACACCAAAAATTTATGGTTGGACAAGAGATTTAGAAAAATCGATTAACCGTTATAATTCAGGGGTTCGCTTAAAAAAAGATAAACAAGGAAGACCTTATTTAAAACAGATGCGTTATGCTGATGATACCTATTGTGAACTGGGGCGATTTAGCAATGGCGAAAGAACCAACAATATTTTATTTGGACTATTGGCTTTTATTAGCATGTTGATTTCTGTAGGAGGATTGTTATATGCAGCAATTTTTGCCATTACCGAATTAGATAATATCGGACTGGCTTTTATTTGGCTCTGTTTTATTGTTGCCATTGTCCCTTTTTTAAGCATTTGTACTTCTGGTTTAACCATCCGCAGTTTATTGTTACCTGCCGATATTCCTGTCCGTTTTAATCGACAAACTGGTAAAGTCTATGTCTACGACCCACAATTGAATAAACATTATTTTTGGTTTCCATGGAAAGTCTTAATGCGAATGGCAACTCCCGATATTAAAGTATTTGAATGGGACAATTTAAGTGCTTTTTCACGGCGAAAAGGGGTTGTTAACGAATTATGGTTAGCCGCATGTAAGCCCGGCACTTATGAAGTGATTGATTACTTTCTTGTGTGTGATGCTCCCGCACTTTATGATGAATGGCTTTGGATTATGGAGTATATGGCGTTTGCACGTGAGCTAAGCTATAAAAGTGAAGTACAACCAACACATTGGTCACATGATATTAATCTTCGTTTTGCTTCACCGATTATCTGGCCAGAAGGTGTTGATAAAGCATCGAAAGCCAGCTCGAAAGCAGAATTGGCCGAAATTGAAAAACAGTATGACTTAGTGGGCAAAATGTATCCACCCTACAATATTGAACACCAAGCATAGACCTGCTTGTAAAGCAGTTTAAATATAAGAATAACTATAAATAAGGATTAAAGCATGAATATGAAAGCCATCTTGATATTAATACTCGCTGGGATAGTGTTTTTACTCACCAAGTGTGACTTTTCTCATTTTAAAGAGAAAATTCAACAAGAGTATGATGCTTCTAACCCTAATGGTGATAAGGGATTTTGTCTATCTTTTAGTGGGAAAGGCGTTTATCCTTATACATCAATAAATACCTTTCCGCCATATACTGATGCTCTTGACATCATAGGTAATAACCGTTTAAATCAATCATTACACGCTTTTAGCCAAATGGGGTTATTTAGCGAAGAGCCTACCGGTGAAGATGATGGCAAACCTATTTATCGTTACAGTTTAACCCCTTTTGGGCAACAGCATTTTTACCGTCAATCATCTACTGATGGTTTTTGTTTTGGTCGAATTGTTGTGCAGAGCCTTAAAAATTCATATGAGGATATGCCTACTGATGACGATGAAATAACTTATATTTCTGGAAGAAAAATAAAACCAGTCTATTTTGAATTTACCATCGAAAATTTGCCTGAAGATTGGTTAAAAGCCAATATGCCTTTTATCAAAGAATTATATGGAAAAAAAGTGGAAGAGCTTTTAAGCGAAAAAGAAGGACGTTATAAAGCGTATTTTGCCAAGGAAGCCGGCGCCAAAGAGTGGCATATTGTAAACGGAATTATAATTCATAATGGATTTTTTTTACATCAAAGGGACTAACGTGATTTAAAAAATTGGCGGTATTTGGTATTTTTTATACAGTATTAAAGATTAATGTTGCTTGCGAATACAAATATTATTAATTATAAAATAATAGGAAATAAACAATGGGTAAATTGCGTGGCGTTATTCGCTTAGGCGATTCGACAGGTCATGGTGTCAATCCCATCATTGAGGGAGAGCCAACCTTTCTTGATCAGGGTAAGGTAGTGGCGTTAGATGGTCACCATGCTGCTTGTAACAAACGATCATTTATTTCATCATCAACACGAAATGAAAACCAATTTTAATTATTTATACACTAATTTGACTTATATTAGGCTCCTACTCTATTTATCTGGATTAATTTAAACCAAATATAAAAATAAGTAACTAAAAATCTGTCTAAATTTCACACATGATCACATTTCATAAAATACATGGTTTTGATAATCGAAATAGCTTGGCAAATTATTAAACATTGTTTAAGATGTTGGTTATAAAAAATATAAATTTGTGAAAGTTATTATAGATTTAGTGTTGAATCAACTTAATCAAACCACTTATTCGAGCAGGATGCTTCATTAAAATAATAAATTATAGCCAATGGAAAAAAATAACTTTTACATAAAAATTATCTATTTTGCTTTAGTAAATATTCAAATTTAATAAGGAAAAAAAAGGAAAACATATGTCAAATAGTTATCAAAATGAAGTCCCTCCTGCTCGCGTAAATATTCATTTAGATCTCCATACTGGTGGTGCTAAAAAGAAAGTTGAATTACCGCTAAAGGTATTATCTATTGGCGATTATGGTCGGGGCAAAGACAAACGTCCATTATCTGAAAAAGAAAAAGTCTCAATTAATAAAAATAATTTTGACGCCGTGTTGAAAGATTTCCGACCTGAAGCCTCAATTAGTGTCCCTAATACACTTGCTGACGATGGAAGTGATATCAGTATTAATCTCGCATTTGAATCTATGAATGATTTCTCGCCTGAACAAATTGCCAAAAAAATCCCACAATTACGCTCATTATTGGCGATGCGCAATTTGTTAAGAGATTTGAAATCCAATTTGTTAGATAACGCTACATTTCGTTATGAGCTAGAAAAAATCGTGAAAGATGAACAGTTATCCGATGAGCTTCGCGCTGAATTAGAGGCCATTGTAGCTGAAAGTACTAAATAGATATGTTCTTTAATAACTCTATTTAGAAACTTTCTAAAAAGGAATACTGTGTTTGATACGAATGTAAGGAAAAAATGATGACTGTACAAAAAGAACAAAACAATGCAAATAAAGTAGCATTAGAAGATAACGGTAGTGTTTATCAATCTTTATTCAACAAAATTAATTTAAATCCAATTGAAAAAGCGAGCGAAATTGATAAATATGAAGATAATGACGTATTGTCAGAATCTTCACAAGATGAACGAGTTACTATAGCTGTTAATATCCTTCTTAAACTGATTCAAAATTCTTCTCAAAAAATTGAAAAACTTGATAAACATTTATTAGATTATCATATTAGCCAAATAGATCAAAAATTGAGCCGTCAACTTGATGCTATTATGCATAATGAAACATTTCAGGAAATTGAAGCAACTTGGCGTGGATTAAAATTTCTAGTAAATCGTACCGATTTTCGTCGTAATGTGAAAATTGAATTATTAGATGTATCCAAAGAAGAACTACGTCAAGATTTTGAAGATGCTCCTGAAATTATCCAAACCGGTTTTTATCGACATACCTATATTCAGGAATATGACACACCAGGTGGTGAACCAATTGGTGTGACAATTTCAAATTATGAATTTGATCGTAATCCACAAGATATTGCTTTATTACGTAACATTTCAAAAGTTTCAGCAGCAGCACATATGCCATTTATCGGTTCAGTAGGACCTAAATTCTTTGGTAAAGAAACGATGGAAGAAGTCGCAGCGATAAAAGACATCGCCAACTATTTTGATCGTGCAGAGTACACCAAATGGAATAGTTTCCGTGATACTGATGATTCTCGTTATGTAGGGTTAACATTACCAAGAGTACTTGCGCGCCTACCTTACGGACCTGATACTGTGCCAGTGCGTAGTTTCAACTATATTGAAGACGTTAAAGGTCTTGAACATAACCGTTACTTATGGGCTAATGCTTCGTATGCTTTTGCAGCTAATATGGTACAAAGTTTTATACGCAATGGCTGGTGTGTTCAGATTCGTGGCCCTCAAGCTGGTGGACTAGTTGAAGACCTACCTATCCATCTTTATGATTTAGGAACAGGTAATCAAGTTAAAATTCCAACAGAAGTTCTTATTCCTGAAACACGTGAGTTTGAATTTGCAAACTTAGGTTTTATTCCTCTATCTTTCTATAAAAATAGAGATTATGCATGCTTCTTCTCGGCTAATTCAACACAAAAACCTGCTCTTTATGACACAAAAGAAGCCACCGCAAATAGCCGTATCAATGCGCGCTTGCCTTATATTTTCTTATTATCACGCATTGCACACTATTTGAAAGTCATTCAACGTGAAAATATTGGTGCAACAAAAGATCGTCGTGTGTTAGAGCTCGAATTAAATAAATGGATTAGCAATCTTGTTACCGAAATGACCGATCCAAGCGATGAAGTTCAAGCAGCACATCCATTACGAGAAGCGAAAGTAATGGTTGAGGATATTGAAGATAACCCAGGATTTTTCCGTGTTAAAACATTTTTAATTCCTCATTTCCAGATTGAAGGAATGGATATTAATTTGTCAATGGTATCACAAATGCCTAAAGCCAAAGCGTAATATCATTCATATAAATACTGGGAGTGTTACGATACATGAAAATTTTTCGTCCTTTATGGAATGAAGGTGTCTTTTTGACGCCTCAACAATTCCAACAACAGGCATTATGGAATCAATTTTCATCACAAAAGTTAGCCGCCATGTCGGTGGCTAATCCGTGGGGAATTGAAAAGCTGACTATAGATACGCAAGCGCTAACAGCTGATCGCCTCATGGCTGAATCTATTAGTATCCGTTTTCCTGATGGCGTGGTCATTAATACCGATATTGCAGATAAATTACCGGAAATTAGATCACTCAATACAGAAATCCCTGTCGAGCTTGAAGAGGTTACTGTTTTGGTAGGTATTGCTTTACTACAAGCGAACGGAGGCAACTGTTTACAAGATAATCAGCGCCTTGAGCGACCTTTACGTTATCGACAAGAATGGATTGAAGTAACTGACTTATTTGGTCAAAATGCTGAAACCATTGCTGTAGAGCGTTATGCCTTAACGTTTTTATTCGACTTTGAAGATCATAGTGATTACCTAACCTGCCCAATTGCTAAATTAAAGCGTGATTTAAATGGTCGATTTGTTCTAGACTTTGACTATATTCCACCACTTATGAATCTCTTCACTCAAAGTGGTGCACTATTAAAAGAATTAGAACTGCTCTGTGTTCAAATACAAGCAAAACGCCAGCGCTTAATGGGTATGCGTCATGAGCGTAATCAGCAAATGGCGGAATTTGCAATTGCTGATGTCTCTTTATTTTGGCTCTTAAATGCATTAAACACTTTTGAACCACAACTTAAGTTCTTACGGGATAATCCAACTATTCATCCGGAAAATCTTTATCAAACGCTAACTGCACTAACAGGGGCTTTACTAACATTTTCATTGGCGAATGACGTTGATGATATACCTGCTTACCAACATGAAAAACTCAATGAAGTGTTTCCTCCGCTATTTGGATTAGTCCGTAACCTGTTAGAAGAAAGTCTACCATCTCGCGTGATCAAAATTGACCTAGTTCATGACAAAGATACACTGTGGACTGGTCGGTTAAATGATTCTCGCCTTGTTGAAGATGCAGATTTTTATCTTTCAGTTCGTTCAAGTATGCCTGGTCATCAATTGCAATCGCAATTTCCTATTTTATGTAAAGCAGGGGCACCTGATGATGTAAGACAAATTATACATTCAGCGCTGTCGGGCATACCTATAAAAGCACTAAGTCATGTACCTGCGGCAATACCGATGCGTTTGGAAAATCAATATTTTGCATTGGATCTTTCAAATCAAGCAGCAAAAAATATGTTACTAACCCGATGTTGCGAATTTTATGTCCCAAGGGCAATGCCTGATATTTCAATGGAACTGTTCGCGGTTTTGCGATCTTAGGAAAACAATATGAGTATAGAACCTCAAAAAGTGGTTATTGATGAATTGCTAAGAGATTCAATCTTAGTGGTGGTACAACTTAAAGCTAAAGCAGATATCCCTTCTGGTCACAAATTATATGAACTTTGTAAACAACAAGTAATGGCCGTTAGGGAAAAATTGTTTAACGCTCAATACAGTAAAGACGTGATTGATGATATCAGCTATGCATTGTGTGCATTATTAGATGAAACAGTCTTGCTTTGTGATCGCGATAATCCTAAAAATCAAGATTACGATGAATGGTTAGGTGCACCATTACAAGTTATCTTTTTTAATACTCATAATGCCGGCAATGACTTATTTGACAAAGTTCGTGCACGATTAAAAGCAGATAAAAAAGACTTTTTAGTGTTGAGTTGTTTTGATCGTGTATTAGGATTAGGCTTTCAAGGTCGTTATCTTGATAAACCGCAAATGGAACGAGAACATCTCATTTTAGCCTTGCGCGAAGCTTTGCGTGAATATGAACCAGAGCAATCACATCCAATAATTGAACAAACACAAACTCATCGTTATTGGGGGCGAAAGACAGCCTTATTATCTTGCACTGGATTATCGATAGTTGCCGTCGTAGCGCTATATTTTGTATTAAATTATCGACTCGATACATTGATTCAACAAATTGTCGGTTAAAAGGGAGTTTTATGAGCGATTACCCTAAGCGTATCCAGATTATTTACGCAGTCATATTGAGCCTATTGTTACTATTTGTTTTTTTACCCATAACCATTGGTTGGAAGATAATTGGAACTATTGTAATTATAGTGATTGCGGGTGGACTTTTATGGCGACTAAAGCGATACCGACAAATACTTGCTTCATCAACAGCCAATATCCAATTTTTAACTCAAAAACTAGATTTATTGCCAGCAAGACAACGCTATCGTTTACCGATTTTATTGGTAACAGGTAGTGCTGCGAAGGATTTTTTCCCTAATGATTTATCATTAGCTGAATCAAATGTTTTAGTCTCATCTGAAGCGGTTTGGATTTATGTTGAAGAGTTTTCACACCTACCAATTGTCTATGATTCATTAATCTCAAAATGGCCTGACATGTTAGGTCGAGTTGGTATATTTTTAGCTATTGCACCTGAATTAGAAGACAAACAAGGATTATTGATTGCAAAGTTACAAGCTTTTCGTCAATCTTGGGTTGACACATGCCGCATTGCAAAATATCAATTACCTGTCTATATATCTACACATATTGGTTTTAATGATTTAATTTATGATGAACAAAATCCATTACCCATTTACTGGTTTCAATTAGTTAATGAGCGCTTATACTTGCTTGATCGTTATTTATCACCAATTGATAACTGGGTAAATGACATCAAAATTTCGTCTGACGAACGAGAACGTCGATTACGACTTAGACCTTTCTTGATCGAAACCCAGTCTTGGATTGAACATGTCGTATTAAGTACGCTAACAGATTCAAAACAGCCTATTACCAAATGTGTACCAACAGCGATGGCTATTTATCCTACTAATCAATCTATTACTAGCGATAACGTTATCCAAAAATTGTGGGAAAGTTTGACCACCTTACCACTTCCTAATACACATAAAATACAAGAAATCATCAGTCCACCCGATGCATTAGTTAAGTTTATGCCAATTGCATACCCATTTTCGCCAATTTGTACCATGATTTGCGGTTTAATCATTATCACATCCCTTTTTGGAATGGGCTGTTTGGGTGCATCATTTTGGAATAACCTTAAACTTGCCGAGCAAGTTCAAAATGATATTCATCATTACCAGTTAATTCCTATGGACTCTTATGAAGAAAAACGCCAAGCGCTTGAACAATTAAAAAATGATAGAGCAATCTTAAATCAATACCTTGCACAAGGTGAGCCTGTTCGTTTAGGTATGGGGCTTTATCAAGGTTTACGACTTATCGAACCATTAAATATCACAATGAGTGATTATGTGGCAAAACCACCTGAACCAGAAAAAATTATTGTCAAAGAAACTGAAGTGGTAGTCAAAGAACCACCAGTGATTCGTCTGGATAGTTTATCGCTCTTCGAAGTGGGCCAGTCAAACCTAAAACCAGACTCAAGTAAAATATTGATTAACGCTTTAATGGAAATGAAAAACCAGATTAATGCTAATCAAGGAACAGGCTGGCTTATTTTAATTACCGGTCATACCGATTCTACAGGTGATGAAAATAAAAACTTAACGCTATCGCTTGAACGAGCTGTTGCGGTAAGAAACTGGATCATCAAAACCAGTGATATTCCAGAAACGTGTTTTGCAATACAAGGATATGGGGCTAAAAAACCGTTAGTGGATAATGATACCCCTGAACATCGTGCCAAAAACAGGCGTGTAGAAATTAGTTTAATTCCTCAAATGTCAAATTGCATTTTGACGAACCATAAATAAAAATTAGTAACAAAAAAACAAAAGGAGTAAATACAATGGCAGTCCCAGCATATATGTTTCTTAAAGATGACGGTGGTGCAGAAATAAAAGGTTCTGTAACGGTAGTCGGACGTGAAGGTAGTGTAGAAGTGGTTGAATTTGATCATAAAGTTTACATACCTACTGATGGTAATACTGGAAAATTAACCGGAACCCGCGTGCACAAACCACTTGAATTTGTGAAAGAAGTCGATGCTTCATCACCTTACCTTTATAAAGCAGTGACCACTGGTCAAAACTTAAAATCTGTTGAAATCAAATGGTACAAAATTAATGATGCAGGACAAGAAGTCGAATACTTTAATACATTGATGGATGGTGTAAAAGTGGTATCGATTAAACCTGAAATGCATAACATTAAAGATCCAACTAAAGAGCAATACAATCACTTAGAACGTGTTGAACTACGTTATGAAAAAATAACTTGGACTTACAAAGATGGCAATATAATCCATTCAGACAGTTGGGTTGAAAGCCGAGGCTAATGTCGCATCGGTTGATCCTGTTATTAATAGGATCAACCATTATTGGTTACTATTAAAAGAATAAAAGGAATATTCATGATTGCTGATCCTTCTGTGTTATTAAGACGACTAAATCCCTATTGTGCAAAGGCTCTTGAAGCAGCTGCGGGATTATGCCAAACACGAGCACATACTGAAATTACTTTGGAACATTGGTTATTAAAATTATTAGAACAAGGTTCAGGAGATATTACGGTTATTGCAAGGCATTATCAACTCGACATGGATAGCATTTGGCAAGGTTTACTCAGTTATCTAGATGCATTACCCCATACAATTAATGAAAAACCCAGTTTATCATCATCGTTGATTGCCATATTACAATCAGCATGGCTACAAGCTTCATTAGAAGATAACGAAGACATGATTCGTTCCGTGCATATTTTACAGGCACTACAAAAAAACCCTCATTGTTTAAAAGCACAAAATGCATGGCAATTATTGAGTTTATCAGCTATTTCATTACAAAAAATGCGTGCAATGTTAGATGAAATGTCTGATGAAAATCCAAGTAATCAATATCGCTATTCTGCTGAAGAGCTCACTCATACAGAAGATCAATTAGATAGAGCCTCGCAAACCAATACCAGCGAAAACATGACAGAAACTAAAACATCGCAATCATCTGTTTTAAAAACAAAAACTAAACAAAATCATCAACAAGCAGCCCTTACCCGTTTTACTGAAAATGTCACCGAAAAAGCCAAAACAGGTAAAATTGATCCCGTATTTGGTCGTGATGACGAGATTCGTCAAATGGTAGATATTTTATCTCGACGCCGTAAAAATAATCCAATTTTAGTAGGTGAACCGGGGGTTGGGAAAACTGCATTAGTCGAAGGATTAGCATTACGTATTGCAGAAGGTAATGTACCCAATAATCTAAAAGATGTCAGTATACTTACGCTAGACCTCGGATTATTACAAGCAGGTGCTGGTGTTAAAGGTGAATTTGAACAACGACTGAAAAATGTGATTGACGCTGTTCAGCAATCGCCAACTCCAATATTGCTGTTTATTGACGAAGCGCATACGATTATCGGGGCTGGTAATTCTGCTGGTGGTGCAGATGCGGCTAACTTATTAAAACCTGCGTTAGCCAGAGGTGAACTTAGGACTATTGCTGCCACAACATGGTCAGAATACAAACAATACTTTGAAAAAGATGCTGCACTTGAACGTCGGTTCCAAATGGTTAAAGTCGATGAACCGAATGATGAAAAAGCAAACCTTATGTTACGGGGACTAAAATCCCGTTATGCAAAACATCACGGCGTTCACATTCTTGATGAAGCAGTTAAAACAGCAGTGTTGCTATCTCGACGCTATATTAGTGGCCGACAATTGCCAGATAAAGCTGTCGATCTATTAGATACTGCCTCGGCGCGAGTTAGAATGGGACTTGATACCATTCCTGAATCAATAACAAAAATTGAAGCTAAAATTGATGCACTCACTATTGAAAAACAAGCGATTGAAGCGGATGCTTTGCTTGGTGAAATAACATCAACAGAGCATATAACCGAAATCGATAACCAATTAAAACAATTAACACAACACTTAACTGACGAGCAAACCCAGTTTCAAAAAGAAAAAGAAATAGTTGAAAAATTAATTGAATTACGCAAAAAATTAACACCTCAAGCCGATAAAAAATTACGTAAACAACTACTTGATACTCAAAAAGCGTTAACAAAGCTACAAGGTACTACACCATTATTATCACTCGATGTTGATAGTCGCACCGTATCTTCTGTTATTGCTGATTGGACCGGCGTGCCTTTAGAAAGTTTATTAAAAGATGAACAAAGCCATTTACTAACTCTTGAAGACGATCTGCGTTCACGTGTAGTTGGTCAAGATAATGCCTTGCATGAAATTGCCAAGCGAATTCGCGCAGCTAAAACCGGACTCACGTCAGAAGAAGCACCAATGGGCGTATTTTTACTGGTTGGACCATCAGGAGTTGGTAAAACCGAAACGGCTTTAGCATTAGCTGATACATTATTTGGTGGTGAACAATCGCTAATTACTATCAATATGTCTGAGTATCAAGAATCTCATACAGTATCACAGCTAAAAGGATCACCGCCGGGTTATGTTGGGTATGGTCAAGGAGGCATATTAACAGAAGCCGTCAGAAAGCGTCCTTATAGTGTTGTTTTATTGGATGAAGTGGAAAAAGCACACCGTGATGTACTTAACCTATTCTATCAAGTTTTTGATCGTGGTTTTATGCGCGATGGTGAAGGTCGCGAAATTGATTTCCGCAACACACTAATTTTAATGACATCGAATTTAGGCAGTGATGAACTGATGACACTTTTTGAACAAATGCCTCAAGCAGATGTTGCCACCCAACATGAATTATTGCGCCCAATTATTCGAGAACACTTTCAACCGGCACTACTTGCCCGTTTCCAGACCGTTATTTACACCCCACTAAGCGACAATGCCTTACGGCATATTGTGGAAATGAAGTTGAACAAAGTCGCGTCTCGATTACAAAAACATTACAAAATTGATTTTAATGTTGGCAAACAGCTCTACAACCAATTAGTTGCCGCGTGTTTACTCCCAGATACCGGAGCCAGAAATATCGACAGTATTTTGAATCAACAAATTTTACCCGTAGTTTCAAGCTTACTGTTACAAAATATTAACCATAAAGAAACAACGCAAACACTAATTCTCGATTTTGATGAAAATGACGGCATTATACTTGAGTGGGCTAAACAGCCAAATCAAAAAGTAAAACCGAAAAAAAATACTACTGAGAAAAATATAAAAAATAGTAGTAAACCAAAAAGTAAGGTTAAATAGATAGGGGATCAGTATGGTAAAAGCATTTAATCAGCTTACGCAGCAATTAGGTGAAGGTTTGCTCAATAAGTTACCGACTATGGGCCACAATCGCTATACGCTCATGATCGATGGCGTGTCATCTCCCATTTCTATTTTACAAATTAAAGGGGATGAACAGCTTAACCAGCCATGGCATTATGCTATTACTTTTACTAGCAGTGATAAAGGATTATTGGTTGATGATGTGTTAAATCAACCAGCATCATTTATTTTTAACCCTATAAGCGCGAATGCCTTAACCACAGTACTCAGCTCACTTAGTGCCGTGACGCCACAAAGTCATTCAAGAGTTTGTTATGGAATAATTACTGCCTTTAATCAACTATCTGTTAACAAAGATGAAGCACGATATGAGGTAGTCTTATCACCACGACTTTCCCGACTCTCATTGAGTCGAAGCAGTGCAATATTTCAAAATCAAAGCGTAGTCAGCGTGGTTGAAGAAGTACTGCGTAGCCATGGTTTTACCGGCGTTGATTATCGACTAGAGCTTAAAGAAAGCTACCCTGCACGTGAACTCATTACTCAATGGCAGGAAAGTGATCTGGAATTTATTCAGCGCTTATTAAGTGATGTGGGGATTTGGTTTCGCTTTGAAAGTCATGCTGAGCACCATTGCGATGTGTTGGTAATGAGTGATTATGAGCAAGGGTTTGAAAACGCTGGCAAAATCCCATTTAAAGCACCAAGCGACATGATAGATGGTTTACTTAGTAGTATCTGGGATTTACAGCTACAAAGTAAAATGGTTGAGCGCGACGTCACTACCCAAGATTACAATTATCGTTTAGCTGAAGCAAACCAACATTCAAACGTTAATTCCTTACCCCAAGATAACACAACCTTTGGTACTGATTATCGTTATGGTGAACACTATAAAGAGCATGGAGATGACAATAAAATTGAAAGTGGTCAGTGGTATGCAAAAATTCGTCATCAGCATTATATTAGCGATAAAGTTGTGATTCATGGTTGCAGTAACGATTATACTTTAACCCCAGGGCAACGCATAATTATTAGCGAAAACCCGATCAATGGCTTGAGTGAAGGGATAATTATTCTTACCACACAAAGTTTAGGTAACCGCAGTGAATCATATCAACTGAAGTTTACAGCTATCCCTTATAACCCATTGAAGCCTTATCGCCCTATTCCACTGCCATGGCCACAAGTTGCAGGTACAGTGCCAGCAAGAGTTACCAGTCCAGATAACGATACCTACGGCTACCTTGATACTCAAGGTCGTTATCGAGTTAAATTTAACTTTGATTTAAAAAACTGGAAACCTGGCGAAGAAAGCTTATGGGTACGACTAGCCAAGCCTTACGCTGGTAGCACTTATGGTTTTCATTTTCCACTTATTGAAGGCACCGAAGTCGCTATTGCCTTTACCGATGGTAATCCTGATCGTCCTTATATTTCGCATGCAATGCATGACAGCGCTCATCCAGATCACGTTGCAACAGCTAACAAACACCGCAATGTAATTCGAACTCCAGCCAATAATAAATTGCGCATGGATGATAAGCGAGGCCAAGAACACATAAAATTAGCTACTGAATACGGAAAAACGCAGCTAAACATTGGTCATCTTGTTAATGAAAAAAAAGAGCAACGAGGTGAAGGATTTGAACTGCGTAGTGATGAGTGGGGAGCAATACGTGCGGGTAAAGGGCTTTATATTACCAGTGAAGAACAAAGTAAAGCGAGTAATGTTCAACTGCAAATGGATAAAGCCATTAATGAATTACAGCAAGCTTGCGAACTAGTAAAAAGACTTAACGAATTAGCACAGGGGGCAGAAGCTGAATTAGCAGATTTACAATCACAAAAACAATTACTTGAACAAAGCCTACAGCAGTTAAAACAACCCGCTATTGTGAACTATGCACCTTCGGGTATAGCAAATGTAACCCCAAGTTCAATTCAACAAACAGCGGGTGAAAACATCATTCAAACAGCACAAAACAGTGTCGACATCAGTACTTTCAAACGTTTTATGGTGACAGCTGGAAATATGATAAGTTTATTTGCCAATAAAATGGGAATTAAAATATTTGCATCAAAAGGTAATATCGATATACAGGCACAAAATAATGAAATGCTTTTAACGTCCAAACAAAATATGAAAATCACAAGTACTGATAATGAAGTAATTATTTCAGCCAATAAAAAACTTACTTTAACTTGTGATGGAGTTGGAATCGTACTGGAAGAAGGCAGTATAAAACTTATTGCACCAGGTGATGTTCAGGTTTTGGCTGCCAGTTTTAATCTTCTTGGCCCATCAAACTATAGTGCCCCACCACCAGTGTTGCCTGCTGGAACTAAATGTCGTGAGGATTTAAGGTAAATGTTACAGAATTTAATAAATGGCTTAAACGAAAACAAAACCAATTGCTATCGTTATCTACTTGTTGATGCTCTTAAATCATTAAGGGATATAGAATTGTTAACATTAGATAATATTAAAGGTGTGTTTAGCAAAGAGGATGTACAACCAGTTTTACGTTCGGATCTATATTACGATCCTAATCATTGTCCACATTTAATTCTATTAGCAAAACCTAATGAAGATATTGAATTAGAACTGATCGAACTAATGTTAAGGACAAGTCAAAAGGAACAAGAACTTTATAGACACTATATTTGTGGATGGATAAGTAGCGAATTATCCATAGATTTGCTTGCGGAAAAATTGGTTGAATATGGTAACAAATTGGGAACATTGAGCAACCCTGAGACCAATGAATTTGTACCATTTTTTGAACACGTTCGATTACAAGTTATAAAAGAGTGTTTATTACAGGAAAATGCCACTTTATTCTACTTTGACTTTGCTGCTAATTATATTTTTTTGAATTATTATGGTGAGTTAGAAATATTAAGGAACTTAAATAACGCCAATACGTTATCTTCATTTCAAAATATATTTTTAAAAAAAGCACTCCAAAAACAACAACAACCCATATTAGTTTTTGGACTTGCCGATTTGTGGAAAGAATATGCAGACTTCTTTCCGCATGATGCTCTATTACGCAGTGCTAACCAAATAATTCATGCAAAGAGCATAGGCTTAACTAAAGGTGAAGATATCATATCATATAGTTTTTATTCATTGATGTCAGGCAAAGATCTTATGAAGTATAAAAATTTTTCTGATGCAGTCAAACTTGCTATAGAAGATTCAATAACATTAAATGAAACCTTTGAAACATTCTCACAATCGATGTGGAACGAAATTGGTATTGAAGTAGAATAAAACAATTAAGAGGTATAACATGTCACCAGTCAGTAAGGAATCAGTGTCAAGTAAATCACAAAAAATTGACTCATTAAATACCAACGGGCACGCTTGCGAAAGGCATGGCTATCCAATTTTTTTATTACGGAAATCAGCAATTAATCCTAAATGGTCTACATCCAAAATAGACGATTCCGTTATTCCTTCTTTGGATGATCGAGAGCCTGCCGAAAAATTTCAAGATCATCAATCTATATTACGACCATTAAGAGAAGGTTATGTCTATGTTTTGGGAGGCAAAAGTGAATCACAAAAAGATTATATTAGCTATTATCAAGTGGTTGAGGATGGGATTTTATTAGAAAAACGACCAGAAGATTTAGAAAAAGAAAAAAGCGAACCATTACCTGAAACTTGTACAGTCAATAATCATTTTGTACCAGCCTCATTTATTACAGTAGAGCTTAATGACAAACTATTACAAAAAAATCCTTATTTATGGATAGCATATAGTCGATACCCATGGAATAAAAAGGCACGAAACCATTATAAAAAAACCACTCAATTAGCGCGTTTTACTAAAATCGATTTAACTTCTTTTTGTCAATCCCCTACATCTAATACAAGGGGCGTCGAATTAACAAATTGGTCATTACCTATTTTAGAGTTTTTGCCTAATTTATCGGGAAAAACCCAATATCTTCCTAATTATAAAGATCGAAAAAAACAGCAAGAACTTTATGCTAACTTTGTTTCGAATTATGAAAGTAAATCAGGAAAAAAAGTAGGGGGCATAGTGTTAGAAGACCACTTAGGTCTTTTAGAAGATTTAAATTTTCAGCTTAATGTTGAAAATAATTTTACAGGTGATCAAAAACTTGATAGTAAAACAGACAAAAACAGTGAATTATACCCTTATACCTATAATAAACTTTTTTCTGAGGAAATAATTCACAAAAAAACAATAGCTGAATTAATTACCACGTACAAAGAAAGTACACAAAAACACTATCAAGATAAATCAGAGCCTGGTGATATTTATGTTTCTTATCCTACCAATATCAGTGATGTATGGAACAACAAACCGGCATATGATCATACCAGTGCTGAAGTGGATGATTTAGGAAATATTCACTATCAATTAAGTAAAGCAGGTATGGCATCGTATAAGTTTGATCAGTATTGGAAAAAACTCGAAAGTCAATTAAAAAAAGGCGCATTAGAACAATTTAAACAAGAATATGATGAAAAGTTTAAGCAACTACAAGAACAAATAAAAGAAAGCCCAAGAGATTATGTACTAAATTTGCGTTGGTTTTTAGGTAAACAAATTAAAACATCAACTTATTTATCTGGTGAGAATGGCAAAGCTATAGCACTTGATGGTGCCATCAAAGACGTGATATATCCCAAACAAACAATTAGCCGCTATAATGAGGTAAAATTTTGGGAAATAGAAATTGACTATAAGGATGCAGCTAATCATCAACGTAAATTAATGGACTTAAGTTACATTTTAGCAGGCGAAAAAAATAATTTTTATATTCTTGGTGTATGGGACGAGATAATCAGAGACAAAAAGGGATTAATTTATAGTGCAATAGCCGGTAATGAAAAATCATTTTGGGATATGTTAGATGGAGAAGATGCTGCAAATAAACTAGCTGATCAAGTTTTTTCTTATTTAACTGATAATGAATCGAAAGCCATTGAATCAATGGCAAGTACTATTTTAACTTATATGGGGAATGCCTTACTTCAAATGACACAATATCATCCCTCTTTTTCGTATCAAGCAGGTCATGACATTATCAACGGAACGGGCGTTAGAACAATCTTTAAACGCGATAATATACATTTTAGTGAAGTTACCGCTTATATAAAATCAGATAATATAGAACTGTTAAAAAGCAAAATTCCCTCTTCAGGTACTGTCATTACCCCAACAGAAGTTGAAAAAACATTAATGTTAAAATTCTTTATTAAAGGCAATGGCGAACAGACAAAAGAGTTAGCAGAATATTTTAATCGCGTTAACGATCAAAATGTCAATCTCAATAAATTACAAAACAAGCTAAAAAGTATACGAGCCTGCGGCGCTAATGAAATCGAAGTCATCTTTGCCAAACAAACTCAAAATAAAGAGAGAGCAAAACGCGTTATTAATATAATTAATCAAAAAAATCAGGAGTGGATGCAAAAAAAGGTTAAATCTGCTGTTAATTTTAGCAAATTTAGCGGATTAACTATAATCAATGTCTTTTCATTGATTATGGAACATAAATCCACACAAGATAATATTAAAGAACTTGAAAGCTTTTCAGTCGATCCAAATAAAGTTCTTAAATTACGTATAGATATTATAATGGGTTATAGCTCGTCAACACTATTAGCATTAAAAATTTATGGTGATTTAATTAAAAAATTTGGTAGTAAGGTCAACAATATTTTGCCAGGAATGGAGTCAATTACAGCAAAACTAGGCATTAAACAAGTGAATCAATTAATCCTTAATAACTTAAAAATAATCAATAAAGCTCTTGGAGTTATTGGCATTCTAGGAAACATAAAAGATTTATTTTTTTCTGCCATTGATATTAAAAAAGGGTACTCTGTTTCTGGTTTTTTTGGTTTAGGATCGGTCTCTCTTGCAATATTGGCTCCTTTTGCAATCGCTGGCCCTTTGGGATTAGTGGGCGCGCTTGTACTAGCTGGATTAAGCATACTTTGTGCGGTGCTAAGTGAATATTATCGACTAACACCAATGGAAATTTGGTTTGACCGCTGCGCGTTTGGACTACGCGAAATTAATGATGGTTCAAAACAACCTTACCCATTAACCCTTGTTGGCTTAAAACAAGCTATGAATGATTTTCTAATTTGTGTGCAAGGCATTAAGGTTAATCTGAAACTTCAATACAGTACTATAATGGGGATGGATTATGATGCACCAACCGTTATGTTAGTGATGGAAGTACCCAATTTTAATGACACAACTAGTAAATATGATGGTTTGGTGATTATCGATGATAGTACCTCTTCACAACAAACTATGATTAGTTTTAATGGTAACGGTGAAGATTTTGAAATGACTAATCCAGCCGTTCAGCAAACCAATGGTTTATCGCCTATCAACACATTGATAACGACCATAACTAATGAAAACGAATCAAGTTCAAAAGAGGTTATGATATTAGATAAAACTGTTGTAACAGACCAAGAGAATGATAGCAATATTCCTACTCAACAAATAGGTACACTAGTTGTAAATAAAAAACTAGTAAAACTGCCCTCTACCAATGGCTTAAAGGTAAGGTTATTCCTTAATTATATTGCCGATACAACTAAAAAGAATGAAGAACCCCTAACCATTGAAGATCAATTAGTCACCAGTTCGGTACTAAATACTGTAATATACGAAACACCTGAACCAATAATGTATTAAATCGAATTAGGTAGAGGATCAATAATTATGTTTAACAGTACGCGTTATACCCCCAAAATTTGGGGTTGGACAAAAGATTTAGAAAAATCTATCTCCCGTTATGATTCAGGAACACGCTTTAAGCAAGATAAACAAGGGAGACCTTGTTTAAAAGGGATGCGTTATGCCGATGATACCTATTGTGAAGTGGGACGATTTAGTAACAGTGATAGAACATTCTATATCTTAATTGGATTATTAATTTTTATTGTTGGACTAATTATTGCCAGTATTTTTTTATACGCTATAGTGGTATCTATAACCAGAACTGGAAGTATCGGAGTAGCCCTTTTGGCGGTAGGTTTTAATGCTATTGTTATACCAAGCTTTGGTATTTATGCTACTGGTTATACCATTCGCAGTTTAATGTTACCTGCCGATATTCCGGTCCGTTTTAATCGACAAACCGGTAAAGTCTATGTTTACGACCCACAATTGAATAAACATTATATTTGGTTTCCATGGAAAGTCTTAATACGAATGGCAACTCCCGATATTAAAGTATTTGAGTGGGATAATTTAAGTGCGTTTTCACGCCATAAAGGGGTTGTTAACGAATTATGGTTAGCAGCCTGTAAACCCGGTACCTTTGAAGTAATTGATTATTTTTTAGTATGTGATGAACCTGTACTTTATGATGAATGGCTGTGGATTATGGAGTATATGTCATTTGCACGTGAACTAAGTTATGAAAGTGAAGTACAACCAACACATTGGTCACATGAGATCAACCCTCGTTTTGCTTCACCGATTATCTGGCCGGAAGGTGTTGATAAAGCATCGAAAGCCCGCTCGAAAGCAGAATTGGCCGAAATTGAAAAACAGTATGACTTAGTGGATAAAATGTATCCACCCTACAATATTGAGCACCAAGCATAGGTCTGCTTGTACAGCAGTTTATTTATAATTTAAACTTAAGAATAACGATAGATAAGAGGTACATCATGAATATGAGAATAATCGTAATATTAATACTTGGTGGGATAGTGTTTTTACTCACCAAGTGTGACTTTGCGCATTTTAAAGAGAAAATTCAACAAGAGTTTGATGCATCTAACCCTAATGGTGATAAAGGGTTTTGTTTATATTTTCCGGGGAAAGGCGTTTATCCTTATACATCAATAAATACCCTATCTCCGCCTGCTGAATCAATTAATATCAAATATAATAATATTCTAAACAATTCATTACATGCTTTTGCTCAGATGGGGCTATTTAGCGAAGAGCCTGCCGGTAAAGATGATGGCAAACCTATTTATCGTTATAGTTTAACCCCGTTAGGACAACAGCATATTCGTCGTCAAGGAAAGTCTGATGGCTTTTGTTTTGGTCGGATTGTTGTGCAGAGTCTTAAAAATTCATATGAGGATATGCCTCCTACTGAAGATATTACCTATATTTCTGGGAGAAAAAGGAAACGAGTCTATTTTGATTTTACCATCGAGAATTTGCCTGATGACTGGTTAAAAGCCAATATGCCCTTTATCAAAAAATTATACGGGAAAAGGATGGAACAGATTTTAAGCAAAAAACAAGCGCGTTATAGTGCATTTTTTGCCAAGGAAGCCGGTGACAAAGAGTGGCATATACTAAACAAAATTGAAATTATTGATGATGCATTTTTTTTAGCACAAAGGGAGTAATGTTATTTAAAAAATTGGCGGTATTAGGTATTTTTTAACAGTATTAAAGATTAATGTTGCTTGCGAATACAAACATTATTAATTATAAAATAAAAAATAATAGGAAATAAACAATGGGTAAATTGCGTGGCGTTATTCGCTTAGGCGATTCGACAGATCATGGTGGCAAAGTTATTTCGGCCTCCTCAACAACAATTATTCAAGGAAAGCCCTTAGCGCGCATCGGAGATATGGTTAGTTGCCCGAAAAAAGATCATGGTGTCAATCCCATCATTGAGGGAGAGCCAACCTTTCTTGATCAGGGTAAGCCCGTCGCGTTAGATGGTCACCATGCTGCTTGTGGATGTGTGTTAATTTCATCGCTAACTAATGTGGGGAAAGGTTAATGTCTGTTGATTTAACATCATTACCCCCCACCCTACCTAACCCCAAGAAATTTAACTTTTTATTTTTTGGGGGGTTATTAATCGTTTTTGTTATAATAGGATGCATCACTACCTTTGTATTGAGCTTTTTTTACACCATAGCTAATTTATTATTTGTATTCGGAGCATTAGTCTTACCAGTTTTAATTTGGGTGTTTATATTTTTGTATGGTCTTTATTATAGAGGTTATCGAGAAACCTATATTAAACAATGGAACGCTTACCGAGATATACGCTATCAACAACTGGTTAACTACGCAAGGCGTGGGTTATATGTTTTGTATTACAACCTTACCACCGAATATAGTGAATATAATAATGCCAACGGTATTGTTAATAACCGATTTGCACTGATTACTAAGCGTCATCCAAGTGGTAGTAGTATTATTCCACATAGTGCATTATCCTTACCTAATAATGTAAATAGTGGTGATTTTTATGAACGATTAGAGCCACTATTTAAACAATGGCAACAGCATTACAAATCTTATTTTAACCAGTTACCATCGGATTTGAACATTCATGTGCGTTTTTTTATTGATTCAACAAGTCCAATCGAGAATCTTGAAAACCTATGGTCACAAACGGTAGGTTCACTTATTCGTACTTCGAGTTTTAAAATTGAAGACACTAAAAGTAGTTCTAAATTTATAGAAGCATGGCTAGACAATAGTGATCATGATGACGATTTGCTACTTGTTATTAGTGCTCATTTATTTAATTCCCCAACAAAAAATGAAGGCGAATTTGCATCATTAATGCTATTAGCAGGCGAACGCGCAGTTAAAACACCATTTTTATCAACCTTACAGTTACCTTTAGTAAAAGTGTGCCGTAGTGAACAGACAGATTCATTAAGTCAAACAATAGATAAAGCTCTATTGTGGGGAAATACAGATAATAAACGTTTTGACGGTGTTTGGTATGGCGGTATATCAAACGACATTAATATTCAAATCATGAATCACTTTAATGACATTGATTTCAAACCAAACGGCATTTTTAATATCGATACCTCGATTGGTTCTGTAGGTTATAGTACTTATTGGCTGGCATTAGCTTTAGCTGTAGAAAACACACTAACAACTAAGAATAAACAGTTTGTGATAGTCGGTAATCCAAACATTAGTGCTCAAGTTGTTGAATATTTGCAGGGAAAATAGAACAAATGAAAAAAATCACTATAACTTGGATGATATTGTTATTTCTGATTGCAATTATCGTTATTTATTTTATTTGGCAAAACAGTTTTTCTTTTTTTACGACCAATGGCGATAAATGGTTAGCAACAACTGTCGTAATCATTATTGCATTGGTATTATCGCATCTAAACAATTTGATATTTTTGTCATTAAATAAAATAATAAAATTCAACTTCAAAATGATGGATAAAAGTCATATTGATACTGATGATAAAAAAACAAAAAAATCCGAAAAGACTGGTTTTTTCGATGAAATAGTTAAGTTTTTTTATAGTCGCTACGGCATCTTTTGGCGCTATAAAATTCGCAAATGTTTAGTATTAGGCTCTGCTTCTGATGTTCAAGCTTTATTACCAAATTTAACGGCTGAAGGCTGGCAATTATGTGATGAGACGTTAATGATTTATGGTGGAGATATACAAGATGAGGTCAATACTCCTTGGTTGCAAGCCTTAAAAAAACAACTTTCTCGTTGTGTGCCTTTTTGGGGAAAACCAATTAATGCCTTAATTTGGGCTTTACCTGAGCATTATTTAGATAATACACGGCAACATCAATTAGCTCTCGAAAAAGCAGTAGTCCAGTTACATAAACGAAATAAAATTTTAAATTGGTCGGCACCACTTTATTTAGTTGCAAGGCAAAAAGAAGAGTGGTCACAAGCTGGGCGCATTGAACAAAGTGTTGGCATTTTCTTTTCAACGTTAAAAAAAGAGTCAATGGAGTCTGTTGATTTATCACTTAATCAATTAGCCAAAGATTGTAGTAAACGTGGAATACAACAAATCAAAAAGAATGTTTGTCACGCCTTTTTATTGCAAATTAGCCAAAATTTAGTTAAAGGTGATATCACTAATATTAAACGTTACTTGACCCTGCTGACTTCCTTCCGTTTCTCTCCTTGCGTTCGTGGTCTGTTTTTTATGTCTAACCAGCAAAATTCAAATCACGATTCCTCTTTTTTTGAACATTCATTGTTAATGACACCAACATGGCAGTCAATTAGTGATGATGCAAATTTACAATTTGGACGAAGAATGGGGATTCAATGGGGGTTATTATCTTGTTACGCTTTAATTGCTGTAATGACAGTGACAAGTGTTGCATTACTGACTTCATTTTTCCGTAATGCATCACTAATCAATGATAGCGTCGAATTGGTTAAACAAGCTGATAATTCAGTAACGCAAAACTATACGGTTCAATTGCAAACTCAATACCAGTTACAACAACGTTTAGAACAGTTACTTTTTCGGCAACAACACGGTGCACCATTATCGTATCGATTTGGCTTAAATCATAATAATGAGCTATTAAATAAATTGTGGCTTACCTATCGTGCAACCAATTCACGCAATATTGCAACGCCATTTTATGACAATATAACTCAGTACTTAACATTACTGACTGAATTACCACCAAATGATCCTAGACGAAATAAACTGGTAGAATCGGCATACGATGCATTGAAAGCTTATTTAATGATGAATCATCCGGATAAAAGTGATGGAGATTATTTAAGCAAATTTGCTAGTGAAATATGGCGTGCACCTCAAGGAGTAAATGATGGTGATTGGTTACGTTTAATGCCGGATTTGGTTCGTTTTTGGGGACAAGTACTCAATATGCATCCTGATTGGGCACTATCTAGCAATCCGCGTTTGATTAAAGACGTCCGCCAAATTTTGATTAATAATATTGGTGTACAAAATGCGGTAAATACCCTTTACCAAGAGATGATTCAGCGAGCAAGCCAGCACTATGCAAATCAAAACTTAAATCAATTGCTTGAAGGTTTAGATAGCCGATTACTCTTTTCGAATGATATGGATGTACCTGGTGTCTATACCCGAAAAGCTTGGGATGATACCATCAAAGATGAAATTGATAATATTGCTAAGTCACGTAAAGAACAAATCGATTGGGTATTAAGTGATGGGGTAAATGCATCAACATCATCTATTTCGCCCGAAACGTTAAAACAACAACTTACTGAACGTTATTTTAGTGAGTATAGTGCCGCTTGGTTACAATTTTTAAATACAATTGAGTGGCATAAAGCCGATAATGTATCGGATGTCATTGAGCAACTCACTTTACTGGCTGATACCAGACAATCACCATTAATTGCGCTTATGAATGTGGTGAAATACCAATCAGAAGTGGCATATACCGGGGATGGATTGTCCGACAGTTTGATTCGTTCAGCACAAGAACTTATGGGGAGTAAATCTCAAACAGGATTACCTAAAAATAATGAAGCATCAGGTCCATTAACAGCAACTTTTTCACCTGTGAACAACTTGTTAAAAAATGACAATACTAATGGACTTTCTTTGCAAACTTATTTACTGAGAGTGACACAAGTTCGCCTCAAGTTACAAAATGTTACAAACAGCGCAGATCCTCAAGCAAGAATGCAAGAATTAGCAAAAAGCGTTTTTAAAGGGACTTCTGTCGATTTAACTGAAACACGCGATTATGGCAACTTAATCGCGGCAAATCTTGGTGAGGAGTGGTCTGGGTTTGGTTACAATTTATTTAAACAGCCTTTAGAACAAGCATGGCAAGTCGTTTTAGAGCCTGCCGCCACAAGCTTTAACGATCTATGGAATAATTATGTGGCAAGTCAATGGGAAAAATCGTTTTCTGGCCGTTATCCATTTAAAGACAGAGAAAATGATGCATCGTTAGCGGAATTAGCGCGCTTTTTACGACCTGACACTGGAATTATCGATCGTTTTATTATCAGTGAATTAAGTGGTGTATTAGAGAAGAAAGGTGGAAGCTGGGTTGTGAATACAGCTAATGCGCAGGGCTTAAATTTTTCACCTAAATTCCTTGAAGCTTTAACACTATTTAATCAAATTGCAACAGAAATATTATCAAGTGGTGATGTTGCTTTGTCGTTTGATATCATGCCTCGCAGTGGAAATAACATCGCGCGTTCTGAATTGGTAATTAATAAACAAAAATTAGAGTATTTTAATCAAATTCCAACATGGCAACGCTTTAACTGGCCAGGCGATGGCTATTCACTTTCTTCACAATTGAGTTGGAGTAGTGATGCATCTGGAATGCGTCTTTATAAGTACTATAGTGGTGATTGGGCATGGATACGTCTACTTGAATCAGCATCTGTGAAACCATTAGATTCAAGTCGTTATGAATTGATTTGGAATGCACCCGATGATCGTAAACTACGCTTTATTTTACGCACTCAATTAGGTGGTGGTCCGTTGACATTGTTAAAATTGCGGAATTTTTCATTGCCGCAAAATGTATTTGAATAATGATGTATTATAAAAATGGAATATTTTTATGTTTAGTCAACTATTGAACCGTTTTTTTGGACAGCAAGATCCAAAAGAATCCATAGCACAACAATTAAATCAACATTGGGCGGATTGGTTACAGCCAATTAGTTTAGATAAACCAGCGGGTGAAGATTTAACATATTCTGATTCTTTTCAAGAGATTAAAGAAGAAATAACTAAACTTTCAGGTATTAATTACACGCTGATTGCAACAGAAAGCGAAACTATCTTGAAACAAAATAGTAAAGATATTCGTGTCGCCACTTATTATTGCTTGGCCCGTTTACATATTGATGGTGCAGAAGGGTTTGCTGATGGGGTTGAGCTACTAGCAGGATTATTGGACAAATTTGGTGAATCGATTTACCCTTCCCGTCACAATATTCGTAAAAATGCCATAGAGTGGTTAGCTAGTAGTAAATTTATTGATGAACTGACCCCATTACAGCCGATACCAGAAGCGTGTTTAACACGTATTATTGTAGCATTAAACATGATTGATACCTGTTGTAATACGTTATTTGTAAATGAAGATCTTAATCACCCAATTAGCGCCCCTGATTTAACAGCTTTAGTTCATTTTTTTACAAATGGAATCAAGCAAGCGCCCAACCTAAATAAGACGGAAGAAAACACCAAGGAGCCACCACCTTCCCCACCATTATCTACACCAATTCGTGGCGAAGGTGAAGTCAAAATCAGCTCCCAACGAGACTTACTCGAACAAGCTAGAAAAATGGCTTCTTTTTTACGCGAAAAACCTGAAGGCTACCTAGCAGCAGGGCGTTTTTTACGAGTTATTCGTTGGGATACCATAAATGATTTACCACCAGCGGATCATCGTGGGAAAACACGATTGCCAGCACCAAGAACAGAACTCAAACAACATATTAGTCGTTTAATTATTCAACAACAATGGCATGATCTTTTTGAACGAGCCGAGGCTGCATTCACCGAAAGTGCCAATCACTTTTGGTTAGATTTACAACGTGCAACCATAATAGCATTACAAAAAATGGGAGAACCTTATCAATCTTGGGCTGATATTTATCTAACTGATATTGGTTTGATGCTAGAACGGTTAAACGGCGTTGAACATCTTTGTTTTGAAAATGGGATGCCATTTGCCGATGATGAAACACTAAGTTGGATAAGTAACAATGCCCGTATTCACCATTTAGATGAAGGTGAAAGTATGGTACAAATTGCTGTATCGGGCGAAAACGATTGGAATGAGATTGAAAAACAAGCATTAGAACTCGCACACACTGAAAATTTAGAGAAATCGTTTCAATGGTTACAAAATTTACCGTCATTACGCTCTCCTAAGCAACGATATTTTCTACAATACACCCAAGCACGTGTAGCTGAACAATTTGGTCAACAAGATGTGGCACTAAAACTGTTAATTGGACTTAATGAACAACAACAAAGTATCACGTTATTACAATGGGAACCGGAATTGTTATTTGATGTAAAACGATGTTTACTACGATTAATGAAACAAAAAAATCATCTCAAAGATGGTATAAAACCAAATCTTTCTGCTCAAATTGAGCAGTTACATCATGAATTAATGCAACTCGATCCCGCAAGAGCATTAAGTGTAATGTAATATGATTCATGGTATTTGGATAGGAATAATAAATAATAATCAAAGAGACAAACAATGGATGATCTAATTCTACGCTATTACGAATCAGAAATGCGCTATTTGCGTGAAGCAGGAAAAGAATTTGCAAAAATTCATCCTGACAGGGCAAGTGAACTAAATTTAGATCGAGTAGGTGATCGCGATCCTTATGTAGAGCGTTTATTTGAGGGCTTCGCTTTCTTGACCGGCCGCTTACGCCAAAAAATTGATGATGATTTGCCTGAACTCACTGAAAGCCTGGTTAGCCTACTTTGGCCACATTATTTACGTTTAATCCCCTCATTATCGATTATCGAGTTAACACCCAATTATGCAACACTATCGCGCCAAGAGCTCATTCCTGAAGGATTAAAAGTACAAAGTGAGCCTCTTGGACAAGCTGGCACTAAATGCCCTTACCGAACAACCCAAGATGTCCTATTACAACCAATTAAAATTAGTCAAGCTAACTTAGGATTTCATCATGATGGTCGGAGTATGATTACTTTGCGTTTAAGTTTTGGTGAGTTAGCAGATTTTGAACAACTTGATCTATCTAAATTACGACTTTATTTGAATGCTGATGGCCCCATTGCGTCGACATTGCATTTTGCTTTAACGCAGCAAGTTGCCTCCATGCATTTACGGTATTCAACAAACCCGGAAAATCGGGTAACAATTCAAGGCAAAATAACCCCAGTTGGTTTTTCTGATGATGATCGGTTATGGTTAAAACCAGATAATGCTTTTGCCGGCTATCAGCTTTTATTGGAATATTTCGCTTTTCGTGAAAAATTTATGTTTGTGGATCTTCATGGACTCAATATTGATGATGTACCAGAGCATTGCCGTTATATCGATATTGAGCTCATTTTAAATCAAAATTGGCCAACCGATATGCCGTTTAATCACGACAATATCCGTTTACATTGTGTTCCTGTTATCAATTTATTTGAATTAGAGGCAGATCCGATCGTTGTTAACCAATTGGAGAGCGAGTATTTACTTAGGCCGTTACTTCGTCAAGATGGACATGTCGAGGTTTATTCTGTTGAACATGTGGAGGCAATCACCCGTAATGGTCGTTATCACTATGTGCCTTTTACCAGCTTCAAACATCGAGGAGGAATGTTAAGGCATGATGCACCTGAAAGATATTATCATACACGTGTTCGCAAAGGTGCATCAGGATTACATGAAACTTGGTTAATTCTGGGCGGTAAGATCTGGGATAAAGATGAAATGTTAGAAACCGAAACATTATCATTACAAATTACCGGTACAAATGGTATGTTGCCGCGTAAAGTATTACGCAATGCCCGTATTGATGAACTTTGTCATGCTCAAAACAGCATAAGCCGCGTACACAATTTATGTTCGCCAACATTACCATGTTATCCGCCAACTGAAGATCGTTTTTATTGGCGCGTTTTGTCGCATTTAGCACCGAATTATCTCTCCTTGATGAATGCAGAAGTGTTACGAGGAACGCTAGCTTTATATGATTGGACCGATAACGAACTCAATCGTCGACGATTGGAGGGCATTGTTAATGTCTCTCATCGAATGATTAAGCGTATCGAAAAAGGAATGCTACAGCGAGGTATAGAAATAGAGGTTACGCTCAATAGTTATCAGTTTGCCGGTGAAGGCGATGTCATGCTTTTTGGTGAGTTGATACATCAATTTTTTGCCCTGTATGCCGATGTAAATTTATTCACTAAATTAGTTATTATTCCTTTACCAACAGGAAATAAAATTATATGGAATCACAGCAAAATATCGAAAACAGCCTTTTAATGCAAACACTTGAAAGTGTTTTGCCAAAAATGAATTTTTATCGTTTTTGTCAATTACTTGAGCAAATGTATGCAAATGAACCTATACTTGGCAAATACGAAACACCCGCAGCCGATCCTTTGCGTTTTGCACCATCGATCGATATGTCTTTTCCTGCTAGTGAACTAAAATATATCGAAAGAGCGCCTTATGTTAATCGACCCGCGACAGTAAGAACGCGATTTTTAGGATTATATGGGGTTGACTCGGTACTACCACTGGGCTTACTTGATAATATCATTCGTCGTGAAGAAAACTATCAAGTGATGACTGATTTCTTGGATATGTTTAATCATCGTACCATCACTCAGTTTTATCGTATTTGGTTAAAATATCATTATCCTGCGAGTTTTTTAAGTGGAGGAAAAGATCCATTATCAAAATGTTTGCTTGGATTAACTGGACTGGGTATCAAAGGCACGGTAGAACAAATTGGTACGCCAGCATCACGTTTTTTGGCATTATTAGGTTTAATCACACAAAAAACACGTACAGCTGACGGTATTGTTGGCTTGGTACGTGTTTTAGTACATGATGCAAAAGTAGTAGTAAGTGAATTCTACCCTATTTGGCAGTCAATTGATAACCCAGCACAATTAGGCGATAAAGTACAACCGGTTAGTTTAAATGGAGGGGCGGTATTAGGTTCTCGTTTTAGAGAGTGTAATCAAACCGTTCATATTGCGATTACGCCTCAGTATGAACAGCAAGTGATTGATTTACTGCCTGGAGGGCAGTTACATCGTGATTTGATGGCTTTATTACGCGCTTATTTAGGTTATCAGGTTGATGCCAAAATGACACTTTGTATTCAACGTCGATTTTTACCGCGAAGTCAATTAAAGCCTAACAATAGTCGTCTAGGTCAAACAGCATCATTAATAAAAAACACGACTAATGAAAAGATTGAGGATGAAGTTGCTGTGAACATAGGCCACTACTCTGGAATAGATTATGCTGCATAATAGAAAAGGATTAAGTATGAGATTAATTAGTGTCTTGATAATAAGTATATTAACCATAGGATTAACAGGTTGTGGAATTGCCCAAAGCGTATCAGAAGGTGCAGTTGGCTTAAGTAATTCTGTTTTTTCATGGGATATTAGGACAATACATCTGGATTTTATTGCGAGAGCAGAATTAAATATGGATGATGACAGCCGCTCTTCACCTGTTGTTATTCGTATTTATCAATTAAAGGATGACAAAACATTTAATTCCGTTCCTTATCAGGATCTGGTCAACCAAGATAGTGATGCACTAAAGGAATCATTAATTGAGAGTAAAGAATTGATTTTGAAACCTAACACATCAGTTTCTGTTGATGTTCCTTTTGATAAAAAAGCTGAGGTTGTGGGAATTGCCGCACTTTATAAAGACCCTAATTTAAAGGAAAATAGTTGGCGAATGGTATTAACCCGTAGTGATTTAAATATCACTAAACCACGGCAAATTATTGCAAGCCAATATACTATAAAACTAGTGGATGAAAGTAAATGAGTGCTTCATTATACGATATTCTTTATGGCTATTTTCAATCAGGCATCCCCATCGACGATGTGGCGGAAAATGAGCAAACCATTATTAGTGTCATGGATAATATTGAACGTATCTTAAATAGTCGGGCTGGTGCAGTAAAACATATGCCCGATTATGGCTTACCTGATATGTCAACCATCTTTCAAGCCCTACCCTCATCAGCTTATATTTTGATGAGAGCAATAGAACAAACACTATTAAAGTATGAACCTAGGTTATCTTCTATTGATATCCATATCGACGATAAAAACCATGATACCATGGTCCTTGCTTATGAACTAACCTGCCATTTAAAAGAAGGTGGACTTGTCAAATATGGAACTTATTTTATGCCCGATGGTAAAGCTCGTTTGAAATACACCCGTAATGGTGTCACTGTTAACAAAAATTGACCAATTAAATAATAAATTTTAAGTTAGTTATTTTCACATTAAATTTATAAAATCGTTTAGCAATCAAAATAAATAAATTGGCGCCAAAGCATGTTATGGCATACGATTTGGCGATTGGTTTGGTTAAAGGAATTTGTTCCACTAATTTAACACTATTACAAAACTGGCGACATTATGCCGATTGGCGTGACCCTGCTAATACTGATAAGGAAGCAATCGAGTATATGAAAAAAGGAGTGCTTCCTAAAGAAATAAAGGAATCAATGGGTTATCCAGAAAAACATATGCCAAAAACTGTCGTTAATAAATATATTTCTTCTTGTTCTACTGACGCAGGAATACAAGCACAAACTCAGGAACTTTTAAAAGACAAATATGAATTACTAAGTACTTACCCAAAAGTACAGTTTTATTTACCTGAGCCTGATTTAACAACGGAGTAAACTATGTTAGCAATTATCTATCTATTGATTACAGCTTCATTCACTATACTTGGGCTTGTTAAGCGTTGGCGAATATGGACAGCTGTCTGTTATTTCGCCTTTTTACTGGTATTTTGTGCGATCATTCCCTTACCAGGCGAAGATAAAAAAAGACAAATTTCACCAACGCAAGTAGTATTCCGATTTGATGCCTATCGCTATTTGCAGTTAACCGGCTCTGACTGCGAAGGCAAACTTTATTATATCGATGAGCAAAAACAGGTTTATAACGAGTTGGCTATCCATTCGGCTGAGGTATTAACAGAACCGTTTGCACATGCTGTTGGGGATTATATTCTAATTCCTCGTACTGATTACGCAACAGTTCGTTATTCCCAAGATGGAGGGAGAACTTTTAAATCAATCGATGTTCATGGTTTTTCTAATATTCCTCGTCCTGGACGAGAACAGATTAAAGGAACCGTTGTTGTTGGAAATCAATTATTTATGGATACCACCAACGGAATTTATCGCTCTCCAAAACCATTTGGCTCCCATATTCAAGTTGATGTGCTTTCATCTAAAGACGTCGAATATTGGAAAGACGGTGAACAATATAATGGTGAACGGTGGCAAGGTAATATAACCGAGATGCCAAAGATGCCCAGTGATTATAAAGGCTGGTACCATTGGCAGTGTGATATTAATAAAAAGCAGTACGAAATAATTTATAATCGCTATGCGCCATTAATAAACTTGCAAGCTAAGTTACGTCAATCGATAGGGTTAATGAATAAAGGAGTACAATAATGTCACGATTAAGTAAATTCTTATTAATCTTTTTTATTATTATCCCTCTCTGTTTATGGGGCGTGATTGTAATGGTTGGCTCAATGTTACCTGAAAAAAGTGAAGTCATAGGATTAACCGTGCCACAACCTAAACCTCGTCCCGGGTATGAACTTATTTATCCTGAAGTATATGCGATGGGACCTGATAAAGGCATCTTTTACTATATAAGCGATAAAAGACAGGTGGTGTATCGCTATGATGCAGAGCGTTATTTAGAGCTTCAAGGGGAAAACTGTGAAGGATTAATCTGGTATCACGATGATAAAAATAATATCCACACTCGCATTGATGAAACTTTTTACACCAAAGATAAGTTACCAAAGTTTGAATATTATAATCCTGGGCATGCATATATTGCAGTTCCTACGCAAGATTTAACCGCAGTCATGTATTCACTCGATGGCGGTAACACGTTTATTAAAGGTACTGTGCCAAGCTACTCAGCAGTATCCGGTGATGAGATAGAACGCTTTATTGGAATAGATGATAAACCTTTAACGGTAAATTTTGAGGATATTCACCCAAAAGACTCTTCTGCATATAACCATAAAATCACAATATCTGGTAATACAGGTTATTTTATTTTAAAAAATGGGGATGTGATATTTGGGGAAACCGTTTTTTTTAATCCACATTCTGATCTAAAACAAGAATATCAAATTTTACGTCACCCAATTCAGGATGAATCTGTCAAATTAGGTGGGATGTACTGGGAAATTTATCATGATCCTGCTTATATCGAACGTGTTGAAGCTTCCAAAAATATCAAAATTGAGCCTTATCAAGGATGGGATAGGATTCGTTGTGAAATAGGTGCTGAAAAATAATAAGGGGGAAAGATTAATGAAAGGGATCATTAGATTGGGTGATCGACACACTCATGGTGGCAACGTGATTAGTACTTCCGGAGCCGATTTTGCCGGTAAGCCTGTTGCTTTAGTTGGAGATAAAGTCTCATGCCCTAAACCAGGCCATGGTATAAATCCAATCATTGAAGGCAATGCTACATGGCTAATGTTTAATACTCCTGTTGCTGTTGACGGATGTAAATGTGCATGTGGTTGTACACTTATTTCAACATTACCAACTGTTGGGAGTGAAAAATAATGCAGTGGCATCAACCTGTTATGGAACAAGGTATCAAACCCAATAATTTTGCCTGGTGGTTTTATGCTAGTATTTTTTGATGTTCTTCAACTGGGTGAGATCACTATTTATCGCTAAAGCACCTAAAAAACAGGGTCATAAAGTGAAAACCACCGTATATTTTAGCCAATATGATGACCTGATTTTGTTATATCAAAAAGTGTAGATACTTTAATTAATACGCTCTGTTTTCTTAACTTTTTTAATGTGAATTTCACCATTTCGATACTTTTGACTTCTTTTAGTTTGGTTGTTTTTAAAATGGATCCTTCATCTGTAACCTATTTAATGAAAAGCTTTTTTTAATGTTGAAATAGCTATCCTATCTATTTTTGCGCTTCTCCTTTAGTAAGACTTTTTACAACACCTTTGCCTTCCCTATAAGGAATTTATCGTGTTGGTATTGCTGTTATCTGAGATACCTTCCCAACACCACTAAATAATGTTTTTAAAAATTGATAATCAATTACCATACCAATTCACCCATATTGTAATTTAACTACAATTATTGTAAATAAATTGCAAAATATGTTTATATCAGTAAAATAGCATACCTGTATAAAAATAAACACCAAATATCAATAATGATGAGGTGTTTAAATTAAACATAACAACATATTTTATAAGGATATTTTATGGATACAAATGTGCCTAGGTTAAAATCAAAAACAGAAGATATTAAAAAATCTGCATTAATTCTTATCGAATGCCAAAATGAATGGCTTCATCCTTCTGGGCATTTATACCAAAGCTTTAAAGATAAAGATCTATTTGAAGAATCAATCAAAAATATTGAATCAAGCTTATTTTATGCAAGGCAAATTCACATGCCAATTATCCATTGTGGTTTGAGATTTCAAAAAGGTTATCCAGAGTTAGCCAATGGAAAAACAGGCCTAAGGCATGCAATTAGTCACTTTGGTACATTTCCTGTCGATAGTTTTAATTCGCAATTTTATGAAACATTAACACCAAAAAATGAAGAATTTATTGTAATGGGTAGAACCGGATCAAGTGGCTTTGCTGGTTCTAATTTAGACATTTACCTTAGAAACAATAGTATTGAAACACTTTATTTAGTAGGATACGCGACCAATGTTTGTGTAGAATCGACTTTTCGTGAAGCTCAAGACAAAGGCTATTTTCCAGTCATCATTAGTGATGCTACAGGTACATTCGATAAAATTCAGCAAGAACACATGCTGAAATACACAGTTCCTCATTACGGCGAATCGATAACGACTAAAGAATTTGAACGATTGTACGATGATCGCTAACTTGTTAAACAATATAAATATTTTAAATAGATTCAATTTAATATAAAAAATAAGTTAGGCTGTCCCAACATTGGGATAGCTATATCATACTCATCAAATTTAAGCTAAATATCAACTAACAGTATTAAAGCAATCAATAACAATCTGTTTAAATTGAAATATAACGAATCATTAGTAAGTACTTTTTGCTCTTATCTAAAAATATGTCAATGATTGTGAGTTAATTGTTTTGATAGGATTAAAAAATTAATGAGATACCAATTAAATATAGATTTTAATATAAAAGAGATTAAGGGGCACTGAAAACTTTTTATCTAATATGAGTAAAACAAGTGAAATCTTAGTAATATAGCAAAAAGCTAAACACTAAATTTGTGTGAAGAGATTATGAAAAGAATAACATCATGATTATTAATAACAATTAGAATGTTAACCTAGTTGAGAGGAGTAGAAAATTGTGAAGTGCAAGAGCTTGGATAACGATATAAAATTATCCCTTTAATAATGACAATAAATGGTGAACTTATAGAGAAGAAAAGCCCATACCAAGGTATGGACTTTAAATGTAAGTACAAACTTATAGTTTAAAGTAAATGTTCATATTTTGTGAAAATTTCATGGATTTTATTGATATCAGCGGCAGTTAAATCTTCTCGGCTAAATGTAGCATAAAATTTCATTGTCCCCTTTGATGGGTCATTTATGGTTCTGTAATTCATTAAACGAGGACAAAACTTAGATTTTGATTGCTCAGAGAGTGTTTTATTGATTGTTTTTCCTTTATGTTTATATACTAGCTTATTTTTATTAATATGAATAACATAAACACCATCATTTTTTTGATTATCTTCTACTAATTCGATTTTATCATTCCCCTTACCCCATCTAAATATGACTCCTTCAAGATAAGAAGCATTTCCAGCAGAAACGAATGAATGCACATAATTTTCATATTGTTCTCCCCCCCACTCAATACCACGAGTTGAAGCTTGAGACATCATGAAAACCAGACATAGATTCGAATCAACATTTCCTAGATCATACTCATAGTGATCAAATAGACTAACATTTTCATTAGCTTGAATACCATTAACTGAAATCATGGGATCTGCATAAGAGTCTAAGTTATAATTCCCTATTACACTATACTTAATATGATTGATATTTTGATATTTTGATGAAAGATAATATAATCCTTTACATTTTTGTTCTAATCCTTCTTTTACTAAGTCATTAATAAGTAATAATAAACACTGACTATCTGGTCTTTCTGACTTGGTAATATAATCTTCATAAATTGCATAAGCTTTTTCACTCACTGTAGTAATTCTATTAATATTATTACCATTATCACTACCGTAATTAACAGAACCTAAATTATTTTTATTCCAATCGACATTTGAAACTTTAATTGCTAAACCTGACATAAAAACTCTCCACTTATTTTTGTTGTTTAAAAAATTTGATTAAAATCGATATTTTAGTTTTAGGATTTAATCAAAATAAATTAATTTTGTTGCTCGCTTAAATGGTAATTAAAAATAACGCACCAGTTATATAAATGGTAATCTTCATTACCTATACGATAGACAATGTTATTATTATCATGCAACTCACCAGCATTCCGATTCTCTATATCGAAAAAACCATAAGTAATTATTAGATTTTTTGGGCTCTCTTTGCACTCTATACGAAGCGTATCACAATTATTATCATCACTAAGTCGTTCAACATTAGTTATAATTTCTTCGCCCACTGAATTTTTTATTGAAAACCCTCTATTTGGGATAGTTAAATTTATATTTTCGAAATATTCAGGTTTATCAAATGTTAAACCAGATTTATTAAATTTCAGGTTTAAAAATTTACCGTTGATAGTGTGAGAAATTGGATGTAATGGCTGCCAATCTTCACCCGATATAACTTTACTCAAAACATAACCGTAATAGGCACCTAATAACTTAGAACTTGGTCCTAACAAATGCCATTCGTCATGATATCTCAACTGATATATAGGTGTAGCCAGATAAAATCCACTACCTTTTTCAAGCGCTAATTCTAATTTTGCTAATGCAACATCTGGATAATCTTTTGAATTTTTACTAGAATAAGAGGAAGAAACTTGATACATAATAAATGGTAAATCTGAATAATCATCACCTGTAATCGCCTCTATATCTTGAATAAGATCAGTGCGTAATTGTTTCAAGGCTTTTTTATATTGATTAATACCTGTACCGTAATTATACTCACCTTGAGTCCAAGTAATTGCCATCACCCTATATGATTTTCGTTGTTCAACTGCTAAACGCATACCATTTCTAACATCTTCAAGGATATAATTATAGTACTCAGTACCTTTAGATAACTCTGATATAGACTTGCCACCTCTTGCACAGCAAGAAGAAAGTATCCATTTATTTTTTAATGATTTTTTATCAAACTCACGAAGAAACATATCTGCAGTGCCTGCAGCAGGTGTTTCACCATTCTCCCCATTCTGCCACTCACGATGATTGTCTAAGAACTGGTATTTATTTTGCGAAGCGTATCGTGTTTTGATACCATGATTAAACATTTTTGCTGACGATGAAAAACTAGTTGGTGTCTGAATTGGTAGTGAATTTGAACCTTCTGCTAGTGATTGACCATAAGTAATAATATGATTAATATCAGCAAGTCCTGAATCAGGTGGATAGATTAATGTTTTTAATTTAGCAGCAAATTGTTTATCAATATTAAATTCTGTATTACCCTCTTCATCAATTTTGAAAGAGACATTGCCTTGCTCATCAGCAATAGTAAAACCATTTTTTTGAGTATTATTGAATGAAAAATTTTCTGGTATTGACTTTTCAGGATCCAATAAATCGTTTAAATTTACCATAATTGCTATTTGTCCTTAGTTATATATAAAAAGCAAAATACAGTTATCAAATTAAACAAGGTTTGTTATAACAAACAAGTAACTAAATAAACCTGTTTTACTTTTATTCAATTTCAGTCTAAAAAACCTAAAATGAATAGCAGATACAACCATATGATTTGCTTTTAACATTTTTAAGTTATTTTTTAGACATCGATGTTGATGATCTATGTTGTTATAATTGATTTAAAATCACTCTCAATTTGAGAGCAAATTGGCGATTGATTTTAAATTCTGAAAATCCGTTTTCATCAATTCTAAAAACAACATTACCTAACCTATCAATAATCGAAAAACCATTATTCGGGGTATTAGTAAATGCTGAAGGTTCTTTATTGATAAAATGAAAGTTACCGTCTTTATCGATTTTTAAAACATATTCACCATTTCTATTACAAATATAATAGCCATCCTCTTTTACATCATAAAAATTTTGTGGAAGCGTGTTTGTTTGATACGGTATATCATTTAATGTTTCATTTGAATTTGTCATATTATTTTCACCTTTGTTATTCATATAAAAAATATAGCTAAATAATTAAATTAGATCTGATATTACTTTTCATAAATAAGAAGATATCATCCTCCACCATACAAATTTGTATTGTTCTATCTATTTGAAAATATGAGTTTTATAGTTTTTGATATATAAATTATTTTTAAGACAATATAATTACGTCTAATTAAAAAAAGCTTGGATTTTTTGATTAGCCTAATTTAATTTGCTAAAACGCGAAAAAATGATTATAAACTTCGATTTTTATTGAGGATAACTTATCGATAAAGCATACCTAGTTTGAAACAAGTAATACTTTAATTCATTTAATGTTTAGCTATTAAATAGTGATGTAAGCATACTTTTTTTAAATTTTTACACTTGAGGGTTGAATTGTACTTTTAAAAACATCGTAATTGCTGCCTAAAATATTTAACAATCATTACTAGAATTAATCATTTAAATTTATGGTAGATAGGTGGTTATACCCTATTTGTAGCTGCACTTAAAAGCTTCTATACCACGTTTTAAAACATGCACTTTTTCACTTTATTAGTTAGCATTAAGCAATAAATGAAAAGTTATTTGATAATTTAAATTATAATCATAAAGTTAAAATCTTTTTCTAGCCATTTATTAGCAAGAAAAAACCCACAATAATTGTGGGTTTTTAATTTAAAAATAAATTAATGATTATAGATATGCTTCGAATTCAGTAAAAATTTGTTGAATCTTAGTAATTTCAGATGGAGTTAAACCTTTTCCTTCAATTCCACTACTAAATGTAGCATACATCTTCATTGTACCGTTACCTGGATTTTTAATAGTGTTATAATTTAATAAAGATGGGCAGAATTTAGCACATGAACGCGGAACATATTTTGTTAAATTAACAGCACGATGACGGTAATCTAATGAAGTTCCATCAACATGAATAACATAAACACCGACAGGATCTTGTGGATCTTCAGATTTTGATACAGCAGCATTTTTACCATTATTCCATTTAAAGATAGCTTGGTCGAAGAAATCTGCATTACCAGCAGAAGAAAATGCATGTACGTGGTTTACTTCGTCTTCTCCGCCCCAATCAAATCCATAAGTAGAAGGTTTAGACATCATAAATACCAAACATAAATCCTTGTCTAATGAACCATCAATGATTTGATGATCATAAAGATCTGCACGACTTTCGATTTTTGTTCCATCATATCGAACTGTTGGGTAATCGCTATATCGATCTATAACATTGTCACCGATTATACTATACTTAATATGCTCAAAGTTATTGTTAGGGGATGCTAAATAAAACAAACCAGTACATTTATTATGCAACCCTTCTTGAACTAACTTATTAATAAACAGTGCTAAAGCGAAATTATTTGGGCGAGCTTCTCGCTGATTACTAAAATCGCCGGTTTTTTCAATGTATTTCTTATAAATGGTAACTGCTTCTAAACTAATCATTTTTTCAATGTCAGCCATTGAAATTAAGTTACTGTTCTGAATTAGATCTTGTAAATTTGACATAAAATTCTCCATTATTTGTTATTTAAATTAAAAAGAAATTTGCGTTCAACTTTGAATAAAAGTTTATTTCGCAAGGTTTTACTAATGTTATTACACAAGGTAATAATCGAAAATGACTCACTATTTAGTAAAATAATAGCCAGTCATATCGATAGGTAGATAGCGAAGTTGTTATTAAACAACTTACTATTCATTTTTTTGATTAAAAGAATGGGTTATTGCATTGACTGCCAACCAAAATGGGGGATAGCATTAATATAACGAGTTAATTTAGTATAAATTTAAGTCAATTAACCCGTTAAAACCACGCTATGAAAGGGTGTTAAAATATGTATTAAAAACTGGGTATTTTTATTTGATACCTTACGCCGCTATAGAAAAACAGAAATTAAATTAATAAGTTATTGATATATCATTCTAATTTCTATCAACCACCTTATTGGTTTAAAGCTCGGATTGCCCTTTTATCTTGATTACACTTTTCAATAACATTGAGCAAATGTTCGTTATATTTAAGACTACTCGCAAAGGTTAATGGTTTAGGTGGTAAAGCAGGTAAGCAATCAGTTAATAAGCTTTCGGATATTGGTCGATTGATGTAAACTTTTTGCTCTTTCGTACAAGCTGTTAGTAATATCACTAGGAACATACTCATTAGCACATTGGTTATTTTTAAGTAAGTCATCAATTTTTTCCTGCAATTCTAAGGATTGATTTTCAAGGTTTCGTTTTGTAATTTCGTTATTAGCAATAATTTGATTATCTTTTATCGTTTTCTGTTCAAGCTGAGAAAGCTTATTAGTCAGTTCTTGAACTTGTTCTAACCTTTGTTTAGATACCTGGATTTGTTTTATATACAAACAAATTAATAACAAGCATAGAAACATAAAAACACCTGCAATTTTTGCCATTTTTATTTCCCTAAAAGATTAGTTAGAAATGATTAAATAAATCTTCTTCAGCTTGTCTACGATTAGCTAAACCAATGCATAATTGTTTAACACCATTAACAGTGATTTTGTTCCAACGACAAAACTCTTTCGATGCACCAAGGTAGTCACCAATATTTAATTTTGCTAATAAAGTCGATTGATTAAATGCTGATACACCGACATTAAATACAAATGAGCATAACGCATCATATTGGTTTTGATTTAACTTAACTTTCACCAATTTATTAATCGACTGCTCAACTGGATATAAGTCTTGCATTAAAAAACATTCAGCTTGTGCCTGACTTATTCTGTCATTCTCTTTCACATTTTTGGTGTGACCATAACCAATGGTCCAGATTCCAGCTGGACATTTATAGGCTTTGACCGCTAAACTTTCAAAACTTTTGATAAGTTCTAACCCTTTTTCACTAATAATCATTACATTGTCCTAATATTGTTTAGTGTTATAAATCTGTATATTGCATTGAAATTTTTTAGATAATTGATGGGAATCAGAAGAAATAAAAAAGAACATTATTAACTATCAATAAATAGTAAAAAAATAATCAATAATTTTTAGAATAATTTATTACATTGATTATGTGATTAATTTATTTCAATAATCTATAAAAATAACTTATTAATCATTATCTTTCATTTTTTTAAGTAATTTTTCTTCTAGGATTTTAATTAAATTAGCGCCTGACCAGCCTGCCAAACCTGCAACTCCTCCAGCCATTTCAAAAGCCCAATTGAAATAACTAGCAATAAGGATGACCAAAGCACCCGCAAAAATCGATATAAATATTTGAGCAATTAACGTCCACAAAAAGAACTTATGACCATTAAGTAAGTGATAGCAATAACTGGCTAATGAGCCAAGTAACGTAACAAAAAATAAATATACAACAACTATCCAATGGATATTATCGGGATCTTTGATTGGCATATGTTTAACCTTATAAGTGTTTTTGAATTAGATAATTAAAATGAATGATGTTCGAATAGGTATAATGTGAGTTTTTTTAAACATAAACTAAAACACCAATGTTAAATTGGTTTGATTAGTACTCAATTGTTTGATACTAAAATAACTTATTTATCGATAAATAATATTAAGCAGGAAAATCCTATTTATCCTAACTATAAACTAGTAATTATTTTTTATAATCAATCTACGCGATCTGATTGAGATAATAAGAACGATAATTTGTACAAATAGAAAGGTATAAACATTTTTAATTTTGATGGAATTGGTTAAATGTTACTTTATGATTTTATTATAAGATTTACTAAATAAAATAAATAATTATAAATCAAACAATATCGTTTAAAACAATTCAAAGGATAGGATCATTATCACAATATTGGAGTGTAATAAAATGACGATTTTAAATACTAACCAATAACAAATATATTAACATTATATTTTTATTGTTTTTTATTCAATTTTTCGTGTTAAAAAGGTGGTGCAATAAAACAGAAAGTAGTCATTAAAGATAACGAATAATTAAACTAGGCATGCCATTAAACTAATAAATGATAAACAAAGCATATTATCTTTTAATAAAAAAATTAAAGACAGCCAAAATATATAATGAAAATATTTTAAATTAAACAACTTCATGTTAAAGCAATTAGATAGGTAATATCAATTTTAATCACATAACAAAAAAGCCCGTCTATTGCTAGCGGGCTTTTTTATGCGTTTAAATTTTGATTATGGACTAATTATATATGCTTATTTGCGCAATGTCAAGCATTTTCACTGCAATGTTTAACATTTTTACTACTTTTATTGAAAAATGGATAAATATTTCCACCCACAAAACTTTGTGCCTGATTCAAAATATTGATAATGTCGTGAGGCCTTTTACCTATCGCTTTCGCTTGTGCATTACAAGACACATTCTTTAAGTAATACGCCACTAACACCGTCC